>SVKB01000037.1 GCA_015068665.1 Oscillospiraceae bacterium | reverse complement strand
ACAACGAAGAAAAAGCCTATTTTTAAGGGTTTGAGGCGAGTTCGGATAGCTCTCCGACGGCTAAGTTTATTCATAACCAAAAACTTAAATTTTAAAGATTTTTCTAAAATCTTTACCTTTTTAATGGTTAATTTTATAAGTTTCTCTATCAAAATCGTTGATACATCTTGTTTTTGGTGGTCTGGAGTTTTTTTACATTCCCTTCTTAAAAGATGGAACTTTTTAAAATATACAGCAGTCTTATTTACGAAATCTTTCAAAAAGGAGAAAAAATATGAAAAAATTTCTATCATTAATTTTGGCACTTTCAATGTGTCTTACAGTTTTTGCAGGACTTAGCGTATCCGCTGCAAAGGATGTCGATTCCCATTGGGCAAAGGATATTGTTTTAAAATGGATTGAAGCGGGTAAAATCAAGGGCTATGAGGACGGAAGCTTCAGACCCGATAATAATATGACAAGAGCCGAATTTGCAACAGTTCTGGCATCGGTTATTCCTTATGAGGTTGCGGAATATCCTGAATTTCCGTTTTCCGATGTAAAAGAGGATGACTGGTTTTATGCACCGGTAAGAAAGCTTAATGCTCTTGCCGTTGTTGCTCCTTCTGAAAACTTTAATCCCGGTAGTCTTATTACAAGACAGGATGTTATGACTATGGCAGGCAGAGCCTTCTACTATTCTTCTGAAAGTGAAGAGGCTATAAAAGGCTTTAAGGACTATGCGGACATTTCTGACTATGCAAAGGAATTCGTATCCGCTCTTGTTGAGGCAAAATGTGTTTCCGGCTATGAAGATAACAGCATAAGACCTAAAAACAATATAACAAGAGCTGAATGTGTGAAAATTCTTGACGGCTTCAATGTTGTAAAGGACCCATATTCACTCGGCGGTATTATGGACAGGATCTATGAAGGCGTTAAAGCAGAGCTTCCCAACACTATGCAAATGGAAATAACAAAGGAAACAAGTGAATTCTATCTTGGTATTCCTGAAATGGAATTTGAAGAAGCTATTGCCAGCGAACCTATGATGGGAAGTATTGCCCACTCAATCTGCCTTGTTAAGGTAAAGGACGGCACCGATATTGAGAAGGTGAAGGCTGAAATAAAGGAAAAGGTTAATCCGAGAAAGTGGATTTGTGTCGGCGTTGACAGGGAAGATGTTATTGTTATTAATAAAGGTAATATAATCCTTCTTATAATCGATCAGATTGCACCGGCTGAATTTAAGGAAAGCTTTGAGAAGCTTGAAGTAGAAAGAAAAAACTAATAGAGCCTGATGAGCAGGGCATTATATCCCATAACGGATATTATATGGATTTCATAGGTGAAATCCGCACATCAGGCGTAAAATCAACCGCGGAAAAAATTGAATATTTAGCATCTTTGTATCCTGAAAACAAGGTTTTCTATTCGGTTATTCCAAGTAAAAGCTTCTTTATAAACGAAAGCCTTAAAACTCCGTTCGATTATGGAAAAATGCTTGAAATTATGTCGTCAGAGATAAGAAGTGCTGAGTATATCGATCTTTTTAAAACATTAAGCCTTGAAGATTATTATATAACCGATCCCCATTTTAAGCAGGATAAAATATCCGCTCTTATAAATGAGCTTGGCTCAAAGCTTGGTTTTTCTGTCGATATCAATAATTATAATAAGGTGAAGGTAGAGAATTTTATCGGTCAGCATAAGGCAAAGGTTCAGGAGATAAAAGGAGAGGAAATGTATTATCTTACAAGTTCCTTTACCGAAGGTTCAACTGTTAATAATATAATGGGAGATCCGGGAACAACCGTTTACAATCCCGGTAAACTAACCTCCGCATCACCCTATGACCTGTTTTTATCGGGGCCATCACCCGTGTGTGTGATAAAGAATCCTTCGGGTCCCGAAGGGAAAAGACTCGTTATATTCAATGATTCCTACAGCTGTACCGTCGCACCTATGTTACTTGAGGCGTACAGTGAGATAACCTTGATAGATTTAAGATATGTTATAAGCACCCTTATTCCCAATTATGCGGAAATAGGAAATGCCGATATACTGTTTATGTATAATGAGCAGATTGTTAATAACGGCGAGATGCTCAAGGTTATAAAAAAATAGTGAATTTATCTAAATAACGGTAATGTGGCTTACCGGTTTATTGGTATAAAAGGTGAAAAAAGAAAAAAATGTAAATAATACTTGCATATTTTGATTTTATATTGTAAAATAATAATGTTAAATTAATAACAAATTTTTAGGAGGTATAATACTATGGCAGTTAAAGTAGGTATTAACGGTTTTGGACGTATTGGTCGTCTTGCTTTCAGACAGATGTTTGGTGCAGAAGGTTATGAGGTTGTTGCTATTAACGACTTAACCAGCCCAAAAATGTTAGCTCATCTTTTAAAGTATGATTCAGCTCAGGGCAGATATGCTCTTGCAGATACTGTTTCTGCAGGTGAAGACTCAATCACAGTTGACGGCAAAACCATCAAAATTTATTCAGAAAAAGACGCTGTAAACATTCCATGGGGAGAATTAGATGTTGATGTTGTATTAGAATGCACAGGCTTCTATACTTCTAAGGAAAAGGCTTCAGCTCACTTAACAGCAGGTGCAAAGAAGGTTGTTATTTCCGCTCCTGCAGGTAACGATTTACCAACAGTTGTATTCAACGTTAACCACAATGTGTTAACAAAGGAAGATAAGGTTATTTCCGCTGCTTCCTGTACAACAAACTGTTTAGCTCCAATGGCTAAAGCATTAAATGACTATATGCCTATCGAAAGCGGTATCATGTCAACAATCCACGCTTACACAGGCGACCAGATGATCTTAGACGGTCCTCAGAGAAAGGGCGACCTGAGAAGATCCAGAGCAGGTGCGGTTAATATCGTTCCTAACTCTACAGGCGCTGCAAAGGCTATCGGTCTTGTTATCCCTGAATTAAACGGCAAGCTTATCGGCTCCGCTCAGAGAGTTCCAACCCCAACAGGTTCTACAACTATCTTAGTTGCAGTTGTTAAGGGTGAAGCTACTGTTGAAGGCATCAACGCTGCTATGAAGGCTGCTGCTAACGAATCCTTCGCATATAATGAAGATGAAATCGTTTCTTCTGATATCGTAGGAAGCAGATTCGGTTCTATCTTTGATGCTACTCAGACTATGGTAACAAATATGGGTAATGGTTATTCTCAGGTTCAGGTTGTTTCCTGGTATGATAACGAAAACTCATACACAAGCCAGATGGTTAGAACAATCAAATACTTTGCTGAATTAGGCTAAAATATATAAGGTCTTAAAGCTTACCGGATGTTCATAAGAGCATCCGGTTTTTTTGTAAATACAAATAAAATCCGAATATCAGTAAAAGAAAAAACTAAAGGATTTTTTTAAAAAATACCTGTGAAAAAGGTGTTGTGAAACACACCTTTTGACCGCTGATTTCTGTTGACTTTTGTTTTTTGGTGTGTTATAATATCACATATTGTAGGATGTTTGAAGTTAGGGGGATAAAATAGTGCTTGCATTGGAGGAAAAAATTATAAAAGAGGGTACCGTCTTACCGGGTGATATACTTAAGGTTGACTGTTTTCTTAACCATCGTATAGATGTACCGTTCCTTCTTGAAATGGGAAAAGAGATTGCCGCTCTTTATGAAAATCAGGGTGTCAGCAAAATCCTTACCATTGAAACCTCAGGAATTCCCATTGCCTTTGCGGCGGCACAGTTTATGAATGTTCCCGTGATTTTTGCGAAGAAGGATAAATCGGGAAATATTTCCGATAAGGTTTATTCTTCAAGAGTTGAATCCTTTACGAGAAAAAATGTGTATGATGCGGTTGTGAGCAAGGAATATTTAGGAAAAGGTGATAAAATCCTTGTAATAGATGATTTTCTTGCAAAGGGGAATGCTTTAACAGGTCTTATTGATATTATAAACCAGGCAGGTGCAGAGCTTATAGGTTGTGCAATAGCTATTGAAAAGGGATTTCAAGGCGGTGGAGACGAGCTGAGAGCGACCGGAATAAGAGTTGATTCTCTTGCTGTGATTGAAACTATGACCGATGATTCACTTACCTTTCGTAAGTAAATGAAATGTAAAAAGGTTTTACATAAAAAAATGCCGTAAGGCGGGAGGTAACAAAAATGAAAAAGATTTTTTCACTACTTCTTGTTGTTGTAATGCTTGTAGCATCTTTAGGTGTTCTTACAGCTTGCGATGACAAACAAACCACAGCTGATTTCAAAATTGGCTTCATTTTCTTGCACGATGAAAATTCTACATACGACAAGAACTTTTTAGAAGCAGCAGAATCAGCTACAGCTGAGCTTGGTCTTAAGCCAGAACAGGTTATCTTCAAGACAAATGTTCCTGAAGGTAATGAATGCTACGAAGCAGCTGCTGACCTTGCAGACCAGGGCTGTAACATCGTATTTGCAAACAGCTTCGGTCACGAGCCTTATATGCTAAAGGCTGCAAAGGAATTCCCTGAAGTAGAATTCTGTCACGCTACAGGTACAACCGCTCATACCGAAAAGGTTGCTAACTTCCACAATGCTTTTGCTTCCATTTACGAAGGCAGATATCTTGCAGGTATCGCTGCAGGTATGAAGCTTAACGAAATGATTGAAAGCGGCAAAATCACAGCTGATAAAGCTAAGATGGGTTATGTTGGTGCATTCACCTATGCAGAAGTTGTATCCGGTTATACATCCTTCTATCTTGGTGCTAAATCCGTTTGCCCAAGCGTAACAATGGAAGTTCAGTTCACAGGCAGCTGGTATGACGAAGCTTTAGAAAAGGAAGCTGCTACAAAGCTACTTAGCAACAACTGTGTATTAATCAGTCAGCATGCTGACTCTATGGGTGCTCCTACAGCTTGTGAAAACGCAGGTGTTCCTAACGTTTCTTACAACGGAAGCACACTGAGCGCTTGTCCTAACACCTTTATCGTTTCTTCAAGAATTGACTGGTCTCCATACTTCAAGTATATCATCAATGCTGCATTAAATGACGAAGAAATCGCAGCTGACTGGTGTGAAGGCTTTGAGGTTGGTTCAGTTAAGTTAACTGACATTAACGAAAATGTAGCTGCAAAGGGCACAAAGGAAGCTATCGAAGCTGCAAAAGCTAAGCTTATCTCCGGCGAACTTAAAGTATTTGATACAGATACATTCACAGTTGACGGTAAGAAGCTTGATTCTTATATAGCTGATGTTGATACAGACGCTGCTTACGAAAAGGATACAGAAGTTATCTCTGACGGTTACTTCCACGAATCTGAAAAGCGTAGTGCTCCTTACTTCGATCTTAATATCGACGGTATCACATTATTAAACAGCGCATTCTAATTTAAAAATAATACAGGGCGGGGTTATCTCCGCCCTATATTAACATAATTGTGTTTTTTAATAAGCAGAGGGGCGTGCTTATTAAAAAACATAATTTTTTTAAAAGATGGAGATTATTATGGAGAAGAAAATAGCTCTTGAACTTAAAAACATAACAAAAACCTTTGGCAGTGTTATTGCCAATAAGGATATTTCTCTTCAGGTAAGGAAAGGAGAAATTCTTTCTGTTCTCGGGGAAAACGGAAGCGGTAAAACCACTCTTATGAATATGGTTTCGGGAATATACTATCCTGACAGCGGTCGTATCTTTGTTGACGGAAATGAGGTTGTGATTGCATCACCTAAGGATGCGTTTGAATGTAAAATCGGAATGATTCACCAGCATTTTAAACTTGTTGATGTATTCAGTGCTGCCGAAAACATAGTTCTCGGCCTTGAAGATGAAAAGGGCTTTGATATGGCATCCTATATTGATAAAATAAAGGAGATAACCGAAGCCTACGGATTTGAGCTTGACCCATATAAGAAAATATACGAAATGTCAGTTTCCGAAAAACAAACCGTTGAAATTATAAAGGTTCTTTTCAGAGGTGCGGACATTCTTATTCTGGACGAGCCCACCGCTGTTCTTACACCTCAGGAAACTGTTAAGCTTTTCAAGGTTCTTCGTAATATGCGTGACAGCGGAAAGGCTATAATCATTATTACGCATAAGCTTCATGAGGTGCTTTCGCTTTCCGATAATGTTGCAGTTTTGCGTAAAGGCGAATATATAGGCACCGTTAAAACAAGCGAAACCAACGAAGCTGAGCTTACCGAAATGATGGTGGGTAAGAAGATTTCCCTTAATATTGACAGAAGTGAGCCTCAGAATGTGGCAGACAGGCTTGTTGTTGAAAATATTGACTGTGTAAGCCGTGAGGGAATAAAGCTTCTTGATAATGTTTCCTTTACTGCCCGTTCAGGTGAAATTTTAGGTATTGCCGGTATTGCCGGAAGCGGTCAGCGTGAGCTTTTAGAGGCAATCGCAGGTCTGCAAAAACTGGATGAAGGAAAAATATTATACAATAATCCAAAGACAGGTTCACAGGAGGATTTAAGAGATAAAACTCCTCTTGAAATAAGACAGCTCGGCGTAAGACTTGCTTTTGTTCCTGAGGACCGACTCGGTATGGGACTTGTAGGTAATATGGATATAGTAGACAATATGATGCTAAGAAGCTACAGAAAAGGCAAATCCTTATTCCTTCAGAAAAAAAATCCAAAATCTTTAGCAGAAGAAATCATAGAACGTCTTGAGGTTGTTACACCTTCTGCATATACTCCCGTAAGAAGACTTTCAGGCGGTAATGTTCAGAAGGTCCTGGTAGGTCGGGAAATTGCTTCAGCTCCTACCGTTCTTATGGCAGCTTATCCGGTAAGAGGTCTTGATATCAATTCCTCATATACCATTTATAATCTTCTTAACGAGCAAAAACAAAAGGGTGTCGCAGTTATTTTTGTCGGTGAGGATCTGGATGTTCTTATTGAGCTTTGCGACCGTATTTTGGTTATCGGTGCAGGTAGGGTTACCGGCATCGTTGACGGCAGAAACACAACTAAAGAAGAAATCGGAATTTTAATGACAAAATCTGCATCGGATGAAATGGGAGGGGAGCAGTAATGAAAAAAATCAATAATTTTTGCTGGTCAGCTCTCTTTAAAGTTAAATCCCACATTATAAAAAGAGATGAGCTTATTTGGTGGAAGGCTTGGGGGATAAGGGTAATTGCAGTATTCCTTGCTCTCATCGTATGCGGTATTGTAACCGTTTCCTTAACTGACCTTAATCCGGTTGAAATGTATATAACCATGATAGAAGGTGCAATCGGCACTTCGCGTCTTGCCTGGAACTTATTTCAGAATACGGCAATCCTCCTTTGTGTTGCCCTTGCAGTTACTCCTGCATTTAAAATGAAATTCTGGAATATCGGTGGAGAAGGTCAGATTTTAATTGGTGGCTTCACTACTGCAATATGTATGATATTCTTAGGCGGAGTGATTCCAGACGGGCTTCTTATTCCCATTATGTTTCTGGCAAGTATAATCTCAGGTGCAATATGGGGGCTTATTCCTGCCATATTCAAAACCCGTTTTAATTCCAATGAAACACTGTTTACCCTGATGATGAACTATGTTGCAGTTCAGATTGTGGCATATTATACACTTGAGTGGTCAGTTCCCAAAGGGTCGGGTACGCCAAGACCGCTGGAATTCGGTCAGCTTCCCGTTCTTTTCGGTCAGAAATACCTTATAAACATACTGATTGTTGCCGTTATAACTGTAATCGTGTATATCTATCTTAAATACAGTAAGCAGGGCTATGAAATATCTGTCGTGGGTGAAAGTGAGAAAACGGCAAGATATATCGGAATAAATGTAGGCAAGGTTGTTCTTCGTACCATGGCAATTTCAGGCGCTCTCTGCGGTGTTGCGGGCTTTTTACTTGTTGCAGGTACCGATCACTCATTAAAGAGTGATACCTCGGGGGGAAGAGGCTTTACCGCCATAATGGTTTCCTGGCTTGCAAAGTTCGATCCCATATTTATGATTCTTACCTCGCTTCTTATCGTATTTCTTCAGAAGGGTGCATCTAAAATCTCTGAGGTTTACAGGTTAAACTCATCCTTCTCAGATATAATAACAGGTATAATCATATTCTTTATAATCGGTTGTGAATTTTTCATCAATTATAAAATCAAGTTCAACAAGAAGGAGGCAAATGTATGATAGCTACAATTATTCAGCGTGCAGTTATGCAGGGTACTCCTTTGCTGTTCGGTTCAACCGGTGAAATATTAACCGAAAAATCGGGCCATCTTAACCTCGGTATCCCCGGAATTATGTATGTGGGTGCTATAAGCGGTGTTGCAGGTGCCTTTTTATATGAACACAGCGGTGCAGCCTTTAATCCTTTTTTAGCGGTTCTGATTCCGCTTTTATGCTCGCTTGTCGGCTCAGTTCTTATGGGACTTGTATATTGCTTTTTAACCGTTACCCTACGTGCCAATCAGAATGTAACCGGTCTTGCCCTTACCACCTTTGGTATCGGTATCGGTAACTTCTTCGGCGGCTCACTTATAAAGCTTGTTGATTCAGATGTGCCCTCAATCGCACTTTCAAAAACAAGTAACTGCTTTAAAACCCAGCTTCCCTTTGCGGATAATTTAGGCTGGTTCGGGGATATATTCTTGTCCTACGGCTTTTTGGTTTATGTGGCAATTACAGTTGCTCTTATAGCTTCTCATATTCTGAATAAAACAAGAATGGGGCTTCATTTGAGAGCAGTAGGTGAAAATCCTGAAACTGCCGATGCGGCAGGAATAAATGTTACAAAGTATAAATACCTTGCAACCTGTATCGGCAGTGCCATCGCAGGTCTTGGAGGCTTATACTATGTAATGGACTATGCGAATGGAGTATGGTCAAATAACGGCTTCGGAGACCGTGGCTGGTTGTCCATAGCTCTTGTAATATTCTCGGTATGGCGTCCGTCACTCAGTATTTTAGGCTCTGTGCTGTTCGGCTTTTTATATGTTATACCAACCTATATTCCGGATATCAGCGTAAGTGCCAAAAAGCTTTTTGAAATGCTTCCCTATGTTGTAACAATAATCGTTCTGATAATAACAAGTATGAGAAATAAAAAGGAGCATCAGCCTCCGCAGGCATTGGGATTACCGTACTTCAGGGAAGAAAGATAATAAAACGGGGCTGTAAATTTATTTACAGCCCCTAAAACAATTCAGAGGGGATAGGAAAAAATCTTCAGAATGGATAAACTTAGCCAAAATCTTTGATTTTGAATTATAAATATCTTTATTTATCGACGTTATATGGATTTTTATTTTTTGCGGTAGACCGACTTTTTCTACAGTCTGAAGCGAACGTTAAAAGCGTTCGATTTTTTTAAGTGTAAAACTGTGTATCTGAACTCATTTCAGACACATTCGGGATTATTTATATTTATGACAATTTCATTAATCCTGAGTACGGGTATAATAGAGGACTTCAAAAATATTCCTGACAGGAGAAAAAAATATAAATTTCCATTGACTAAAACAAAAAATGTGGTATTATATTTATGTAAAATATATATAAAGAGGTAATATAATGAGCAGTAATTTTTTTACAGAAGAAATTTTAAATAAGCTTGAGATGCTTTATGCGGATACCGAGAGCGCAAAAGCAAGATACAAAGAGGCGATTGAAGCCTTTAAAAAGCTTTATAACAAGGATGAATTCAGTGTTTTTTCCGCACCGGGAAGAACTGAGATAATAGGTAACCATACCGATCATCAGCGCGGAATTGCTATGGCGGGAAGCGTTAACCTTGATGTTATCGGTATTGCCGCTAAAAATAACAGCGATATTGTAAAGGTTATATCCAGGGGCTATGATAAAGAGGATATTGTAAATGTCAATAACCTTGAAATATCCAAGAAGGAAACAGGCCGTTCCGTTTCTCTGGTAAAAGGCATAGTAAAAGCCTTTACCGATAAGGGATATAAAATAGGCGGTCTTGATGTGTATGTTTCTTCAAATGTTTTAAAGGGCTCGGGACTGTCCTCATCGGCAGCCTTTGAGGTGCTTGTTGCCACCGTTATAAACTATATGTACTGTGACGGAAAAGAGGATCCTGTATCCATTGCCAAAATCGGTAAATTTGCCGAGAATGTTTATTTCGGTAAGCCCTGTGGTCTCCTTGATCAGCTTGCATCGAGTGTGGGCGGCTTTGTGGCTATGGATTTTAAGGACCCTGAGAATCCGACAGTTGAAAAAATAGACCTTGACTATAAGAAAAAAGGCTATACACTTTGTATCCTTGATACAGGCGGTAACCATTCCGACTTAACCGGTGATTACGCCCAGATTTCCTCCGATTTAGCCAAAATTTCAGAAAAATTCGGAAAAGATGTATTAAGAGAGGTTGACGAAAAAGACTTTCTTGAAAATATCAAGATGTTAAGAGAATCGGTTTCGGACCGTGCTGTTTTACGTGCGCTTCATGTATATAATGAAAATAAACGCGTGCTAAATGCCAAGGAATGTCTGAAAAACGACGATTTTGACGGATTTCTTACCGTGCAAAAGCAATCGGGAGCATCCTCCTTCAGATTCCTTCAGAATGTTTTTTCTGCGGCAAATAATAAAGAGCAGGGACTTACTCTTGCTCTGTATCTTGCCGAGGATATCTTAAAGGACAGAGGCTCTTACCGTGTTCACGGCGGTGGCTTTGCAGGAACTATTCAGGCATTTGTACCAAATGACCTGGTGGATGAATATGTAGAAAAAACCGAGGCTGTATTCGGCAAGGGTAAATGCTATAAGCTGTTTATAAGACCTGTTGGTGCAACAAAAATCAAATAGAGTAAAATAAAAAAGTGAACTGCCCCAATTTGTGCGGACAGCATAAAAAAGAGTGCCTATGGTATAAATATTAAATTTTAAGCAACATACTGACTTCGTTTTTCAAGCGGAGTCAGTTTTGTTTTTAGTTGTATTCTTTCGT
>SVKB01000011.1 GCA_015068665.1 Oscillospiraceae bacterium | reverse complement strand
TATTTCGTTTAGTTAAATACTCTGCGAAATATTTTTATTTTTTCAGGCAATTTGATATTTTAAATGTAAAAAGAGCCCTTGTATTCAAGTTGATTTCAGCTTGAATACAAGGGCTCTTAATTTATTTATAACAATGTACCTTTTCTCATAAAACGTTTTAATAAGCTTCAGGCTTTATAAGCCCTGCCTGAACCTTTTTGTAAAGAATCTTAAGGACACTTTCATCTATTCTTTTTTCGGTTATTTCCCCGGATGAAATTCCGTCCATAATCCCTTTAAAGGATTTGTCAATATCTTCGGGCATAAGGATTATATCAACCCCTGCACTTATAGCTTTTCTTGCTGCCTCTTCGGGGGTATATTTATCGGTAATGGCGCCCATTTTAAAGGAATCGGTGGTTATGATTCCCTTAAAGTTCAGCTCGTTTTTCAGTATATCAATAATCTCCTTTGAAACCGAGCAGGGTATTTTTTCCTTTGAGCTTACTAAAGTCATATGTGATAAAAGCACAAAATCTGCGCCTGCATCAATTCCCGCCTTAAAGGGTATGAATTCGTTTTCTCTGAGCTCCGAAAGAGTTCTTTTACTTTCCGAATAGCCGGTATGGGAGTCGGTATAGGTGCTTCCGTGACCGGGAAAATGCTTAAGCACCGAAAAAACTCCCTCTTCTTTTAAGCCCTTTACCACCTCGGAAACAAGAACTGCCGCTTTTTGCGGGTCGCTTCCGAAGGAGCGGTTACCGATTTCGGTATTTTTTTCGTTTACAATTATATCCGCAACCGGAGCAAAATCAAGGTTAAAGCCTATTGCCTTAAGCTCTTTTCCTAAGGTTTTTCCCACATTATATGCCTCATCGACGGTTTTTATTTCCGCCATGGGCGGATGACGGGTAACCTTCATTTTTTTATTGGCTCCTGCACGGGAAACTCTTCCGCCCTCCTCGTCAACACCGATGAAAAGAGGAAGTTTTGAGTAGCTTTGCATATTTAAAAACATTGTTTTAGCCTGGTCAAAATCCTTAAGGTTATAGTCAAAGTAAATAAGACCGCCCACGGGATATTTTTCTATGGCTTTTTTGGAGGTTTCCCCTGCCGCCACAACTCTGCCGATTTTGGTAATATCCTCGGGGTTTACAATAAATAACTGCCAAACCTTTTCACTTAAGGTCATACCTTCAAGGATATCTTCAGCCTTTGATAAAGCCTCGTCCTTTTTTTCAAATGAGCAGCCGGTGCTTAATAAAACACCGGCGATAAGAATAAATAATAATATTTTTTTCATCATAACAGCTTACCTGAATAAAAATAAGAATAGTAAAAGTAAAAAGCTCAGTAAAAACACGACACAAAAAGTAAATCCGCTCAGTGCAAGGATTCTGTCAAGAACCGTGCTTTCATTTTTTTCTTCATTGTTAAGGGGCTCATTGCAGGAAGCGCAAATTTTTGCTTCTTCCTTATTATCAAATCCGCATTTTGAACAAATCATAAAATCACAACTCCCCTATATCCTTCTCGGAGATTTTCTTGTTTACAAATTCACCGTAAAGAGTATATAAAACAGCCATAAGCGGAACGCCGAGCAGTATTCCCAAAACTCCGAAAAGGCTGCCGCCAACAGTAACCGCAAGAAGCACCCAGAAGCCACTCAAACCGATTGCACTTCCCACAACTCTCGGGTAAATGATATTTCCCTCTACCTGCTGAAGAACTATTATGAATACAACAAACCACAGTGCCACCACAGGACTTTCAAGCAGGATTAAAAGTGCGCTGGGGATTGTGCCCACGATAGGTCCTATAACGGGAACAAGACTGGATACCCCCATAATAACGCTGATTAACGGTGCGTAAGGCATTCTGAAGATAAGCATACCGATATAGCACAGTATTCCAAGAATGAATGCCTCGGTTATCTGACCGCCCACAAAGGAACGGAAAACCTTGTTGGCATGCTTGAAAATGCTTACGGTTTTATCGGCTGTTTCCTTTTTCATATGAGCATACATAACCTTTTTTACTGTAAGGATAAGCTTTTCCTTTGATAAAAGCATATACGCCGAGAAAACTATTCCGATAAACACATCAAAAACACTTGAGGTAAGTGTTTTGGTAAAGTCCACAATTTTAGGTAATGCAGAATTTAAAAACTGACTGGTATTGGAAACCACAATTCCGAAATTTTCAAGAAATTTTGTCCATATATCCTCGGCAATATTGTAGTCAATGGCAATACGGGAAAAATAATTGGTAATCGAATTTACATATATGGGAACATTTGCGGAAAATGTAGAAATACTTTCCTGAATTTTCGGGGAAATGAATTTAGCTATGATATAAATTATCCCTGCAAATACAAGGTAGGCTATTACAACACATACAGGTCGTCTTACCTTCTTAACCTTATCAAGCTTCTTTGCAAAAATCTTATTGAAAAGCTTCTTTTCGGTAAACCTTAAGATAAGATTCAGTATAAAGGCAAGCACACCGCCGATTATAAGCGGAGTAAACAGCTTTATGCCTGAGTTTATATAATCTAAAAAGGTTGCAAGATTGTTTACAATAAAGTAGAGCAGTATTGCATAGGTTATAATCCACAGAGGCTTTTTAACATTTTCAATTTTCATACTTTTCCCTCCTTAAGAATTCATACATAACCACCGAAGCGGCAACCGAGGCGTTAAGAGACTCGATTCCCTCCTCCATGGGAATTATTATTTTTATATCACAAAGCTCTTTAAGAGCCTCACTGATTCCCGAGCCTTCATTTCCTATAATAAAAGCAACGGGAGATTTGTATTCCGTGCTGTAAAGATTTTTCGCATCCTTATCAAGCACTGTGCCTGCAAGAGTAAAGCCCTTTTGCTTAAGTCTTATCGCGGTTTTTATAATATCCTCCGATGAAAAGATATCAAGGGAAAAGCAGGCGCTCATTGAGCTTCGCACTGTTTTGGGATTGTAAACATCAACACATTCATTATCCAGGATTATATTCTGAAAGCCACATGCCTTGGCAGTTCTTAAAATAGTTCCCAGATTTCCCGGATCCTGAAGCCTGTTAAGAATAAGGGTATTTCCAAAGGGAATTTCCTTTTCATTTTTAATATTTGTTTTAAATACTCCGATAATCCCCTGGGGAGTAACCGTTTCGGATATTTTTTTAAAAAGGGAATCAGGCACCTCATAGGTTTTATAAGGAAAGCTTTTTTCACTAAAGCTTTCGGAAACAATTAAAAATTCGGGGGTAATATTTTTTATGCCGTCTTTAACAAGACGCTCACCCTCTGCAACAAACAGCCCCTCCTTAATTCTGAACTTTTTCATTTTCAGGGAAGTAACAAGCTTTATTATTCTATTGTTGGCACTTTCAATTCTTTCCATACCAAATTCCACCACTTATATTTATTCATTCTCATAGTAGCATAAAACGGGTGAAATAGCAAGGGGAAATTGCAAATGGCAAATGAAGAACATTTTAAAATCAGGAATGAGGAATGAAGGCCGGCAAGCCATATAAATGCAGAATTCAGAGTGCAGAATGCAAAATGATATGTCGCAAGTGGCATAGTGAATTGCACCTTGCGGTGCATGAATTGTTATCAGCTTGATAACATGAATTGATTTTTACAAATCATGAATTGTTGACTTATGTCAACATTAAGGATAGGACGGATATGCCATTCGGCATCCGTCCTTTTCTCGTTCCGAAGGAACATATCGAGTGCGAAGCACATATCGAGCAATTTTAATTGCATATCGAGTTTTGCTTTAGCAAAACATATCGAAAATCCGAATGATTTATATCTTAATATATTAATATAGACTATAAATAAATGTGCCTGTATATGATACAGACACATTTTACTCTTTATATTATTTTGCTTTGCGATTTATTCCTTATTTTATCAAGCGCCTTTAACATTAGTGTTATTCCGTACCTTGTACGGAGTGATATTTTTGATAAATCAAAAGTGTTATTGAAACCTGACGGTTTCAGTGGTATTTTATCCGCCTTTATTAAGCTGTGCGAAGCACAATACCACTGCGCAGCAATATCACTTGCTAACAGCAAATATCACTCGCCGTAAGGCGAATAAAACTGCAAAGCTCCGCTTTGCAAAGTCCGGGGAATTTTAACGCTTTTTTTGATATTGGTGGCTCGATGCCGCCAATATCAAACGAAAAGCAGGAAAAATTTCCTGGAATAAATGAAAAACACCCGAAGGTGTATGAGATACATCGAGAGGTGTTTTTCATTTATAACGCAAAGCATTTAAAAACATAAATTTGCTTGCAAATTTATACCTTAATTTATTAATGTAAACTATAAATAAATGTGCCTGTATATTATACAGACACATTTACTATTTATATTATTTTGCTTTGCGTGGTCTGGGTAATTTTTACGCTTTTTTACTTGATGGCGTTTATGCTTCCCAACAATATTACATCCGAGCTTATATTTTCCCTGGCATCATAGTAATAAATTTTTTTATTGCTTATCTCAATCTCATAGGCGGGAATTGCATAGATTGATGCTTCCCCTTTACCCATAGGCAGGAAATATCCCAGTCGGATGCCCGTTACTTCAGGATTTTTATCCACATTCTTTAAATCGGGGTTGGAAGGAAGCTCGAGAAGTATGTTTGCGGCGGGGATTATTTTATAATCCTCGTTTTTTATTTCATTAAAATCAATAACAGTACCCTTCATTGCAAGAATTCCCCTGTCGGTAACAGTTACATAGAGATGATTATTGAAAAGGGGATATTCCTCAAACTTATAAGAAAGAGTTACATAGTAGTTATTGTTTCCGTTATCGGAAATATTCTCAACCTCAAGTGCCGATTCACCAATTCCCTTTTTATTAAGCTTTTTCAGTGCCTTATTGCCTGCATTTAAGGGGCTTATATCCTTAAAGGATTTATCCTTGGGCTCAACCACCTTGTAGTCAACCGAAAGCTCACTGACGGTAAGGGCTGCACCCTCGCCCGAGTAGTAATGCTCCTTGGAGCTGTTATAGCCTTTACCTAAAAGCAGGGTAGCAAGCTTATTTTCATCGGCAGCAACATTTTCAACTTCAACTCTTGGAACCGAGACCGGATATTCCTTTAAAATATCCTCATTAAGCGAGATTCCCGATTTTGACAGAATGCTGATAACTGTTTTTGTATCAACTGTTATATCCGATTCATAGAAAAGATTGTTAATTACAATTAAAAATATATTGACGAACAGGAAGATAACTATAAGTATTGTTTTTGCTCTTTTAAAGTTCACTCAACAATCACAACCTTTCCGTCGGACAGTAAAACTCCGTTACCCGCTTTAACCTGGGAAGAGTTGGTATCATAGTGATAAATACTGTATATATCATTTATGATAACCTGGGGATTGCTCTTTATATCGTAAAGAGTATAGAATTTATCCAGCACCGAAATCATATTGGGCACAACCGCCTCCTGGGACGAGCGCTTAAAGCCGTTAAACAGCTGTCGGTAGGAGATGATTTTGCCGTTTAAAATTTTAACTTCAATCGGATGGTTAAGAGTTTCCTTATTGGAAAGTGCCCTTGAAAGCACAACGGGAACACCCTTATATAAAATATCAAAGCTTACAGTATATATATTTTCCTTATAGGTTACTCCTGCAAACACATAGGAATTATGCTCCGGCAGACTGAACAGGTTGTTTACTCCCTCGGTAAATTCCCCTGCAAGCTTGACCGCATCATAGTCGGTATTTATATCAATACCCATATCAATACCGCTGTCAATGGAGGTGTATTCCAAAAGTCCGTCGGTAGAGAATTTTAAGGTTCCGAAGTTTTCAATTAAATTTACCGTGCCGTCGGTATCGGTAAAGCGACGTGCGGTACCTGTGTTAACATTGAAATATCTTGAAATTTTATCGTAGGACTCATTGGAAAAGTCATTCTCAATATCCATAAGGATAATGGGAGAAATTTCCGGCATCTTCATTTCGTTAAGATTTATCAGCATATAGGAGTCAAGAAGAATTTTATCCTTTTCATTCTCATTCTTCTTATCAAAATTATTTTCAAAGGCAAAGGCTGCCGCCACCTCACCGTCATGAAGTGAGGAGAGGATTTTATCGGTGATTGAAACAAGCTTACTTATATCCTCTTTCGCAGACATTTTATAAACCTTACCCGTTTCGCTGTTTTTCACATAAATTTCAAAGCTCTGACCGTCGGATGCGGGTGAGAATAAAATGTTTTTAACATGGTTTATATCAAGAATTTTATTTGTAATAGGCACCTCATAGTAATCCGCCAGCATATCAAAGGAAATGTAGCTGTAAAGACCTATAAAAAGGCCCTTTTCATTACATGCCTTCTTATATTCCTCGTCATCGGAATCGCTGATTTCATTGGATATAACCGCTGTTTTTATGTGATTTTTCAAAAGCTCGTTAAGCTCGTCATATTTTGAATTATTTGTTGAAATTATCTCGGAACGGTCAGTATCGGTTACCATTATCTGCTTGGGGTAGTAGATACGGGAAAGGTCCAGAGACTCCGCCTGATTGTTTTTGAAAACTGAGAAAATTTCAGAGAAAAAAGAATTATAGCCATCCGGCCATAATCCTTCCGAAAACCATATATTAAACGACAAAACAAGGGCCGATATAACCAGCCCTGTCAAAATAATTGTTTTAACTGTTTCTTTTAGCTTCATGAGAACAACTTAAATCCTCTAAATAAATTAAACAGGTTAGGACTCAATACAGTGATAGTTTTTGCAGCATATTGAACCTTTCCGTCAATCTGAGCACGAACTAAAATATCATTTCTGCCATACTGAAGACTGATGGGACTTATGAACATTCCGGAAGCACCGCAGATAAAGGAAACGGGCGCCTCATTCTTATGTAACAGTGTGTAAACTCCGTTATTAAGGGAATAGATTGATATTTCTGCACCTGCAGCTGCATATCCCGAAATATTATGAGATCTGTCATAAGAGGATATGCTCTGGGTTGACGGATTGGTAACAGTCAGAATTCCCGACACATTGCTTACCGCATCGGCAGGATTGATTGTTTCAGGCGCTGCAAACACATTCATACAAGAAAATGCAAGTACAAATAAAATAACAAATGCTATAATCTTTCTCATGCGGTACGCCTCCAATCTATCTTTCTGATACCATTATACTATATAATTGTTACAGGAGCGTTACAAAAACTTTAAAACTTCTTTAAAATTGTAAATTTCCGATATTACTTCGTTAAAAGCCTCGGAAATATCCTGATACTCCCTGCGTTTTTGCCTCCCGCTACCCAGAATTTCAGGGTTTTTACTTTCCCGAAAGTCTTTGTCTTAAGGCTTCAAAGGCTACAACTCCCGTTGCAACCGAGGCATTAAGGGAATTAACTGTGCCGAGAACCGGGATTTTTACGGTAAAATCGCAGGATTTTCTGACCAACTGGCTCATTCCGAAGCCCTCCGAGCCTACCACGATGGCAATTGCGCCGGTTAAGTCATGCTCATAGTACATTTTATCTCCGTCAGCCTCCATACCGTAAATCCAGATATTTTCCTTTTTAAGGGCGGCAATGGTATTTGAAATATTATTCACCCTTGCAATAAGTGTGGATGAAACCGCTCCTGCAGAAGCCTTTGCAACCGTGCCGTTAACTGTTGCGCTTCTTCTTTTCGGAATAACTACTCCGTGGGCACCGCATACATTTGCGGTTCTTATTATTGCGCCTAAATTATGGGGGTCCTCAATTTCATCAAGTATAAAGATAAAGGGCGCCTCATTTTTTTTATGGGCATAAGCTAATATATCCTCTACTGATGCATATTCCGTCTGAGGAACCAATGCAACAATTCCCTGATGCTTGGTGGTTTCGCTTAATTCATCAAGCTTTTCCCTTGTACAGTAGGAAATGATAATTCTTTTCTCCTGCGCCATTTTAACAATGCTTCTTAAGGAGCCGTCCATAAGCTCCTTATTAACATACAGCTTATCAATATCTCCGCCCGATTTTATAAGCTCGGAAACGGGGTTTCTTCCGTAAATTTTATCCATATCAATACTCCTTGAGAGATTTTAAGTATCTGAAGGTTTTTTCCTCCCCCTCCTCCTTAAGCATAAGAAGGAGCTTTTCAAGCATTGCCGCCGTTTCGGGGTGGATATACCTCTGGTCCTTACCTCTCATATAATAATCGTAAGAATCACCGTCGGTATATTTATCCTTGTTATAAATCTTGCTTGCGGCAACACGGTCACAGAACATTTCCTTTAAGAACTTAACCGGCATTTTAACCGGTCTTAACTTCTTTGTACCGGGCTCATAGTCGGTCCAGTATTCAAAATGGTGCTTGTTTCTGCCCTTATGATGCATCCACGCCTTTGAATAGCCGTAGGCTGCACGCTCACCGTCATTGGGGCTTCTTGTTCCTTTATAATACTTTATCCCGGTAATAAATTCGGTGGGAGAGTATTTGGAAAGGTCGTGAATAAGCCCACGGAAGGGAATTCCTGCCTTCACAGCGTGGGAAAACACCTTGTGACGGTGTTTCGTAATAGTTATAAAATGTTTAATCGCGTTCATTTTTTTAATATATTCTCCTCTTTTTTTCGCATATCCTTCTTCATCGCCTCATCCTCATGGTCATAGCCTAAAAGATGATACATTGAGTGAACGGTAAGATAGGAAAGTTCTCTTTCGTAGGAATGGCAGTATTCCTTTGCCTGCTCCTTTATTTTATCGTCGCAGATAACCATATCCCCTAAATATACCGCCTCATATTCAGGCACCATATCCTGGGGACCCGGAGCCCGGGTAAGCCTGTATTCCCTATCATAATCAAGGGCAGGGAAGGATAAAACGTCGGTAACCCTGTCAATCCCTCTTTCGGCGGCGTTTATTTCCTTAATTGTATCTGCCGATACTATCATAACCGATATATATACCGAAAAAGGAAGCTTTTCAGTTTCTATAACTCTTTTTATAACCTCATTGACGGTATTTTGTGAGGTTTCGGGAAACTCAACGCCCTCCTCAATATCAATGTCTATATAGTTCATTTCTTTGAATCCGCCCTTTCATAAGCCTTGATAATCTTCTGGATAAGAGGATGACGGACAACATCCCTGTCGGTTAAATTGAATATTTCAATTCCCTCAATGTTTTTTATAACTCTTATGGCATCCTTAAGACCTGAAACCTTACCGCCGGGCAGGTCAATCTGTGTTATATCCCCGGTGATTACCGCCTTTGAATTAAAGCCGATACGGGTTAAGAACATTTTCATCTGCTCCTTGGTGGTATTCTGTGCCTCGTCAAGTATTATAAAGCTGTTGTCCAGGGTTCTTCCTCTCATATAAGCAAGGGGGGCAACCTCAATCATCCCCTTTTCCTGGTATGCGGTAAAGTTTTCTCCGCCCAGCATTTCAAAAAGGGCATCGTAAAGAGGTCTTAAGTAAGGATCAACCTTCTCCTGTAAATCCCCGGGAAGAAACCCAAGGCTTTCCCCTGCCTCAACTGCAGGTCTTGTTAAGATAATTCTGTTTATTTCCTTTTTCTTGAATGCCACAACCGCCATGGCAACCGCAAGATAGGTTTTACCTGTTCCGGCAGGTCCCACGCCTACTGTTATAATATTATTCTTTATAGCCTCAACATAGTTTTTCTGACCTACTGTTTTTGGCTTTATGGGAGTTCCCGAGGCAGAATGGCAGATACAGTCATCCGAAAGCTCGCGGACAAGCTGTGTATAGTTTTCATCAAGGGCGTTTTTAAGCATTCTTATTTTCTGCTCGTCAATTACCTCACCCTTTTTTGAAAGCTCTAAAAGCTCCATAATAAGAGCCTTTGCCGCCTCGCTGTTTTCCCCTTCTATTTTTATTAAGGTATCACGGTTGGTAATTTTAACGTCATATTCCCGTTCAATCAGTCGGATGTTGAAATCGAAATTCCCGAAAAGGTTGCTTATTCCTTCTACCGAATAAGCCTCAATCATAATTTCAGCCATTAATTGTTTTCCTTTCTTATTATCCTTTGTAGTCCTATATCCTCATTCACTGAGGCATTTATTGTAAGTCTTACGGTTTCTTTGTCTATATCTTCCATATTATATCCCGTATTTATTATACTTTCCTTATTATATAATGAATAAAGCTCCTGTTCAAGTGCAATTTTCCCCTTTTTTATTGCCTCCTCCCGTGACACACTTTCTTTTTCCAGGGTGTATTCACGGTATTTTTTAAGCCGTATATCAAGAAGGGAAAGGGTATAGCGCTTTACCTCCTCATCATAGTTATAAAAGGGAATTATCCTGCCGGGCATTAAATCATAATCCTTTAAATAAAGCTTGTAAAAGCTTTTACCGGTATATTTTTTCCTGTATTCGTAAAGCTTAATATCAAGAGAATTTTCGTAAAAGGTTTCTGCCTTTACCGAGCCCATTGAATGAAGAAAGCGAAGCCCCTCCATAGGTGAGATAAGAAGCCCCGATATAATTACCTGCCCTTTTTTTACCACATCCCCTGCTTTTACAAGTGCCTCACCGTTTTCAACCGTAAGCTCTCTTATGACTCCGTCCTTTTTTGCAACTATGTTGCAGGGCGTGTTTTTGGGGACGATTTCAGGGGGAAGCCGTCTTTCCTTTATTTCAACGGTAAGCCGTGTTCCCTTTTCATATACTCCCACCCAGGCAATTTCGTTTATTTCCCTTGTAAGCTTCAAAGCTATCCTGTTACTATCTATATTACTTCGGAATGCGAATTTTTGCAAGTTAATTTCACGAAGTTTTTCCAAAACCAGGTCAGTTTTTACCGAATTATTGCCGATAATTTCAATTTCAAGTATTAAAGAGGATAAAAAGCCAATCATAATAATAAGAGGAATCAGTCCGAAAAGTATGATTTTTTTCGATTTAAGCTTTCTTAAAAATAAAAAAAGCCCCTTCTTTTTTAGTATTTTAACCCGTCCTCTCACACTGTAAACAATTTTTCTTAATTTTTTAAAGCCCTTTTTAGATACCGAAAAGACAATTTCACCGGAAAGAGGGCGTTCAATATCCCATAAATATATATTGTTTATAACCGCCATATTAAGAAACCGCTCAGGCTGTGAGGTGGTGATTTTCACCCTGACCCAGCCCGTAAAATAATTGTAAATTCTCTCTGTCATATACCCTCACCTCAAGGAATTATATTATGAAAAATATGTGAAAATGTTAAAAAGGGGTTGATTTTTTTTCCAAATTGTAGTAAAATTGCCTTGTGAAATATTTTTGTAACATTTGAGTAATATTTGAGTAATAATAAAAATCGGTGAAAAAGAAAGAAGAGGTGATTCTTTGTTAAGTAAACTGAAAGAGGCTTTGTATAAGCTTTTTGAAGGGGCAAAGGAAATTTACAAGAAGGCTTTTACAAGGGTAGCTGAGTTGAACTTAAAGGGAAGAATTAAAGATGTTTTAACACACATAAAAAATGTTGATATAAAAGGTAAGTTCACAAATATTATAAATAAGGTAAGAGAATTTGACATTAAAAAGGTTATTGAGAGAATAAAGGCTTCTTACAATAACACTAAAAAAAGAGTTTCCGAGCTTATCGGAAGCGAAGGCTTATACAGCTTTTTGAAAAATCTTGATATAGTAAAGCTTGATAAGATGGCCGCAGGCGTATTCTTAGTGCTTGTTATCTGCGCCTGGGCAGGAAGCGGTCTTGATTTTGGCTACGGAATAAACTGTGACGGTAAAACCGTTGCAATTACCGCCAAAAGAAGCGATGCGGTTGATGCTTATGAGGAAGCAAGGATTGCACTTGATGCCCTTAAGGTTACGGATATCGGGGATGTGAAAATCATTCCGGTTATCTCTCCAAAAGATAATTTCCTTACCGCCTCCTGTGCGAAAAATGCCATTGCCGCAGTTTATGACGGAAGGCAGGATGCCTACGGAATCAGTGCAGAGGGTGTTATTGTAACCGCTGTTAAAACCGAGGAAGAGGCTGAAAAGCTTTTAGAGGATTACAAAAAGGAATTCACAAGCGAAACCACCCTGGAGGTTGGCTTTAATAAGAATGTTGAAATTGTTTCCGCAAGAGTTCCGAAAAACTCCGTTTTACCCTTTGAGGATGCTTATGTTGCCCTTAAAACACCGGTTGGCGGAATTAAAACCCACACCGTAAAGGAAGGGGAAACCATTTCGGAAATTGCCGAGCTTACAGGCACCACTACCCAAAAGGTGCTTGATATGAATCCGGGACTTACCCCCGAAAGACTGCAGATTGGTCAGAAGCTTAATGTTTCAGACACCACTCCTGCAATTGCGGTAAAAACCAAGGAAGCTGTTACGGCGGTTGAAAAAATCGCTTATGATACAAATAAAATAAAGGATGCCACTCAGTATACGGGAATAACAATTGTTGTTTCGGACGGTGAGTACGGTGAAAAAGAGGTTTCCTATGATGTTTACAAGGAAAACGGCATTATCACCGAAAGAATTGCCACTGCCGAAGAGGTTCTTAAGGAGCCTGTTACCAAACAGGTTAAGGTGGGAACAAAGAAAAGACCCGTTTATATGGCAACCGGTAAGTTCAGAAATCCATTTGCGGCAGGCTCAATCACCTCCCGTTACGGAAACCGTTCAAGAGGCTTCCATACAGGTCTTGATTTAGCCGGTGCATCCGGAAGCCCTGTTTATGCGGCGGACGGCGGAACCGTTTCCTTTGCCGGCTGGAGTGGAGGCTACGGAAAGCTTATCAAAATCAATCACGGTAACGGCTATGTTACCTATTATGCTCATTTAAGCTCTATCAACGTTTCCAACGGAAAAAAGGTTGCAAAGGGCGAAATGATCGGAAGAGTGGGAAATACGGGTAATTCAACCGGACCGCATCTTCACTTTGAAATAAGGCTTAACGGAAAAACTCTTAACCCTGCAAATTATATATATTAAAAGAACGGGGGCTGTAAATTTATTTACAGCCCCTCTTTATGAGGTTTAATATGAACGTTTACGATTTTGACAATACTATTTATAAGGGTGACAGTACAAGGGATTTTTATTTCTACAGCTTGAAGAAATTCCCGCTTATTATAAGATTCTTACCCTATCAGGGCTACTGGTTTTTAAAATTTATTTTGGGAATAGTAAATAAAACACAGTTCAAAGAGAAATTTTACATATTCTTTAAGGGAATAAAGGATATTGATTCCCATATTGTTTCCTTCTGGAAGGAGCATAAGAGAAATTTAAAAAGCTGGTATTTTGATATTCAGGCAGAGAATGATATGATAATATCTGCTTCTCCTGAATTTTTATTAAAGCCAATATGCCAAAGCATCGGAATAAAAAGCCTTGAAGCATCAAGAGTGGATAAGTATACCGGAAAATATGACGGTCTTAACTGCTACGGTGAGGAAAAGGTGGTAAGATTTAAGGCAATATGCAATGAAAGAATAGAAAACTTTTATTCGGATTCTTATTCCGATTCTCCCCTTGCAGAAATTTCGGAAAATGCCTATCTTGTCAAAGGGGACAGGATTGTTAAGTGGAAGGAATGAAATTATAAATGCAGAATTCAGAGTGCAGAATGCAGAATGATATGCCGCAAGCGGCATAGTGAATTGCACCTTGCGGTGCGTGAATTGGTAGCCGTCGGAAAGTTATCCGAACTCGTTTTTAAATTGTAAATTTTTGATATAATATCGTTAAAATCCTCGGTAATATCCGAAATATTACCTGCGTTTTTGCCTCATTCTATCTAAAAATTTCCTAATTTAAAAATTCTTATAGAACCTATAACCCTTTAAAATTGTGATTTTTCAAGGCGGAAGGTTTTGATAATACAAGGTATATCGAAACCGACAACAAAGAAAAAGCCTATTTTTAAGGGTTTGAGGCGAGTTCGGATAGCTCTCCGACGGCTATCAATTCGATAACATGAATTGATTTTAAAAAAATCATGAATTGTTGACTTATGTCAACATTAAGGATAGGACGGATATGCCATTCGGCATCCGTCCTTTTTTCTTGTTGCCGAAAGGCAACATATCGAGTGCGAAGCACATATCGAGCAATTTTAATTGCATATCGAGTTTTGCCTTTAGCAAAACATATCGACAATCCGAAGGATTTATACCTTAATATAGTAATGTATACTAAAACAAAATGTGCCTGTATATGATACAGACACATTTACTATTTATACTATTTTGCTCTGTATGGTTTGTCGATTTAACGCTTTTTTTGATATTGGTGGCTCGATGCCGCCAATATCAAACGAAAAGCAGAAAAAATTTCTTGGATTGGACGAATTCAGCCCCGAAGGGGTGGAACCCGAAGGCGTACTAAGTACGTCGAGTGGCTGATTTCGTTCAAAACGCAAAGCTTTTAATTCATAAATTTGCTTGCAAATTTATACCTTAATATAGTAATGTAAACTATAAATAAATGTGCCTGTATATGATACAGACACATTTTACTCTTTATATTATTTTGCTTTGCGTGGTCCGGGGAATTTTAATGCTTTTCTACATTTTGATAAACTGACCCGGTGTTACCCTTTCGTATTTTTTAAATACTCTGATAAACACATTGGAGTTACTGTATCCCGTAGCCAGAGCAACCTCGGAAACGGATTTTCCCGATTTTAAAAGCTCCTTTGCTTTTTTTAATCTTTCGGTGTGAATAAAGTCCAGGATGCTTGTTCCGCGGCTTTCCTTAAAAAGCTTTGAGATATAAGCTCCCGAAAGGGAAAAATGCTCTGCAATAAGGCTTATATTAAGCTGAGGATCACAGCACCTTTCAGCTATGAACCTGCTTATTTTCTCCGAAACAGCTCCTGCATTATCAGAAAGCTGACTTTGATTATATTCGCATATTTTTTCAAGTATTTTTATCAAATAGTTTTTTATTTCCCATATATTTTCCGGGGTAAGAAGCTCGCTTATGAAGGCGGTATCAAGCTTATATTCTCCGTCCGTGTCCTTGGGAACCGTTTTTAAAACTGTACCCTCCAGGTTGAAGATAAGGCATTTTGCCATTTCCACCGAAGGCTGACTTTCTATAAAATTAGTTTTGAATATTTCCTCGGTAATAGCGCTCGCATCCTTAAAGCTTCCCGATTTTACACAGTTAATAAGCTTTTGCTCGGTTTCGGGCGGATAGCTGAACCCTGAATTTTTTTTGGAAACCTCGTCCCAAAGGTTTATGCTTCCTTTACCCGAAATAAATTTATATTCCAATGCCTTACGGGCGGTTACATAAGCCCTTTTAAGACTTCCTGCCCCCCACTGGGCACCTCCGATGCCTGCACTTACAGTAAGGTTAAAATGCTTTTTATAAATATCAATAAGATCTCTTATTTTACCGTAAAGAGCTTCATCGCTATACGCTTTATCAAGAATAAGGGCAATAATTCCATCAATTACGACCGATTTTCCCCTAAGCTCCTCCGAGGCAGTATTCCTTATAATAAAGGCGGTTTCCTCCTCTTTTTCTGAGGCTGAAATATCAGCACCGAAATAAAGCTCGTGGGTATTCTCGGGATAAAGGGCAATAACTCTTACCTTATCCCCCTCAAACAGATCCGAAAGCTCGTCAAGATATGCCTTGTCGGTTAAATTCTCAAACTTAACTCCTCTTAAAAGCTCTCTTATTTTTTCTTCTTCCTTATCGGCACCGGTTTTTTCCTTAAGTTTTATAAGCTCGGCTCGTTCGCCCATGGATTTTAATATATTCTCGTTTATATACTGAAGCTCGTTTGCTTCAGTATCATTTTTCCCGAAAAGGTCGGCAATGCTTCTTATCTTTTCATAGTTCCGTTTGGAAAATATAAAAATGATAAACATTCCTGCAAGAAGGGCAAGGATAAAGCCAAAAAGAATAAAGCCCCACAGACGGTGAACCCTTCCTAAATAAGATGAATCAGGCTCTATCATTATATACTTCCAGTCGGTAAGCTCTGAGCTTAAACAGGTTATAACCGCTCCCCTTTTCTTATCGGTGTAAACCGTTTTATCCTTTTTAAAATAGCTGTAGTCAAGGCTTAAGCCCTCACACTTTCCGTAAAGGGGAATAATTTTATTTTCCTTATCAAGAATAAGGATATCCGCATTTTCCTTTTCGGTTTTTATCTTACCTGCAAAACGGGATTTCGGTAAGGTCATAATAATATGTGTCCAGTCGGTAAGATATACTCCCTTTTCAATCGGGAGAATGCATAAAATACTGTCCTCATAAATTCCGTTTATATTAAGCTCCCGATACGGAATATAGAAGCTTTCTGAAAGGCTTAGCCTGTCATAAAGCCGTCCGTAGGGAAGGTCTGAGCCCGAAAAGCCTGTACGGTAGAGCCTTTCAAGTGAAAAAAGACCTGCCGTTCCCATTGCAATATTTTTATCGTTTCTGTAAAGATAGATGCTTCCGATAAAATCGTTTTCCGTAAGAATACAGTCATTTAGTCTTTTTATATCCCCTGTAAGGCGGTAGCGCTCGGGGGTGGTAATGTTTTCGGTTTCATAATTTAAGCCCGTAAGCTCCTTATCCGAAATAACTCTTGCTCTGATATTTTCCAGCCTTATTAAAATTTGTTCCGCTGAATATTTAAACTGCTGAGAAATAATAAGGTTTTTCTCAGCAGCTTCGTTTTTAGCTGTATCAAGGGCACCGGCAAGCATAACAAAGCTTATCAGAGCCGGCACCATAAATACTAACATATAAGTAATAAGAAAATATCTGAACACACCTTTTTTATTAAAATTAATATTCAATTTTTTTAAAAAGGGTAATTTTCTTTTCATAACTTTTTATTTTTTAGAAAACAGATTACTGATATCTGTGTCATAAGGGATTTTGTACTCGGGATTGTTCTTTATGAATCTGTCCTGAGAGCCCTGGTAGATTTTGATTACATCCTCAATTCCCATCTTCTTAAGCTGGGCAATATATCCGTCAAACTCGGACAGCGGCTTTGTTCCCATAACAAACTGAACAAAGGATTCGTCAACATAGGTCTGAATGGAGTTCATCTTTAAGGTAGCCTGCTTATTTTCATCGGAGGTTAAAATACCGATAAATTCGTGACCTGCCTCCTCAGCCTCTTTTGAGAATTTACCCCAAATGGAAACTGCTTCCTGCTGAACAGGCATTGAGAAGAACTGATTACCGTATCTTGTATCAAGCACAAACGGACCGCTTCCGAAGCTTCTTGCATAGCTTCTTCCCACTGTTGAGAATGCCTTGCCTTCGGGATTGTTTGTAAGAAGCTCTGTATACACAGGCTCACCGTCTTTAAATTCAAAGCTTTCGCCCTCAACACCGAAGTTATAGATATAATGACCCTCCTCGCCGTATGCATAGTCAAGCCATGCAGCGGCAAGCTCAGGATTCTTACAGGTGGTTGAGATAGAGCAGTTTTTGGTTCCTACGATAGGAGAAAGGGTTTCGATTGTCTGCTTGTCGCCCTTTTTAAGCACAGGGTACTGAACAGGCTGAAGGTCAAAGCCCTCTGCGGTTGCAAGAGTAAGATATCTCTGAAGGCCGTTACCCAAAACGCCGATATAAGCACCGCCCTCACCGTTTAAAACGCTTGAGTCAACGGTCTTGGAGTTAAGTGTGGTAAATTCCTTATCAAGCAGACCTTCGGTGTACCAGCTGTTAAGCAGGGTAAGATAATCCTTGTATCTTGCATCGTAAGGACCGTATTTAATCTGGTTGTTATCCGCAAAGAAGCCGTATTTGATTCCGTATGCACCGATTAAAACATCCTTCTTAAGGTCGGAGGTAGTAAGAATCAAAGGTCTTGAAGCCTTCTTTTCAGTTTTGAACTTTCTTAAAATATCAGTCCAGTCTGAAATGGTTTCGGGAGCTGACGCGCCAACATCCTTTAACCAGTCCTTTCTGAATATGGGACCGTTACCCTGACGAAGCACGGCACCGCCTCTTAAAACAGGGAATATAAGGAAGGAGCCGTCCTCTTCCTTTATGTAAGGAGTAAGGAAGGGATATTCCTCGTATATCTTATTAAGATTCGGAGTGTAGTCGGAAAGCTCGTTAAGTCTTACAACAACACCGTCATCATAAGCCTTTGTAACACCGCCCGGATAGTTGCTCATACCCTCGATGATATCGGGATATTCGCCGGTTGCAATCATAATATTGAACTGTTCCTTAACGTTACTCTGAACGGGATGGATAAATTCAATTTCAACATTGGTTTTTTCCTGAAGAGTTTTATACATACCCATCTGATTGAAATTATCTACCACACCAACCGAGCCTGAAAGAGGCACCCAGTAGGTAAGCTTTGCAGTTTCGGTAAGAGGAAAGCTGATTTCACCGCTGAAGGATGAACCCTTATCACTTCCGCCACAGCCTGCAAAGGACATGGTAATTACTGACAGAGTAAGTAATAAAAGTGCGATTTTTTTAATGCTTTTCATGTTAAATTCTCCTTTTAAGATTATTTAATGTAACTATATAATAACATTTTATTTCCCTATTGTAAATATTCTTTTTTTGAAAACAATATCCAAAAATGAATATTCAGTTTAAAAAAAGGTGATTTACTTTCTTATGATTATTTGATAAAATAAGGTGTAGAAAGGGGAGTATTTACATGGCTTTTAAGAAAAAAAGCTCCGGTGGAGATACCGTGATTATGAAAAAGGATTCTCTCATCGGAAAAATCAGAAAGGATTATCAGAAAAACTACATAGTGATTTATATGATGCTCATCGTGGTGGCATACTACGGAGTATTCCACTATGCACCCATGTATGGTGTTACAATGGCATTCAAGGACTTCAGCATTGCAAGAGGTCTTATGAAAAGTGATTGGGTGGGCTTTAGTCATTTTATAAATTTCTTTAACGATATTTACGCCTGGAGAATTATAAGAAATACCCTGCTTTTAAGCTTGTATCAGCTTGTTTTCTCCTTCCCGCTGCCCATTCTTTTAGCGCTTTCGCTAAATGAGCTTCGGGGTAAGGTGTTTAAGAAAACCGTTCAGTCCATTACCTATCTTCCCCACTTTATTTCAGTGGTGGTTATCTGCGGTATGGTGGTTGAATTTACCTCTCAGGAAGGTCTTATAAACGATATCGTTGAAATGCTTGGCGGTGAAAGAGTAAGCTTCTTACTTGATCCCAAGTATTTCAGAACGGTTTACGTTTCAACGGGTATATGGCAGTCAATGGGCTGGGATTCCATTATCTATCTTGCGGCACTTACCGCTGTTGATGTTGAATTATACGAAGCGGCAAGCATTGACGGTGCGGGCAGATTCAGGCAGTTTTTAAATGTAACCCTTCCTGCAATAACCCCCACAATCGTGGTTTTATTCATTTTGAAAATAGGTAAGTTTATGTCTCAGGGCTCGGAAAAGGTTATTCTTCTTTATAATGAAAATACCTATGAGACGGCGGATATAATCTCCTCTTATGTATACAGACGAGGCCTTCTTAATGCGGACTACAGCTATTCTGCCGCAGTTGGCTTATTCAATTCGGTGGTTAACCTGATTCTTGTTCTTACAACCAACAAGCTGAGCAAGAAATTCAGTGAAACAAGCTTATGGTAGGAGGGATTATTTATGGTAGTTAAAAGAGGAATAGGTTCATACATATTTGATTTTTTCAATGTTGTATTTCTGACCTTGCTTTCAATAATTTGTCTTTATCCGTTTTTGTATGTTGTATTTGTTTCCTTCTCGGATGCAACACAGCTTGCAAACTATTCGGGGATAGTTTTTAAGCCTGTGGGCTTCTCGACTGCCGCTTATGAAGCGGTTTTAGCCGATCCTGACATCTATATCGGCTACGGCAACACACTATTTTATGTTGTAGTGGGTACAATTGTAAATATTTTTATGACATGTATTGCGGCTTATTGCCTTTCAAGAAGAAACTTTTTCTGGCAGAAGCCTCTTATGACCATGGTGCTTATTACCATGTTCTTCTCGGGAGGTCTTATTCCTCACTTCCTTGTTGTAAAGGGAGTAGGTCTTTTAAATTCCAGATGGTCTCTGATTCTTCCCACCGCAATCAGCACCTATAATCTTATGATTATGAAAAATGCCTTTCAGGGACTTCCCGAAAGCATTGAAGAAGCGGCAAAAATTGACGGGGCAAATGACCTGGTTATCTTATTTAAAATCGTGTTCCCTCTTGCGCTTCCCACCATTGCGGTTATCACCCTTTATTATGCGGTAGGGCATTGGAATGCATGGTTTAACGCCATGATTTACATCCAGGACAGAGAGCTGTTCCCGCTTCAGCTTTTCCTGAGGGAAATCTTAATTTCCAACAGCACCGACCAGATGATGGGGGATGTTGCAACTGCGGAAAAGGAGCAGATTTCCGAAACCATTCAGTACGCAACCATTATTATTGCAACCGTGCCTATTTTATTCTTATATCCTTTCTTACAAAAATATTTTGTAAAGGGTATCACCGTAGGCGCAGTAAAGGGGTAGAATATGAAAAGATTATTAACATTATTAATTATCGCTTCACTTATACTTTCACTTATTCCCTGCCTTAGTCTGGCAGAGGAGCCTGAAAATATCGCAATCGGAGCAGAAATAGTTCCCCTTACCACCCGTTCCTCAAATGACCATCTTCGTGTAAACGACGGAATAAAGGATGTTTCCAAGCACGGTGAGGGCTGGCAGGTAAGAAAGGAAGCCTATGTTCGCTTTGACTTCGGTCAGATGAAGTCCTTTAACAAAATTGATATCTATGAAATAAATACCACCAAGGTAAGGCGTCTTAAGGGCTATAAGGTAGAGGTGTCCCAGAATACCGAGGAGTGGGAAACTCTTGCGGTTATGGAAGCCGATAAGTTTACCTGCCCGGATGCCATAGACGATAAGCATTTTAAGGGTACCATAGAATTTGAAAAGGTAACCGCCCGTTTTGTAAAGGTTTCGGTGCTTAAGGCTGAGGACCCGTCGGGAAATGCCAATAAAAATATCGGATATGTTGAGGAAATTGAAATTTTCGATACCAAGCCGGATGAAGCAGGAAGAGTTATTGCAGGCTCAACCCATGTAGTGCTTCCCCAGGATATAAGAACCGAAATAAAGCCTCTGGATTATTCGGGAATAATGGAAGGAGAGCATAAGTGGTTTTTAGAGCAGCAGATTAATATGCCCGGAATGCCCATTGACGGTGCCTTTGTAAGAAATAAAAATAACTCTACCAAGGATGCAGCCACCGATAAAAGATATCACACAATCGAGCCTTATTTTGTAAATTTAGGCTGTTTAGGTCTTTTGGATATTCCGAACGAAGAGGCTGTTACCGCTGTTAAAAAGTGGATAGACTGGTATATAAGGCATATAAACAGAGAGCCTGATAAATACGGAATAAAGGGTACTATATATACCCGTCAGGTAAATGCAGACGATTATAACGATTACCGTTCAACAGATGATTACTCCGCATCTGACTCCCGCGGTACTACCTTCTTAATCTTAGTTGAGAAGCTTTATGAGGTTACCGGGGACAAGGAGTATTTCAAGAGTCTTAAGGCGGATTTAGAGCTTATTCTGGATTCGGCTATCTTTACTATGAGGGATGACGGCCTTACCGATGCAAAAAATCAGGAGGGGCACTACACCAAATACCTTCAGGATAATATTCAGGTGCTTATGGGCTTAAGAGCCATTACAAGACTTGAAAAGGAAGTATTTGAGGATGAGCCCAAGGCCGCTCACTACGGTGCCCTTGCCGAGAAAAGCTATAAGGGTATTGAAGGAATGTGGATGGAGGATAAGGGCGAATATATCTACTATATCACTCCCAATAAAACCCGTCTTTGCGACTGGACCGTTTTCTACGGCGATGCGGCAAGTGAGGTATTCCCTATTTTATACGATGCACTTTCCCCCGAATCGGAAAGAGCAATCCATCTTTACAAAAGATTTAATTCCGAGCAGCCTAAAAGAGTTGTAAGACCAAAGGAAACCGATTTCCCATGGATGGCTACCTCCATAATATCAGGTAAAATGGGTGATATATTAAGAGCCAACGAGCATCTTGCAACCATGAAGGAAAGATATATGGACACCGGCAGAAGCTGGCCCTGGTATATATTTGAATCGGGTAACTCCATAAGAGGTGCAAATCAGGCAAAGCTTAAGAGTAACCTTGCCCTTAAAAATAAAAACGGCGGCGTATTTACCGACAATCGCCTTGAAACCTCTCAGAGTGCAAATGAGGTAATAGTTGATTTAGGTGAGGCTTTTTATGTAAATACCGCAATATTAAAGGCGGATTCAAATTATAATTTCTACTATTCAGATGACGGTGCAGGCTATATCCCTCTGGGCACCTCACAGGGAGACGTATTGACCTTTAATAAAATAAAGGCAAGATATTTTAAATTTGAGCTTCCGCAGGGTGTTTCAGTAAGAGAAGCAGAGCTTTATTATAATCCTGCCAATTTAGCAAAGGAAAAGCTTGTTTCTGCATCCTCGGTTGCAGATAAGGATATAAATGTAAACGATAATTCCACAGCAACCAAGTGGTTAAGTAATGTGGAGGAAAAGCCTTATATTACCATTGATTTAGGGCAGAGCACCGAAATTGATGAAGCTGAAATTTTGTGGGATTACAATAACTTTCCCGAAAAATACTCAATCAGCGTTTCTACCGATAACGAAAACTATGTAAAGCTTCTTGAAGCGGAATCAAAGGGGGGAAATGAAAAAGTTACCTTCCCCTTAAAAGAGGTAAGATATGTAAGACTTCAGAGTGAAGCGGAGGGAAAGAAGGCAATCGGTATATTTGAGCTTCTTCTTTATAATAATTCCGGCTCACAGGTGATAACAGATAATGACCTTTATAAAATTTATGTGGACAGAGTAAAGCTTTCATTTGACTCGGATCCCGTAAATTCAGAGGGCAGACTGCTTGTTCCATTCCGTGCAATCTGCGAAGCACTTGGGATGGAGGTTATGTGGGATGCCGAAGCTAAAAAGGCAACCGCGAAAAAGGATAACGCCTCTATTGAAATGATAATCGGAAGCAAGGAGGCTTATATAAACGGTGAAGCAAAGGCAATTGACGCGGCACCGGGAATATATAATAACCGTACACTTGTTCCCTTAAGATTTCTATCGGAAGCAATCGGATGTTATGTAGGCTGGGACGGAAGCACAAATACAGTAAAAATAATAACCAAATAAAATTAGAAAGATGTAAAAATTCCCCGGACCATGCAAAGCAATATATATAAAGAAAGCGATGTACTTATACCGTAATTAAATGTTAAAGGCACTTGATAAAATAAGGAATAAATCGCAAAGCGATTTATGGAATTAAAAGCTTTGCATTTTGAACGAAAATCCCCTCTCGATGTATTTAATACACCTTCGGGTGATTTTCGTCCAATCCAAGAAATTTTTCCTATCTTTCGTTTTATGGCGGAGGCATCGAGCCACCGCCATAAAAAAGATGTAAAATTCCCCGGACTTTGCAAAGCGGAGCTTTGCAGTTTTATTCGCCTTACGGCGAGTGATATTTGCTGTTAGCAAGTGATATTGCTGCGCAGTGGTATTGTGCTTCGCACAGCTTAATAAAGGCGGATAAAATACCACTGAAACCGTCAGGTTTCAATAACACTTTTGATTTATCAAAAATATCACTCCGTACAAGGTACGGAATAACACTAATGTTAAAGGCGCTTGATAAAATAAGGAATAAATCGCAAAGCAGGGGATATATAGAAAAATAATGTGCTTGCCGAAGGGCAGGCACATTGCAAAGCCCTCCTTGCCTAAAGGAGGGGGGGACCGCTTTAGCGGTGGGAGGATTTTTGAAAAGGTGTAATATAAATCCCTATGGGATTTTCGATATGTTTGCCTTGCAAACTCGATATGTGCTTCGCACTCGATATGTTCCTTTGGAACTCGATATGTTGCCTTACGGCAACGAGAAAAGGACGGATGCCGAATGGCATATCCGTCCTATCCTTAATGTTGACATAAGTCAACAATTCATGATTTTTAAAAAATCAATTCATGTTATCAGATTGATAACAATTCACGCACCGCAAGGTGCAATTCATTATGCCACTTGTGGCATATTATCCTTTATTTGTGATTTCTAAAGAGGTATTTATGTTTAACAACTATTCAAAACCCGGTAAGGGTGTGGAAAAGGGAGAAAAACGGAAAAATGGTTTTTTTCAGTTTTTCTACAGCTCATACCTTTATTTTACAAAAATATTCTTCATAAATTTTCTTGCCATTCCATTAATTGCAATTTTTGCAGTTTTTATGGAGGCAGTAAAGCACGAGCTTGGGTTAAGCCCCGGCGGAGAGTATATTTTCAATATATTTTCAGCCCTTTACTTTACTTTGGTGGGAATTTCACCCGTTACCTTCGGTTTTTGCCGTGTGGCATCATACTTAGCCGAGGAAAAGCCGGTATTTATTATGAGCGATTTTTTAAACGGTATAAAGGAAAATATAAAGCAATCCCTGATAATTTTTGCGGTAAATGCAGTTGTCTTTTATCTTTTTACCGTTTCCTTTAAATTCTATTTTATAAGCGGTCTTGGTTCTTCGGTAATGCCTGCCTTTATAATAGCCCTTGTAATCTATCTTATAATGAATATTTATATCGGCTGTCTTACTGTAAACTTTAAAATAAAAACCGGGGATATTTATAAAAAGGCACTTGCCTTTACCCTTATAAATCTTCCACAGAATATTTTGATTTTAATTATTCTTATTTTGATTTATGCCATTGCCTTTTTTATGACCACACTGCTCGGTTATATGGCATTTTCACTTATCTTTTACGGCTTCTCAATCCTTCTTATAAACCTTTATGCTCTAAGAACAATTGAGAAATATAAAAAGGATTAATATAAAAAAGCACCAATTGGTGCTTTTTTTAAATCCCTTTGGGATTTTCGATATGCTTTGCCAAGGCAAAACTCGATATGTGCTTCGCACTCGATATGTTCCTTTGGAACTCGATATGTTGCCTTTCGGCAACGAGAAAGAACCGATACCCAAGCCGTTACTGTATTTCCTGCTCAAGACTGTCAAAATCCTTTGTCGAGAAAAATTCACCCAAGGTTATTTCCAGACCATCACAAAATTTCTTAATGGTTTTTATTGATATATCTCTCCGTGAGGCATCCATCATACTGTACGCAGTTGACGGAGTAACGCCTGATATATTCGCAAGCTCATTTATTCTCATATTTCTTTCTGCACATAATTCCTTAAATCTTTTTACAACCATATCTTTAACATCCATTTAAAACACCTCTCAAGGTCATTTTAAAATAATTTATGTTTTTGCGTATACGCACTTGCGTATTATAGAATTATATGATATACTATTTTAAAATAAATTATTCAGAGGTGGACAATATGAAAAAAAGATTAATACTATTGGCAACAGTATTTATTTTTATTTTCAACACTGTTTCAACACTTGCCGATAACAGCCAGCAGACAATTCCGGTACATTTTAACATGGTTAACCTAAATGTAAATGGAAACCCGGTAAATGCTGATAACATTCTTTATAACGGCACCACTTATGTACCTTTAAGAAAAGCAGCTGAAATTCTTGGCTGTGAAGTCGGATGGAACGGAGAAACAAATACGGCGACCATTATGCGATATAATGAAAAAACGGAAATAGCTTTTGTTTTTGAGTGTTTGTATGAAGCAGGACGAATTACAGATTTATGTGACAACATATACTCTTACTCGGATTTCAGATTCAACAAGTCGCATTGGACTGGTTATTTTCATAATAGTGATATAACCTATTATCAGGGATTGGCAGATGATGTCAAATATATATCGGAATACTATAATTCCCTGATTAAATATAAAGAAATGATGTATATTATTCTATCAGACCTCACATCAAAGGAAAACCTTGACGGATTTTATCAAAAACTCGACGAAGTGTATAATAAAACTGCTTATATTTATTCTCTGGTGAAAAATCTTGTAGAATCTTCCGGATTTATATGCACTGAAACAGAATTCATAAACGATATCTACTTGCTTTTTGATATCAAAGAAGAACTGGAAAACTATCATAGTGAAATATATTTTGATTATTTAAAATATTTATACAATTAGTATTGGCTAAAGAGACAATAAAAAGCACCAAACGAAAGCGTTTGGCGCTTTTTTTAAATCCCTTTGGGATTTTCGATATGTTTTGCTAAAGCAAAACTCGATATGCAATTAAAATTGCTCGATATGTGCTTCGCACTCGATATGTTGCCTTTCGGCAACGAGAAAAGGACGGATGCCAAAGCCTTCTCCTTGAGGAGAAGGTGGGTTGCATAGCAACTCGGATGAGGTGTAATGAAGTGTAGTCCATTAAATAAAAAGAAATATGATACTGCAACTAAATTCATTAACCACTTTCGGGCATATCCGTCCTATCCTTAATGTTGACATAAGTCAACAATTCATGATTTGTAAAAATCAATTCATGTTATCAAGCTGATAACAATTCATGCACCGAAAGGTGCAATTCACTATGCCGCTTGCGGCATATCATTCTGCATTCTGCACTCTGAATTCTGCATTTATATGTCATGCTTGCCTTACTTCATTCCTAATTCCTGATTTTCAAATTATTCCTCATTAAACCCGAAGTTTTTAAGAAGCATCACGCTGTCACGCCAGCCCTCCTTGACCTTAACCCAAAGAGTAAGACCGACTTTTTTTCCGAGAAGCTTTTCCATATCGTAACGGGCTCTTGTACCAACTGTTTTTAAAAGCTCTCCGCCCTTACCGATAATAATTCCCTTATGGGACTGCTTTTCACAGTAAATGGTAATATCAAGGGCTACTTTATTTTTGTCCTCATCCATTTTAGTAACCTCTATTGCAATCCCGTGAGGTATTTCCTTATCAAGAGACCATAAAAGCTTTTCTCTTACAATTTCGGATAATCTTTGCTTTATGGGTGAATCGGTTACCATATCTTCGGGGAAGAACATAGGACCTTCAGTTAAGTATTTTTTTATTTCTTCAAGTAAAACCGAAACTCCGTCTCCTGTTTTTGCGCTTACGGGAATGATTGCATCGAAATCAAACTCGGAGGAGTATTTTTCAATTATGGGAAACAGGCTTTCCTTTTTAATTGTATCAATTTTATTGATAACAAGTATTGCGGGAATACCTGACTTTTTAAGGATTTCAATAAGCTTTTTCTCACTTATTCCCACATTGTCAACCGGCTCGATTACAAGAAGAGCCGCATCGGTATCGTTAAGAGCCTCGTTGGCTTCATTTATCATAAAGTCGCCAAGTCTGGTTTTGGGCTTATGTATTCCCGGAGTGTCGGTAAAAATTATCTGACACTCCTCTTCATTTCTTATTCCCATAATTCTGTAGCGGGTGGTCTGGGGCTTATTGGAGATAATTGCAATTTTTTCTCCGATAAGAGAATTGACCAGTGTTGACTTCCCTGCATTTGTTCTTCCTACTACGCTTATAAATCCGCTTTTCATTTTAGCTCTCCTTTTATCTCGTTCCGAAGGAACATATCGAGTTCCAAAGGAACATATCGAGTGCGAAGCACATATCGAGTTTTGCTTTAGCAAAACATATCGAAAATCCCATAGGGATTTATATTACACCTTTTCAAAAATCCTCCCACCGCTAAAGCGGTCCCCCCTCCTTTAGGCAAGGAGGGCTTTCGGGCGGTAATAAACGCCCCTACCTGTCTCGTTGTCGCAAGACAACATATCGAGTGCGAAGCACATATCGAGTTTTGCTTTAGCAAAACATATCGAAAATCCGAAGGATTTATATCTTATATCTCATCCGTCAGCTATCGCTGACACCTTCTCCTCATTAAGAAGGCTATGCTTTTTCAAAAAAGGTTTTATATGCCTTATATGTCATATAAATATCATACTTTGAAGCAACCTCATAGGGTGAGTGCATTGAAAGAAGGGCAACTCCGCAGTCGATTACCTCACATCCCAGGTTTGCCACGAACTGTGCAATTGTTCCGCCGCCGCCTTCATCGGTTTTTCCAAGCTCGCCAATCTGCCATTTAACCGAAGCCTTATCAAAAAGACCTCTTATTTTTCCCAAAAGCTCTGCGCTTGCATCCGAGGTGCCCGATTTACCCCTTGCACCCGAATATTTCATAAGAGAAACGCCTCCGTTTAAGAACACCGAGTTGTTCTTTTCATAAACTTCGGGGAAATTAGGGTCATAAGCGGCACAAACATCGGCTGATAAACATTCGGTATTCCACAGGGCCTCTCTTAATTTTACTCCCTGATTTTCGCAAAGTGCTTCTAATGTGAATTCGAAGAATTTTGACTGCATACCGGTATTTCCCATTGAGCCTACCTCTTCCTTATCCGAAAGCAAAAGAAGCTGGGTTTTTGCTTCTTCCTTAGAGTCAAGAAGTGCCATAAGACCTGTGTATGCACAAACCCTGTCATCCTGACCGTAAGCGGCAACAAGGCTTGAATCAATAGCCGCATCCCTTGGCTTAAGAGCAGGAACAAGAGTTATTTCCGCGGAAATAAAATCCTCCTCGGTAATATTATATTTCTTATTGATAATATTTAGAAAGTTTAATTTTACTCTGCCCGAAGCCTCCTTATCCTCATAAGGAATGGTAGCGCCGATAGCATTAAGCTGTTCGGGATGGATAATCTCGGCAGGAGTTTTCTTGTACTGGGTATTTCCGAGATGTGGAAGAATATCGGTAATAACGAAAATCGGATCCTTTTCGTCTTCGCCTATAACAATATCAACGGTTTTACCGTTTTTAAGAGCAACCGTACCGAACATTGAAAGCGGAATTACAGGCCACTGATATTTTTTAATTCCGCCGTAATAGTGGGTTTTGATATAAAGGGTATTTTCAGCCTCATACAGGGGAATCGGCTTTAAGTCAAGTCTTGGTGAGTCAATATGCGCACCTATCATACTTACCCCTTCACTTAAGCTTTTTTTACCCATTTTTACTGCAATCAGAGCTCTTTTTCTGTTTTCAAAATATACCTTGTCTCCCTGCTTTAATTTCATATCGGGAGAAAATTTCTTAAAGCCTTCCTTTTTTAGAAGTTCAATTGTGTCTTTAACAAAAACTCTTTCGGTTTTTGCCCTTCCTATAAATTCCTTATAGCCCTCGGAAAAATCGAAAATCTTCTTTTTCTGTGACTGGGTTACCGAATCGTAGCCCTGCTCCCTTTTCATTAATAAAAGTTCTTCCTTATTTGTCATTTTAACCATCCTTTCATAAGCCTTTCGGCATCGGCTTTTAAGCCTTCCACACTTGTATTTTCAAGAATTATTGTTGCATGCTTTATAAAAGCCTCATCCTTCTGGGAATCTATCCTGGCTTTTGCAGTATTATAGTCAAGCCCGTCTCTTTTCATTATCCTTTTTATAAGAATTTCATCGGGAGTATTTATAAAAATAACCTCATGGCAAAGCTTATATGAGGAAACCTTATATAAAAGAGGACAATCTATAATCGTTACCCTTTCTTCTGAGGCTGCTACTGCTTCTTTGATTTTTTTATCTATTTGTGCCCAGGTAATGCTGTTTAAAAGCTCTAATTTTTCACGGCTTTTAAAAACAACCTCGCCAAGCATTTTTCGGTTTAAGCTTCCGTCGGGAAACAAAAATTCTTCACCGAATACCGAAATCACTTTTTTAAGACCTTCACTTCCCGGACTTAATATATCCTTTCCAATTTTATCCGCATCTATAACAAAAGCGCCAAGCTTTTTAAACTCTTCGGATAAAGTGGATTTTCCCGAGCCCGAATAGCCCATAATACCGATAACCATAACTACCTCCCTGGGAAACCCGCCTTTTACAAATTGTTGTGAGGACATTTTTTTATGCATATTCCGCAAACCGAGCCTCTGCCGATGTGCTGAAAGGCTTTTTTCATATAATCCGAGCAGGACTTTCTGTCAATCCCCTCTTCTGAAATCGCCATTGCAGGACAGCTTTCAATACAAATTCTGCAGTCACCGCAAAGATTATTTAAAATTTTATTTTCCGCCTTTAAGTCAAGGTCGGTAAAAACAGTGCCAAGTCTTATTCCGCTTCCATGCTTGCTGCTTATAAAAAGACTGCTCTTTCCCACATATCCGAGCCCCGACAATGCGGCTCCCCTTTTATGGGAATAAATTCCCTGATAGGAGTCGTGACCGTTAACCGTCTGGGAAGCGGGCACGGTAAAATAGCCGTAGCCGTTTTTTTCAAGAAAAATCCCCGTCTTTAACGCTATGCTGTCAATAAGAGCGTTAACGGTGCGGTAATGATGAAAATATGTATAGGTTGGGGCGGTATCAATCTGGCTTAAAATATCCCGCGACATTTTAACATAAAAGGAAATTCCGTTTTTATAGCCATTGAAATCATCATTGAAAAAACCGACCTCAAAGGCACCCCATTCAAGAATTTTTGATTTAAGCTCATTTAAAATGTCCATAATTACTGCTCCAGAAGGAAGGTTGCCTCCATATCGGCGGTGGATACCGCAAATGCAAGAGGAAATGCCTCAAATGCCTTGGATACATTTCTTGTATCCTCGGTGCCTGAGTAGCCCATGTGATATCTTATTGCAAATGCCTCTTCCCTTGTAAGACGCATAAAGCCTGAAATTATATATACTGATTTTTCACCGTGACCGTAAGGAACGGGATCGTCAAATTCATAGTTCGGAACCTGAATCCATTTCCCCGTTTCATCCTTTACATTACGGAAGCCCTTTTTATAGCAGTTTATCTTGCATAAATCGTGAAGAAGAGAAACAATTGCAATAGTTTCTTCGGAATAGTCAAGTCCGAAGGTTTCTTTTGCATAGGGGCGGTCAAGATAAGCCTTTAAGCAGTCGTAAACATTTAAAGAGTGGGTACAAAGCCCGCCCGGGCTTGAAAGGTGATACCTTGTGCTGGCAGGTGCTTCAAAGAAATCGCACTTATCCGATAAAAGATAGTTAAGAAGCTTGTCACTTCCCTCTCTTGTTATGTATTTTTTGTATAATTCAACAAATCTTTCCTTACTGTTCATCATAAAACCTCTTTTACATACTGATATATAATAATATTACTATGGAAAAAGAGAAAAGTCAATTCCGCCTTTTAAAATTTTTATTAAAACTCTTGCAAAAAGTGAATAAATGTAGTATATTCTATTTTAGAATGGAAAATTGCGAAAAAAGTAATATCGTTTTTATGTATTGAGAAAGGCTAGGTAATAAAAATGAATGTTATAGTATACGCTTTATCAGTTCTGATGCAGCTTTTTGTTATAATCATCGGATTATATCACATACTGGTTGCCATCTTTGCTTTCATTGGCGATAACAAGGCAAAGGTACTGTCTGATAAGAAGCACCGTTTTGCTATGGTGGTTGCGGCTCATAATGAGCAGACCGTTATTTCCGAGATTGTTGACAGTCTTAAGAATATTGACTACGATAAGGATAAGTACGATATATTCGTTATTGCCGATAACTGTAATGACGATACCGCAAAAATCGCAAGAGAGCACGGTGCAGAGGTTCATGAAAGATTTTCCGAGGGTGACAGGGGTAAGGGCTATGCTCTTAACTGGATGTTCGGAAGAATTTTCGAAATGGAAAAGGAATACGATGCAATTTGCGTATTCGATGCCGATAATATCGTTCATAAGAATTTCCTGACCGAAATGAACTTAAAGTTCAATCAGGGCTTTAAGGCAGTTCAGGGCTATATTGATACAAAGAACCCCAATGACTCATGGATTACCGCATCCTATGCGATTTCCTTCTGGCTTCTTAATAAGGTTTACCAGACCGCAAGAAGTAATTTAGGCTTATCCAATCAGATTTCAGGTACCGGATTTGCGGTTTCTACCGATATTATTAAAGAATACGGCTGGAGCGCTACCTGTCTTGCAGAGGATATGGAATTTACCATGCAGCTTGTTTTAAACGGTATCTCAGTAGGCTATGCTTACGATGCTATTGTTTATGATGAAAAGCCGCTTACCCTATCCCAGTCGGTAAAGCAAAGAACAAGATGGATGCAGGGGCATGCGGATGTTGCTTCAAGATTTATACCGAAGCTTTTCAAAAAGGCGGTTAAAGAAAATAATATTTTAGCCTTTGACTGTATAATTTATCTTCTTCAGCCAACCCTTCTTATACTGCTTCTTATAATAACCACCGTTTCCTTTATAAAGCTGTTCTATCCGCCTCTCGGAATGTGGTTTTTGACTAATCTTGCAATTCCGCCATATTTATGGAATCTTGTTATGATCGGTCAGCTTCTTCTTACTCCGCTTGTTTTATGGCTGGAAGGAAAGCTTACAAAGAAAATGCTTCTTTATTATATTCCCTATCTTGTTTATACCTATACCTGGCTTCCCATTGCGGTTGTGGGTGTGATAAGAAAGAATAATAAAGACTGGTTCCATACCGAGCATACAAGAAAAATCAGCGCAGACGATATAAAACATTAAAAGCAAAGGGCGTTGCCTCGATTGAGTGAAAAATCACTTATTGAGACACGCCCATTTTCTATTTATATTATTTTGCTTTGCATGGTTTGTTGAATTTACGCTTTTTTGATATTGGTGGCTCGATGCCGCCAATATCAAACGAAAGATAAGAAAAATTTCTTGGATTGAACGAAAATCACCCGAAGGTGTATGAGATACATCTGCAGCCATCTAAGAGCTATCCAAATCCGTCTATATCACTTAAAAATAGGCTTTTTCTTCGTTGTCGCCTTTGGCATACCTCGTATTACCAAAGCCTTCCGCCTTGAAAAATCACAATTTTAAAGCGATATAGGTTCCGTTGGAATTTTTTAAAAAACGAATTTTGATAACTCTCAGATGGCTGGTTTCATTTATAACGCAAAGCATTTAAATTCATAAATTTGCTTGCAAATTTATACCTTAATATAGTAATGTAAACTACAAATAAATGTGCCTGTATATGATACAGACACATTTTCTATTTATATTATTTTGCTTTACATGGTTTGTTGATTTTACGCTTTTTTTGATATTGGTGGCTCGATGCCGCCAATATCAAACGAAAAGCAGGAAAAATTTCTTGGATTGAACGAAAATCACCCGAAGGTGTATTAAATACATCGAGAGGGGATTTTCGTTCAAAATGCAAAGCTTTTAATTCCATAAATCGCTTTGCGATTTATTCCTTATTTTATCAAGCGCCTTTAACATTTAATTACGGAATAAGTACATCGCTTTCTTTATATATATATTGCTTTGCATGGTCCGGGGAATTTTAACGCTTTTTTTACGCTTTTTACTTTCAGACTTCCATTATCACTGGCAATATCATCGGTCTTCTCTTTGTTTCCTTAAATATAAAGTCCGCAACCTCACTTCTTACATCTGCCTTCATACTGGACCAGTCAATCGTACCGCGGGACAGACATTTTTCAATGGTTGCAAGAGAGATATCCTTTGCGCCCTGCATAAGCATTTCGCTTTCTCTTACATAGACAAAGCCTCTTGAAATAATATCGGGGCCTGCAACTATCTTTTTCTCGGTTGAAGAAATGGTAACAACAATTACAAGCAATCCGAACTGAGACAGGTGCTTACGGTCACGGATAACGATATTACCCACATCACCTACGCCAAGTCCGTCCACAAATACTCTTCCCGAGGTAACGGTGCCGTTTAACTTAGCGGTTTTCCCCGAAATTTCAAGGATATTACCTATATCGGCAATGAAAATATTCTTTTCACTTATACCCACCTTTTCGGCAAGCTCCTTATGCTTTATAAGATGACGGTATTCACCGTGAACCGGCATAAAATATTTAGGCTGGCAAAGACCTAAAATAAGCTTCAGCTCTTCCTGACAGGCATGGCCCGAAACGTGAATATCAGCCATGGCATCGTAAATAACCTTTGCCCCCTTGCGGAAAAGCTCGTTTATTACTCTTGAAATGAATTTTTCATTTCCCGGAATGGGGGATGCGGAAACAACTACCACATCACCGTTTGTTATTTCAATTTTCTTATGGTCGGAATAAGCCATACGGTAAAGGGCGCTCATGGGCTCACCCTGGGAGCCTGTAGTAATTATAACCGTCTGGTTTTTATTGTATTTCGATATTGCATCTATATCCACAAGCACACCGGGCGGCACCTTCATATATCCAAGCTCTATTGCAACGGTAAGAATATTTTCCATACTTCTTCCCGAAACCGCAACCTTTCTTCCCGTTTTATGCGCCGCATCAATAATCTGCTGCATACGGTGGATATTGGAAGCAAAAGTGGCAACGATTATTCTGCTCTTTTTATTCTGCATAAATATATCGTCCAGGGTTCCTCCGATGGTGCTTTCAGACATGGTGTAGCCCTGTCTTTCAGCATTGGTGCTGTCCGACATCAATAGGGTTATCCCCTGTTTGCCCAGCTCTGCAAATCTTGCAAGGTCAAGCATTTTACCTGTAACGGGTGTTGGATCGATTTTAAAGTCTCCTGTGTGAAGGATTATGCCGACAGGTGTGTGAAATGCTATGGCGCAGGCATCTGCAATAGAGTGGTTTGTTCGTATAAATTCAACGGTGATTTCTCCGAATCGCACCGTATCTCCTGCCGAAACCTTGTTAAGCTTTGTGGTTGACAGGATATTATGCTCATAAAGCTTATGCTCAACAAGCCCTAAGGTCAGTCTTGTTCCGTAAACGGGAACATTTATTTCCTTTAAGAAGAAGGGAATTGCACCTATATGGTCCTCATGACCGTGAGTGATAACAAGTGCTCTTACCTTATCCTTGTTTTTAATAAGATAACTGAAGTCGGGAATAACCAGGTCAATTCCCAGCATTTCCTCATCCGGGAAGGCTATTCCGCAGTCTAAAACGATGATATCGTTTCCATACTCAAAAGCGGTAATGTTCTTACCGATTTCGTTAAGACCGCCAAGCGGTATTATTTTAAGTGTTTTTTTAGACATTTTTACCTCCTTATAAAATTTTTTCCGTACATTTTTTATTCAGGCAGCCGCCTTTAATTTTTTAAAACCGAACACAATCACCTATTGTAATTATATCACACATTGACAAGGATTACAATTATTATTACTTATTTTTTCCAATTTATTCAAAAGTGAGGGCGTTTATTTTTCCCGAAATTGCCATTCTGTCATCGGTAATATTATCCAGCTTAAGATTATCACCTGAAATTTTTATTATCTTATCGGTTGCATTGATTCTTATTATTTTATCGGTATATTCAATAATGCTTTTATAGTTTAAAATTTCGGTATACATATAGTCGGTAACCGTTATTTTTGAACAGCTTGCCACATATTCCGAGGGAAGTGCAAGAGCCTCGCTCACCGCCTTCAGCTTTAATTTTTTCATAATTATCACCTATCTTAAATATACTTTACGGGAGGTGTATTTATGATTCTTTTAACCTTATTTTTTCTTGTGCTGCTTCTTATTTTCCCTGAAATAGTATCCGATGCGGTGGCAGACACCCTTTTTATTTGCCTTAAGGATATTATCCCCACACTTTTTCCATTTTCGGTTATCTCGGGGCTTCTTGTAAGACTTTCGGGAAATATAAGCTTTCCTCCCCTTTTACTTTCAGCAAGGCTTTTTAATATTTCGGAAAAGTCCGTATGGGCACTTATATCAGGGCTTTTATGCGGTTATCCCATCGGCGGAAGACTTGCCCTTATGCTTTATGAGGCAGGCGAAATAACCGAAGCCGAAAAGGACCGTCTTCTTATTTTTGCCAATCTTCCCGGGCCCGGGTTTATAATCGGACTTGTGGGTGCATCCCTTTTGGGAAACATAAAAGCGGGAGCCGTTATATACCTTTCGTTAGTTGCGGTATCCCTTATTTTCGGACTTGCCACCCGAAAAAAATCAAAGGCAACAAAAATCATTCCTGTACATAAAAAGGAAAAAAAGCCCTTTCTGCCTTTGCTGTTAAAAAGCATAACCGAAGCCACTCAGTCGGTTATTACCATTTGCGGTGTGATTTGCTTTTTTTCGGCAGTTACCGAAGCCCTTCGGCTATTGCCCCTGTCTGTTCTTCCCTTTTACGATTTTTTATTGGGAATGCTTGAAATAACCGGCGGAGTTTACAGTGTATGTGCTTTTCCCATAAGCCTTAAGCTAAAGGCATCTCTATGTGCCTTTTTAACCGGCTTTTCGGGAATATGCGTTTTAATGCAGTTAAAAAGCGTTTCTGACAAAATAAAATCAGCAGCCTATATTTTAAATAAGCTGCTGTTTGGTGCACTTTGTGCATTGATAACCTTTATTCTTATGTAGATTATTCACCGATTTTACTCTTGCTTATTAAAATTGTTTCGTAAAGCTTACTCATGCTTTCATACTGTCTTGTAAGCTCATCCATAGCCTTCTTAACGGTAGCCAAGCCTGCTTCGGTTGTGGATTCAGCCTTCTGAAGAGAGCTTAAGCTGTATTTTATAACGCTGTCCTGATATCTTTGAAGGTCAGCCTTACGCTGATCCTCATAGGCGTTGGTTCTTGCAACTGCATCGTTATGCATTTCTCTTGCCTTTGCCTGGGTTTCCTCAATTATTTCGGACGCCTTCTGCTTTGCAAGTCGGACAATTTCAGAATCGTCAACCATTCTGGCAACCTTGTTTTTAGCTTCATCAGTTAAAATTTTAGCTTCCTTTTCGGCGTCTGCTAAAATTCTGTCTCTTTCCTTTCTTACATATTCAGCTTCCTTGATGTCGTTGGGATATGCAAGTCTTATCTGCTCGATAATACCGAAAATTTCATCCTTGCTGATAATAGCCTTACCGCCTGACAGGGGAATGGCATTAGCGTCCTCAATTATTTCTTCAAGTTCATCAATTAATTCTTTAAAACTCATTTTTCTTTACGATCCTTTCTTAATTTTTCTGTAACGTTATCCATTATCGCCTGTGGTACAAATTCGTCAACCGGGGCACCGAGCCGTCCAAGCTCCTTAACAATGCTTGAGCTTAAATATGAATACTTGTTTCCCGTCATCATAAACAGGGTTTCAATATCAGGCGCAACGCTTTTGTTAAGCATTGCCATCTGAAATTCGTATTCAAAATCCGAAACGGCACGCAGACCCTTGATTATAACATTTGCATTTTTGCTTCTTACAAAGTCAACCAGCAGTCCGTCAAAAAACTCTATTTCCACATTGGGAATGTGAGCCGTTGCTTTTTTTAGCATATCAATTCTTTCTTCCACGGTGAAGGTGGGGGTTTTACTGCTGTTTATTAAAATAGCAACCGTAACCTTATCGAAAATTGCGGCGGTTCTCTCAATTATATCAAGATGACCGTTTGTTACCGGGTCAAAGCTGCCCGGATAGATTGCGCTGCTCATTTAACTTCTTCACCTCTTTTTGCAAGACTGACCTTGACTCTTCCGTAAATCTTTTCCCTTATTATTTCATATCCCGAAGGAAGCTTAACCTCCTCGTCGCTGTCACATTCCAGAACAAAAAGGCATCCGTCATTATCAAGCCCTTTATTTTTTATAAGCTTCATCGCTTCGTAAATAAGATTTTTATGGTAGGGGGGGTCTAAAAATATAATATCAAAGGTATCCCGAGTGCTGTTTATGTATGCATCAAAGGATGCCCTAACCACTTTTGATACATCCGTAAGCCTTGTTTTTTCAAGGTTTTTTTTGATTATGTCTGTTGCCGCCTTCTCACAGTCCACAAAAACACAGCTTTGCGCACCCTGGGAAAGAGCTTCAATTCCCATTCCGCCGCTTCCCGAAAAAAGATCAAGAGCTTTTGCACCGGGAAGATTGAATCTTATGATGTTAAATATATTCTCTCTTACACGGTCGGTGGTAGGTCTTGTTTTATCAGTAACAGGGGAAAAAAGCACCGTTCCCCTTCTTGAACCGGATATAATTCGCATCATTCTACCCCAAATTATTATATTTTGTCTTATATATTCTATCACATAATTCCAACGATGTAAATAGGAAATCTTTTTTTATATTGAAAAAAAATAAATTAAGTGTTATAATCTTATCATAATTTAGCGGAGGTTTTTAAGAAAATGAAAAGATTTATAAGCTTTTTAGTGATAATGACAATGCTTTTTGCCTTTTCGGGCTGTGAATATTATGAGGGTAAGAAAAAGATTTCAGGTGTTTCCTACGAAACGGAAATTTTTAACGGCACTCAGAATAACGAGGCGTATAACGGAATTCGTGCACATACTCAAACTGCAAAAATCTCCTATTTTGAAAACACCGTAAAGGAAGAATTTGAAGATAATTTTATCACCATAATAGGCGAGGGTCACGATTTTATATGGGTTCTTGAAAAGGGCGGGGCTGATATAGTAAAAAAACACGCTCAGGAGTATCCCGAAACCTTATTTGCAGTTATAGATGCAGTTTATGAAAAGGTTCCCGAAAATGTTATTACGGTTAATTTCCGCGAGCAGGAGGGTGGCTTTATTGCAGGCTATATTGCCGCAAAGGCGTCTCTTAACAAGACTCTCGGTGTTCTTGTTGCCGATGATTTTATCGGTGAAAGATATGAAGCGGGATTTCGTGCAGGTGCCGCATACTCTGCTAAGGAGGATGCTCTTGAAGTAACTGTTGAAACAGTTAAGGTGGATGGCGAAAATAACCGTGAAGGCGGTAAGCAGGGAGCAAATGCCCTTTATACCGAAAAGGGCTGCGATATGGTTTTCTGCGCCCTTCAGACCGGCACCTACGGTGCTATTGATACCGCAAAAGAATTAAATGCAAAAATTATATGTGCAGGTGTTGACTACGGTACAAGTGCTCCTGAAAATGTGCTTGTAAGTGTTATAAAGAATATAAAAATTGCAGTAAGCAATCTTAATTCCTCTTATGTAGAAAAAGCTTTAGAATTTGGCAAATCCTATGAATTCGGGGCAAAGGAAAGAATGATTTCTCTTTCAAAGGTAAATAACCTTGACAGGGAAACTTTAGATAAAGCAAATAAAATAAGAGTTGCCATTGCAGACGGAAAAATAATTCCGCCAAAAAATCTTGCAGAACTTGATGGCTATCTTGCTATCTTGCAGACGGAAGAATAAATTACAAATGACAAATTATAAATGAAGTAAGAACCGACATGCTACTATCGTCGGTTCTTTTTCTCGTTGCCGAAAGGCAACATATCGAGTGCGAAGCACATATCGAGCAATTTTAATTGCATATCGAGTTTTGCTTTAGCAAAACATATCGAAAATCCCGTAGGGATTTATATCTTACACCTCATCCGTCAGCTATCGCTGACACCTTCTCCTCAAGGAGAAGGCTGTGGCGACGGTTCCCGCAGAGTGTGACGACCCGATATTCCGACAAATAAATCACAAATGATGGAAGAGTTTTTATTTTTAAACTTGCAAAAACGCCTTGACAATAACACCAAAAAATATTACAATATAGTTTAGTAGGTTATATATTATGGGATAGTGGGGCAATGCTCTATACTTCCTTTAAATATTATGATATTTTTCATAAACCGGTTTACGCAGATTAAGTGTTATCTGCCTCTTGGTCGGTATTTCATTAAACAGGCAAAAAACTGAAACAAAAAGTAAAAAACATGGGAGGTGTATCATTATGAATAATCCGTTTATAATGATTGGAATCGCCGCCGGTGTTGCTTTGGTTGTTGGCTTAATAGCTTTCAGACTCGGTATTTCCTACCGTAAAAAGATTGCGGAAAGCCAGATTAAAAGCGCTGAAGAAGAAGCAAAAAGAATTGTTAACGACTCTTATAAAACCGTTGAAAACATGAAAAAAGAGAAGCTTTTAGAGGTTAAAGACGAAATACATAAGAGCAGATCAGAGCTTGATAAGGAAATCAAGGAACGTCGCGGAGAAATCCAAAAACAGGAAAAAAGACTTCTGCAAAAGGAAGAAAATCTTGATAAAAAGCTTGAAAACCTTGAGTCAAGAGAAGAAAATTTAAAAGACAAGCAGAAGCAGTTAGAAGAAAAAGAAGAATATGTTGCTGAAATCCAGAGAAGACAGTTGGAGCTTCTTGAAAAGATTTCGGGACTGACCGCTGAAGAAGCAAAAACATACCTACTGAAAAATATCGAAGAAAAAGTCAGAGTTGCCGCTGCTGTTAAAATCAAGGAAATTGAAGAAGAAACAAAAGAGGTTGCTGACGAAAAGGCAAGAAACATTATCACATCTGCTATTCAGAGATGTGCATCCGATCACGTTGCTGAGGTTACAGTTTCCACAGTATCCCTTCCCGGCGATGAAATGAAAGGAAGAATTATCGGAAGAGAAGGAAGAAACATAAGAACCTTAGAAACCGCAACAGGGGTTGATGTTATCATTGACGATACTCCCGAAGCAGTTATCCTTTCCTCCTTCGATCCTGTCAGACGTGAGGTTGCCCGTCTTGCACTTGAAAAGCTTATCTCGGACGGCCGTATTCATCCTGCAAGAATTGAAGAAATGGTTGAAAAGGCTCAGAAAGAGGTTGATGCTACCATTAAAAAAGCCGGTGAATCCGCTACCTTCGAGGTTGGCGTTCATGGTCTTCACCCCGAGCTTATCAAGCTTCTCGGAAGACTTAAGTACAGAACAAGCTACGGTCAGAATGTTCTTAAGCATTCAATTGAAGTTGCTCATATATCGGGAATTATTGCCGCAGAATTAGGCGTTGACGTTGTTATGGCTAAAAGAGCAGGCTTACTTCACGATATAGGCAAGGCTTCAACTCACGAAATAGAAGGCTCTCACGTTATGATTGGTGCGGATATTGCCAAGAAATATCATGAGGATCAGGTCGTTTTAAACTCTATTATGTCCCATCACGGTGATGCAGAGCCTGAAACAGTTATTGCATGCATCGTTCAGGCAGCTGATGCAATCTCCGCTGCAAGACCGGGCGCAAGAAGAGAAAATATTGAAACCTATGTTAAACGTTTAGAGAAGCTTGAGGAAATTTCATCCTCCTTCAAGGGCGTTGAAAAATCCTTTGCAATCCAGGCAGGCAGAGAAATCAGAATTATGGTTAAGCCTGATGATATCAATGATGAAACAATGATTGTGGTTGCAAGAGAAATCGCAGAAAAAATCGAAAGCGAGCTTGAATATCCGGGACAGATTAAGGTTAATGTCGTAAGAGAAACAAGGGCTGTAGATTATGCAAAATAAATAAAAACGGGAATGTAAAAAACTCCAGACCACCAAAAACAAGATGTGTCAACGATTTTGATAGAGAAACTTATCAAATTAACCATTAAAAAGGTAAAGATTTTAGAAAAATCTTTAAAATTTAAGTTTTTGGTTATGAATAAACTTAGCCACTCGACGTATCTAATACGCCTTCGGGTGACCCAAAATCAAAGATTTTGGCTAAGTTTATCCATTCTGAAGATTTTTTCCTATCCCCTCTGAATTGTTTTAGGGGCTGTAAATAAATTTACAGCCCCTTTTTTATTGAGAAATGAAGGACGTTGGTAATTTGTAATTTACACGATAGTCCAATCCACCGAATAATAATCCAATTGAATCTTTTTATTTTATTTGTTATAATGACACTGAAATAATATAATCGGGGGAAGATACAATGAAAAAATTTTTATGTTGCCTTTTAGCTTTATCCATTGTTATTAGTCTTGGAGGTTTTTCCTTTACCGGTGCTTTTGCCAATGTGGCTGAAGCAGATGGAGATAACAGGATAAATGTATGGCTTATTGCAGGGCAAAGTAATGCTATGGGATATGCTATGTGGTCCAATTATCCTTCAGACTCCCAATATGTAGAATATAAGTCCATGCTTGAGGCAGGCTCGGAAAATGTCTGGTATATGGGAACGACCGATACTGCGTTTACAAAAACAAAATCAAGTGCTACAAGAACAGGTGCGGAAATAGGTATTGCAACTGCTCTTATGGAGGATGAATCGGAAAATGCCATTATCAAGGTGGCATGGGGAAATACCTCTCTTTATAATAATACCTCCAGTAACGAATCCAAAAAGTACGGCACATGGACCCCTCCTTCATATATAAAAAAGCACAATATTGAAACCGATTCCAACAAGGTAGGGGATTTGTATCTTACCTTTATGAAAAAAATAAAATACGGTATAGACAGGCTTAAAGATAAGGGATATACACCGGTCATAAAGGGAATATGGTATATGCAGGGCGAGGCAGATACCTTCAGCTCCACTCCTGCAAGCTGTTATCAGGAGCTTCTTGAAACTCTTATATCGGATATGAGAGGGGATATAGGTGAAATTACCGGCATAAACTGCTCAGAGCTTCCTTTTGTCTACGGCAGGGTTTTAAGAAATCCCGGTATCAATCCTGATACCGGAGCACCCTATACCGATGCAACCCCTTATATTTCCGTTGTCCAGGCAGCACAGGATGCGGTTAATGCAAAAAATCTTAAAAATGTATTTATGATAGATACCACCACCGATCTTACCGACCCTGTTACCGGGCTTCACCGTGAGCCCTATCAGCAGGATGGCTGGCATTACGACTCCATAACCCAGCAGATGATAGGTGAAAAACTGGTTGAAAGAATTAATTCGGTTACCGATATTTCCACTAAATACGGTTTTATTCCCTATGAAAACAGGGATCTTCCTCTTGCGGTATTCAAATTAAATAACGACGGTAAAACATACACTTATGACGGAAGCTTTGATACTATTAAGCTTGCATTGGAACGTGCAAGAGCTTTAACGCTGGCATCGGCGCCTGTAACGGCTGAGGCAGTTGTTTATGTTACAAAAGACTTTGCACATAATAATTATCCCTCCAATATGTCCGATGTGGGCGGAAAAATCACAATTGATTTAAACGGTCATACTCTTGCACCTACAATCACCCTTATAAGAACCGATGTTGACGATTGTATGGAAACAGGGGAGACAGCTCAGAAAAAATGTGTTATAAATATCAAAAACGGTAATCTTAAGCTTGGTAATTACGGGGTTATCTACAACACCTCCGGCTCAACCTATACTAAAGTCAAAAGCTTTGAGATAAACTTTGACAATGTAAATTTAGGCTTTTATCAGGATTACACCTCAAAGGCTTCAAACTATAACGACCTTATAGTAACCGACAGGAATTATACCTCCTCACTTGAGGCAAATTTTGATATTAATCTTAATAACTGTACTTTAGACCTTTCCACCAATGCAAAGGCAGATGCCTCCTTTGGTGTTTTAAATACAAATAATCCTGCAACCGATAAATGCACATCAAATTATGATATTTCCTTTAAAGACTGTGAATTTATCGCAAAAAGCGAGGCTAATCTTGGTGCACAGTTAAGTGCATCGGGGGACTCTGTAGCCTTTATAAAGGGCGAGGACGGAGCCTTCGGCAGAGTAATTCTTCCCGAAGGAAACTATGAAAAAGCCTTTAACGGTATTGATAACGGCTCACAGGTGTCTCTTGGTCTTAAGCCGACAGGGGAGGTAAGTGGGGCAAATAAGGTTTACAGCCTTGTTGCAAAAGGAGATGTTACCACCTCATACGGTGTTATTCCGTCTTCATATTCTGATTCCCGGGATTATCCCTTAGCGGTATTTAAGAAAAATAAAGATGAAGAAAATTATACCTTCGTGGCAGGCTACGGTGCCTGGAAATCAGCTCTTTCGGGAGCAGCAGGCTATATAAACGGTGCAAGCGGGGCAACAAAGGAGGATGAAGCGGTTGTTCTTTTAAGAAGAGACTTTTCCTTCAGTGATTTATATACCTCCTCAGCAATCGGCGGTACACTTACTTTTGATTTAAACGGCTTTTCCCTTTCCTACGGTACTGCCCTTATGAATACGGGTAATGCTGATTTTTCATCGGGCAAGGGCGGAGAAACCTATATAAATATCAAAAACGGTAAGCTTTACTGTAACACCACCTACGGTATGTTCTACGCACAGGTAAAGGCTGAAAATACTGTGGCAGGCAGAGGATATATATTTAATTTTGAGAATGTTTCCGTTTCCTACGGAGAAGCAGGTACTGCAGCCTCTCTTTTAATGCATCTTAACATTGCAAGTAATTTAACCTCCTCCACACCTGATTTTAAATATGATATGACCTTCAATAACTGTGTTATAGATATGAAGGGAGCTCCTGACGGAGCATATATTGCAAAGCTTGATAAAAATGTTGGTGCGGCGGATACCTATAATAAGGTTGATGCATCGGTTACCTTTAAGGGCGGAAAAATTATCGGTGCAAATGAAGCGGATATAGCATTCTCCTCCTTAACCGATGGCGACGGAGTGTACTTTGGTAAGAATACAAACGAAGAATATACAAAAATAGTGCTTAATTCGGATGAAAGCTATCCTTCGGAGCTTGTATTTGTAAGTGACAACGGAAAATATCTTATCTTAGGTAATTACACGGATAACAAGCTTACCTATGAATACAGCTTAAAGGAAACCAACAGGATTTTAACCCCCTACGGTGAAATTCCTGCGGAATATTCCGATGAAGAGGTATATCCCTTTGCTTTATTCAGTAAGGCGTCGGGAGGCAGTTATCAGTTCTCGCAAGGCTTCGGAACATATAAAACGGCTATGAATGCTGCTATAAATCTCACAAAATCGTCACTTGCAGCACCGGCTGAAGAAGCGGTGGTATATTTAAGAAGAGACTGGGCAGATACCGGTTACCCATCAGGAACAAGCAGTGTTAAAACCAAGATTACTCTTGATTTAAACGGTAAAACACTGGGGGCACTGGAAAGTCTTTGCAATACTGCAACGGGAAATTCCAATGATTCCTCCGGAAGTGTTGTGCCCACAAGCGGTGTTATAGAGGTTAAAAACGGTAAGCTTTTGTCGAAAATTCACGGATTTTTATACATTGCAAAGGCAGGAAGCTATACTCAGGGAAGCCCTAAAACCCTAACTTTTAATTTTAACAATGTTGATTTCGGATTTTCCGAGGGAGCAACCTCCGTTTCTCTTATAGGCAGAGTTGCCTCCAATCATACCACCGAGTATGCAACCTTTAAGCTTAACTTTAATAACTGTACCTTCGATATGGTTACAAACAGACCGACCCGTGAGGATCTGGTGCTTGCAAACTGGACCCTTGCCTCCGATTATTCGATAGTTAATTCAAGCTTTACCGACTGTGAATTTAAGGGTAACAGCGAGGCTGACTTTATAGGAAGCCTTGGTGATAATGATACTGCTGTTTACGGAAAAACTGAGGGCGATTATTATTCGCTTCTTACCTTGCCCGAAAGCTCAGAGGCGCCATCAGGAAAATATCAGCTGAAGGATTCCATGGGTGTATTTTATGAAATGATAAAAACTGACGGCAAGGTAACCTATGGACTTATGGCTAAAAAAGCAACAGTTTCGGAAATTTCGGTTACAAAATACACAAACTATAAAACTTCCTCGGAATATAAAACCACCGTTCTTGACAAGGACCTGTTCTCGGACGGCATATTAACAGCGGCAAGCGGCTCTTATATTGATTATGCAAGCTCGGGTAATGTTACAACATACGGTCTCGATGCAACCTATAACAGTAATCAGTATTGGTCTGTAACTCTTGATAAGATTTATACTCTCGATGCAGTAAATCTTAACTATGGCTACACCAACAAGTGGGTTGATTTTAATGTAAGAGTGTCTGAAAACAATAAGGACTGGACTGATCTTGGCACTATCCGTCCGAAGGTGGCGGCAAACAACGGAGAATTTGTTTCAATTCCTCTTGATTCGGTCAGGGCAAAGTATATAGAAATAAAGGTTATAAAGAGGAACGGAACAAACGCAGCATCTACCGCTACAACCGCCTGGGGTGCAAATTTAGGCGCAGGCTGTACCCTTACAATATATGAAATGTCCTTCTCGGGAGAAGCGGAGGAGTTTAATACGGAGAATTTGTTTAAAGGCTTTGACAAGGTATTTTCACAGACCGATACCTTCACCTTTGAGGGTAAGGAAATTACTGCCCCTGTAGGTATAGTCTTTGCAAGAGCAGGAGAAGACGGCGGTTATACCCGTATAAGATACGGAGTTATGCTTTCTTTTGAAAATATATCAAAGAGTGAGTTTGAGAATAATGAAAATACCGTAAAGGCGTACGGCGAGGCAATCGGTCCCGAAGGTCAGTACGGCATAAGATTTTTTGGCTCGAAAATCCGTCCCGGGGTAACCTGCTATGCACTGCCATTTGCGGAATATGAAGGTTTCGACGGAGAAAATATAACACTTTACGGAGAAAATATAATTAATTTTACTCCCGAAATATAGAAATATAAAAAATGGGGCTGTAAATTTATTTACAGCCCCTAAAACAATTCAGAGGGGATAGGAAAAAATCTTCAGAATGGATAAACTTAGCCAAAATCTTTGATTTTGGGTCACCCGAAGGCGTATTAGATACGTCGAGCGGCTAAGTTTATTCATAACCAAAAACTTAAATTTTAAAGATTTTTCTAAAATCTTTACCTTTTTAATAGTTAGCCGTCGGATAGCTCTTCGACGGCTAATTTGATAAGTTTCTCTATCAAAATCGTTGATAAATCTTGTTTTTGGTGGTCTGGAGTTTTTTTACATCCCCATTTTTTGCTTGACAAATGGAGGTCTATATATGATAATTAATATGTAAATATTATAAAAAGGAGACACTGTATGAAAAAAATATTTTGCCTTATTATCGCACTCAGCATGATTCTTTCTATGACTGCTTTTAATTTAAGCTATGCTGCAGATGCTCCCATTTTCGAGGATTCCTTTGAAAACGGAATTGAAAAATGGGATTACTGGTCAAAGGATGCATCGAAAACCGATAAGGTTTCCGATGAAGGCTATTCTCACGGTTCAAAATCCTATTTTGTAAATGATACTGACGAAACTCTTTCAATGGGTCTTAAATCAAAAGAAATTCCTGCTGTTCCCGGCGAAACCTACACACTTACCTGTGATGTTTTTTCAACCCTGGGAAGTATGCCGATTTATTTCAGATTTTTTGATGCTGACGGCAAAACCTTAGAAACAGTACAGACTGCTGTTAAGGTTACAAAAAAGTGGGAAACAATTAAATTAACCAAGGTGGCACCCGAAAACACACACCACATAAAGGTTCTTTTATGCACAAATATAAAAACCAAGCATGTGGGTTATTATGACAATGTTAAGGTGTTTACCGGTGATGTTAAAGCGGATATCCCCTCTTCTGTCAAGACTCCTCCTATTCCGGAAGCTCCAAAGGTAGAGGTGGTTCCCGATAATTATAAGGACGGTGAAGTTATTCTTTCCGAATCCTTTGAGGGGACAGAGTTTCCCGAAGGCTGGAAAAAACAGGGAAATGTAGTTGTCAATATTTCCTCCGATGTTGCAAAGGACGGTAAGTCCAGCTTATACATTGAAGATAAAAGTGATACCGGTGCAGGCGGCATTGCATCTCCTTTCATTCCGGTTACTCCCGGCAATAAATACACAGCTGTTGTGGATATCTATGCCATTGAAAATTCTGTTCCTGTTTTCTTCAAGTTCTTTGATGCAGATAAAAAGCAGCTGACAAATGTTTCGACCACCAAAGGTGAACACAAAACCTGGACAACCGTAACAAATTCCCAGACTGCTCCTGCAGGTGCGGTGTATGCATCAATATATCTTAATACCGTTAAGGCATCCCTTCAGACCGGGTATGTTGATAATTTCAAATTCGTAAAGGGTATATATATTGCGCCAAAGGTAGAGCATCCGTATATTGCTCCGAAACAGGTTCAGCCTGTTCCTGCAACACTTGTTGCTCCTGTAGGCGATAAGCTTGTTTATAATACCTATAATGAGCAGGGCGACACAATCGGCGATTTTTCCTATGCAGGCTTCTACATGGGTGAATGTGAGCTTCCCGATGTTACAAAGCTTCCTGTTGCAATGGAGCTTTCTCCAACAGGTGCCGCTGACGATACAAGTATGCTTCAGTCGGCAATTGACAAGGTATATAATGAGTCCCCTGACGACAGCATGAAGGTTATAAAGCTTAAGGCAGGTACTTATAATATCAATAAATCGGGTATCCGTCTGAAGAGCGGTATTGTTCTTCTTGGTGAAGGTCAGGGCCCCACCGGAACAATTCTTTATGCAAAGGATCCGGTTCAGTACATTCCTGTAAGAATTACGGGCTCGGCACCTGTTATAAAGGGTGAGCGTGCGAATATAACCGATGATTATATCAAGGCAGGTACAAAAACCATCAATCTGTCCTCTGAGGATATCAAAAACTTTAAAGTTGGCGACCATATTACCGTTTATAATCCGACTACCATTGAGCTTTCAAAGGCAATCGGTATGGATAAGATTTTAAATGTTTATGATGACGATACCTCCTGGAAAGGCGGAGATTTCGACTCTAAGAGCGAGAGAATAATCACCGCAATAAACGGTACGGAAATTACTCTTAATTATTCTCTGTTCCTGCCCGCAGATAAGAAGTATATACAAAGCTATATTTATAAAACTGACGATTCAGGCAAGATTAAGAACGCCGGTCTTGATAACTTAAGAATAGTATCCTACTATAACGGCGATCCTAGTGACGAACAGCACGCTACAACTGCTATTTCCATAAGCAATGCCAAAAACATATTTGTAAGAAATGTTTCTGCAAAGCATTTCTATATGTCACTGGTGTCATCTGCTGCAAATGCAAAGCAGATTTCGGTTGTGGGCTGTTCAAGCTTAGATCCGGTTTCCACAGTTGCAGGTTCAAGAAGATATTCCTTTGCGGCATCAACCTCCGCAGAGCAGGTTTTATACACAGGTAACTATTCCTATGACGGGCGTCACGACTTTGAAACAAGCTTAAGTGTTACAGGCCCTATTGCTTATGTTGATAATGTTGTTGACTCTTCAAATACCGCATCCGAAACTCACGGAACCTGGTCAACCGGTGTATTATACGATAATCTTTTCCATATAAATAACGGTTCAAAGGGCTTTATTGCTCTTGCAAACAGAGGTATTTACGGTACTGCAAAATCCCAGGGCTGGTCAGCGGCATCTTCACTTGTATGGAACTCACTTGCTTCTACAATTGTTGCTCACGATGTTCCTGATACTTATCAGAACTTTTTAGTTGGTGCATGGGGTATTTATGAGGATGCAGCTTCAGTTAATATGAAGACGTCAAACGTTAACTCTTATAAAAAGATATACCGTACAACCGAATTCTATAATGCAAAGGATTCTCATTTTGTAACCAAGGAGGGAACTCCTTTTGTAGGTGATTCGTACAAGGAAGCTGAATTTACTCCCGTTGAGCCGCGTTCCTTATATAAGGCACAGCTTGCTGAAAGAATAACCGGCTCCATAAAGAATGCGAGACCTAATGCTCCTGTTATTGTATATCCGAAGAGTGATAAGAAAACCGATGTGAAAGAGGTTAAAATTTCAGGTCTTTATCAGCTGGGTGCAACTGCTGTTACAATTTATGTTGACGATGTGGCATACAATGCAACACTTAAGCCCGAAACCAATGAATTTGAATATACAATACTGCTTAATGAGGGCGTTCATAAAATCTATGCAACACAGACAATAGGCGGCGTTGAGGGTGTTAAGAATGCGGACAGATTCATTACTGTAGGTAAGGAAAACGGTAATCCCGAATACTTACAGAGTATCTATCCTTCTTCCAAAACAACTCTCCTTATTAACGACCCGAGACTGACCTACGATGAATATGAAAAGAAGCTTTTGGCAACAGCTGAACCAAAGGTAACTGTTTTCGTTAATAATCTTCAGCTTGAATCCGATGTTGATCCCTTTATCGAAAACGGAAGAACATTAGTTCCGATGCGTGCAATTTTCGAAGCAATCGGTGCTGAGGTTATGTGGGATGCGGCAACTGAAACCGCAACCTCGAAAAAGGATGAAACCGAGGTTAAGATAACCAAGAATAACACCACCGCTTATGTAAACGGTGCTCCCGTTACCTTAGATGTTCCTGCAATGATTAAGGACGGTCGTTTCGTTGTTCCGGTAAGATTTATTTCTGAATCCTTCGGCTGTGAGGTTGGCTGGAATGATGTAAGAAAGATTGTAACCATAAGAGCAGTAGGCTTAAGATTCCCTGCTCCTCACGGTCTTTCGGGTGAACTGGATATTTACGACCTTATTCAGTCAGGGGATGACGGCGCAGGCTCAATTATTGATAACACCGTGGATAATACAGTTTCTACAAGCTGGGGTGTTGCCTATGACGAATCAAAGCCTGATGGGGCATACGGAATAATAGACCTTGGAAGCAAAAAGAATATATCAGAACTCTATCTTATGTTCCATCAAGGAGATAAGAGAGTGTATACCTTTGACCTTTATGTGGGTGATGATAAGGATAATATGACTTTAGTTTCAAAGGATGTAAAATCCTCAGGCGCAACCACAGACTTTGAGACCTTCAAGGTTGACGCAACCGGAAGATACTTAAAGATTGTAGGTAAGGGTAACTCTGTTAACTACTGGCTGAATATTAAGGAGCTTGCTCTTATCGGAAAATAATATTAAAAACGGGAATGTAAAAAAACTCCAGACCACCAAAAACAAGATGTATCAACGATTTTGATAGAGAAACTTATCAAGTTATCCATTAAAGAGGTAAAGATTTTAGAAAAATCTTTAAAATTTAAGTTTTTGGTTATGAATAAACTTAGCCACTCGACGTATCTAATACGCCTTCGGGTGACCCAAAATCAAAGATTTTGGCTAAGTTTATCCATTCTGAAGATTTTTTCCTATCCCCTCTGAATTGTTTTAGGGGCTGTAAATAAATTTACAGCCCCTTTTTATTCATATTTTACAGGCATTTTTCATAATCTTTATTAACTAAGTTTACGGAGGTTGGAAAAATGCTTGATTTACTTTCTGATAAAATACGGGAGCATATAATCAAAAATCCCGTTTCATATATACTTCTTACGGTGTTCTTTTCTCTTGGTATAATTGGCGGAGCATACATTTATAACCGCTATTCTCCCGACCAGGTAAGACTTTTATACGACTTTTTTGAAAAAGCAAGGGAGGTTTATATAAACGAGGAGGTCAATTCAACTCTTCTTTTTAAAAATGCTTTTATCTCCTCCTTTAGCGGATTACTTATTATATGGCTTTCGGGCTTTACGGTAATCGGAATTCCCCTTATTTTCTTCACTGTTATGAAAAAGGGCTTCGTGCTGGGGCTTATCACCAATTTTTTAATAACCAATTTTAAGGGCGGAATCATTACCTCCCTTATAATTATTTTTGGCCAGGGGCTTATTCTGATTCCCGTTTATTTTGTTACGGCAACCTACGGAATTTCTCTTTCGGGGACTCTTTTAAAGGTTGTTTTCGGCAAAATCAAATACCGTATTGATCTTAAGAATTATCTGCTTTTTTATATGGGTGTTTTTATTTTTGCTCTGCTGTTTGTGGTGATTTTTGCCCTTTCGGAGGGATACTTTACGGGTAATTTGTTAAAATGGTATTTCAAAAGTTGACATAATACTTGACAAAACGCCATAAATAGCATAAAATTTAGTTATCTCTCCTCAACCGCTTAAAGACAGGCTTTTTCATTGTTGTCGGTTGGTTGATTAATAAGAACAAAAGAGGTTTAAAAATGAACGAAATGCTGTCCTCGTTTATAGACTATCTCTACGAGGAAAAAAATTTAAGTGAAAACACCTTAATGTCCTACAGGCGGGATCTTAAGCAATATGAAGAATATGTTTTGAAAAACGGTATAGATTACCTTACGGTAAAAAAGGATGACCTTAATGAATATTTAAGCTATCTTAAAGAGCTTGGTAAGGCTCCCTCCACCGTTTCAAGAAATGTTGCCTCCCTGAAGGCATTTTACGGTTTTTTGTATGATGAAAGTGTTATTGATACCAATCCTTCGGAGGGTATCAGATACAATAAAAATGTAAGAAAAATCCCCGGGGTTCTTACCGGGCGTGAAATCGATAAGCTGTTTTCCCAGCCGGATATCACCACCTTCAAGGGGCTTCGCGATAAGGCTATGCTCGAGGTTTTGTATGCTACGGGAATCCGTGTTTCCGAGCTTATCAGCCTTAAAAACAAGGATATAAATATTAAGGTGGGATATATTTCCTGCAGCGGCAACGGCACCAAGAGGGTTATACCCCTTCACGACGAGGCAATTGATATTTTAAAGCTTTATATAAAAAGGCATAAAAATATGTTTACCGAAGAGGGATTTATTTTTGTAAATGTGAACGGTCAGCCCATCACAAGACAGGGCTTCTGGAAGGTTATAAAGGAATATGTAAAGGCTGCCAGAATCAAAAAGGAGATAACTCCAAATACCTTAAGACATTCCTTTGCGGCTCACCTTATCCAGAACGGTGCGGATTTAAAGTCCATTCAGCAGATGCTGGGGCATAAGGATATTTCCACTACCCAGATTTATAATAACTTTACCAACAGCCGTATTACCCAGATTTATAAAAATGCCCATCCCAAGGCAAGATAGATTATAGGAGATTTGTTTATGAAAAAGACTATTTGCTTTATGATTGTAATTTCCCTTTGCTTATGCACCTTTTCGGTTTTTGCCAAGGGGCTTGATGAAATTGAATCCGGTTCTGTAATTCTTATTGAGCAGTCCTCGGGTACCGTGCTGTTTGAAAAAAATGCGGATGCAAAACGCCCAATAGCTTCAGTTACCAAGGTTATGACCGCCCTTCTTTTAATGGAAGAGATTGATAAGGGGAATATAAGCTACAGCGACCTTATTACCGCCGGTGAGAATGCCGAGGATATGGGAGGCTCTCAGATATTTTTAGAGGTTGGCGAGCAGATGAGTGTTGACGATATGCTAAAGGGTCTTATGGTTGCTTCGGGAAATGATGTTGCAGTTGCGATAGGCGAGCATATTGCAGGTGACTATGACAGCTTTATTGCCCTTATGAATAAAAGGGCAAAGGAGCTGGGAATGAAAAATACCCATTTTGTAAATCCTCACGGACTTCCCGAGGATAATCATTATTCCACCGCCCGCGATGTCGGAATTATGTCAAGAGAGCTTATAGAAAAGCATCCCGATATAAAGAAATATACAACTATATGGATGGATACTCTCCGTGGCGGAGAATTCCAGCTTGCAAACACCAATAAGCTTATTGCTACATATAAATATGCCACCGGTCTTAAAACCGGCTTTACCACCGAGGCAGGTCACTGCCTTTCCGCCTCTGCCGAAAAGGATAAGATGGCTTTGATTTCGGTAATACTTGGGGGACCCTCCTCCGAAGTAAGATTTTCCGAAGCAAGACTTCTTCTTGACTATGGCTTTGATAATTATACCCTTAAGGAAAAAATAAGTGCGAATGACCTTATATGTGAGGTTGATCTTATAAAGGGTAAGAAGGAAAGAGTCAACGGTGTTGCAAAAAACGATTATGTTATAATGGATAATAAAAACGAAAAAGGGGAAATCTCAAAGGAAATTGAAATCATCCCCGACATAAAGGCCCCCGTTGAAAAGGGACAAAAGTTAGGTGTGATGAAAATCAAAAAGGGCGATTCGGTAATGTATGAGCTTGAAATCGTTGCCGAGGAAGAGGTTAAGCACCGTAATGTTTTTGATGTAATTAAGCTCTACTTCCTTAAGTGGTTGGGAGTAAAATAAAAAAGGAGAATACATATGAAAAAGTTTTTTAATGAATTTAAGGAATTTGCAGTAAAGGGCAATATGATTGATCTTGCCATTGGTGTTATGATTGGTACCGCCTTCAGCGCAGTTACCAATTCCATTGTAAAGGATATCTTTATGCCTTTTATAGGTCTTTTAATGAACGGAATTGATTTTTCTGCACTTTGCTACAAAATCGGTGAAGCCTCCATCAATTACGGGCTTCTTATCCAGGCAGTTTTAAACTTTATAATCACAGCCTTTGTTCTGTTCCTTACCATCAAGTTTATCGCAAAGCTTAAAAGAGAGCCGGAAAAGGAAGAGGTTAAAGAAGAGGTTAAAGAGCCTGAAATCCCCGAAGATATCAAGCTTCTTACAGAAATCAGAGACCTTCTTAAAAAACAGTAAAAAAAAGTGTCTGCCTTTGCCCAAGTGTTCCTAAGGACACTTGGGCAGTTTTATTCGCCTTGCGGCGAGTGATATTGCTACGCAGTGATATTCGGCTAACACCGGGTGTTATTCGCTTAGCGAGTTTTAAAAGGCGAATAAAATATCACTAAAACCGTAGGTTTTAATATCACGAATGCCGTCGGCAATCATATCACTCTTTGCGCAGCAAAGAATATCACTATATAAAAATTACTACCCGAAAAAGAGGTTTGTTTTCTCTTCTTCGGGTAGTTTTGTCTTATACTGTCACAAGCAGGGAATTTGAAAGTGATATTGTGCTTCGCACAGTTTAATTTGTAATTTTATATCGGCGTGTCGAGTCGCCACGCCCTACAGTATTAAAAAAGAACCGACGCCACAGCCTTCTTAATGAGGTAGCGAAGCGTCAGCGAGGTAGTGAATGACAATCCTGTGAATTGTCAGAGCCGAGCCGTGACTGAGTCGCAACGAGACAGGTGTCAGCGATAGCTGGCGGATGAGATATAAGATATAAATCCTTCGGATTTTCGATATGTTTTGCTAAAGCAAAACTCGATATGCAATTAAAATTGCTCGATATGTGCTTCGCACTCGATATGTTCCTTCGGAACAAGAAAAGGAGGGATGAGATATAAGATATAAATCCTTCGGATTTTCGATATGTTTTGCCAAGGCAAAACTCGATATGCAATTAAAATTGCTCGATATGTGCTTCGCACTCGATATGTTCCTGCGGAACGAGAAAAGGACGGATGCCGAATGGCATATCCGTCCTATCCTTAATGTTGACATAAGTCAACAATTCATGATTTGTAAAAATCAATTCATGTTATCGAATAGATAACAATTCACGCACCGTAAGGTGCAATTCACTATGCCGCCTGCGGCATATCATTTTGCATTCTGCACTCTGAATTCTGCATTTATATGTCATGCTTGCCTTCCTTCGCACCTGACTTCTGGTTTTACACTACCGCAAAAAAATACCCGGTCATAGTTTCGGGGGATTCCTTTTTTCCGTTACTTATCCACCACTGGATTGTTTCGGTAAAGGTTGAGGCAATATGGTTTACAAGAAAGCTTTCGGGAAGTGCCTCGGTTTTTTTATGGGAGAACAGATGAAGCTGGCATTTTATCAGGTCCACAAGATTGTTTTTAAAGTATCTGAAAAAAAGCTCATTGCTTTTGCCCGAAAGAAGCTCCAAAATGTTATTGTCGTTTTTTTGCAGATGCTGAAAAAGATGTAAAAATACCGAATCGGGGGCATCACAGGTGAAAATATGATGATGCTCGTTTTTTTCATATATTCCGTCAAAAATATGGCAGAAAAGCTCGCCACAAAGCTCCTTTAAAAGAAAATCCTTTGTTTCAAAATGGGAATAAAAGGTTGCCCTTCCCACATCGGCATTTTCAATTATTTCCCCTACCGTAATATGTTCATAATCCTTTTCGGATAAAAGAGAGGTAAAGGCTTTGAATATTGCCTCCCTTGTTTTTTTCTGCCTTCTGTCCATAAAAACCTCCGTACAAATTCAAAAAAATGTTCGGTAACGAACGATTCATATTTATTATCTGTTGATAATATGTTTTAATACAGTTAAAATAATACTGAACAATATGTTCGGTATCAGATATATTGTACAATAAAATTCACAAACAGTCAACAGGAGGATTTTTATGAAAACCCAGCAAAATATTTTTATTGCCTTTATTTTAAATCTGTGCTTTTCGGTCTTTGAGCTTTTCGGAGGAATTTTTACAAGAAGCATTGCCATTGTATCCGATTCGGTTCATGATATCGGAGATGCGGTAAGCATTGGTATATCCTATTTTCTTGAAAGAAAAAGTAAAAAAAACCCCACTGTGGAATATACCTACGGCTACGGAAGATATTCGGTGCTTGGGGGAGCTTTTTCCACTCTTATTCTGATTGTGGGATCTTTTTTCGTTATTATAAATGCGGTTATAAGGATTTTTAATCCCGTTCCCATAAATTACGACGGAATGATACTTTTTGCCGTGGTGGGAGCTTTAGTCAACGCTCTTGCGGCATTTTTTACGAGGGAGGGGGATTCTCTTAACCAGAAGGCGGTAAATCTTCACATGCTTGAGGATGTTCTGGGGTGGCTGGTTGTTCTTGTGGGGGCCATTGTGATAAAGCTTACCGACCTTATGATTCTTGATCCGCTGATGTCCCTGGGTGTGGCTATCTTTATTCTTACAAATGCCTTTAAAAATCTTAAGGAAATAATCTGTATTTTTCTTGAAAAGGCACCCGAGAACATTAATTATGACGAAATTATATCCCATCTTAAAGAAACAGAGGGAATTTCAGATATTCATCATCTTCATATATGGACAATAGACGGTCAGCAAGTTTTTGCAACCCTTCATGCGGTTGTTGATACTCCGTCTGCCGTGATAAAAGAGAGAATCCGCAATGAGCTTTCGGAACATGGGATTTCCCATGTCACCGTAGAGCTTGAAGAAGTGGGGGAGGAGTGTTCCTTTAAAAACTGCCGTACTGATAACTTTAGTCACAGGGGACATCACCATCATCACCATTAAACTTATATATACATATTTAAGTAAAGCTATTGACAAATAAGAGGATTTTTTGTATCATTATATGGAATATGTATTATAAGGGGAAGGTTCTCCCATTTAAAAAGGCGGGATGTTTATGAGAATTACTGTTGCCGAAACTGCAGGCTTCTGCTTCGGAGTTAAAAGAGCAGTTGAAAAAACCTATGAGCTGTCTTCCCGCAGGGATAAAAGGATTTTCACCTACGGACCCATAATTCATAATGAACAGGTGGTTGCCGACCTTGAAAAGAACGGTGTTCTGGTTGAGGAAAGGCTTGAAAATCTTAAAAGTGACTCTCTTGTCATAATCCGCGCTCACGGAGTGGGTAAGAAGGTTTATGACTATTTTGAAAAAGAGGGAATTGAATATGTTGATTTAACCTGTCCCTTTGTAAAGAAAATTCACAATATCGTTAAAAATGCCCACGAAGAGGGTAAGGATATTGTTGTTATCGGTAAGAAAAACCATCCCGAGGTTATCGGAATCAACGGCTGGTGCGATGATTCTGCCCTTATTTTATATGAGGAGACAGAGGATGAAATTCTTCCTCTTATTGAGGGGAAAAACAATATTTCGGTTGTTGCCCAGACAACAATAAATAAAGAGAAATTTTACAATTATGTTAAATTTTTAAAAAACACTTGTAAAAATACCGAGATTTTTGATACAATATGTAATGCCACGTCTGAGCGACAGGCTGAAGCCTTAAAGCTTGCAGGTGAAGCAGATACAATGGTTGTGGTTGGAGGGAAAAACAGCTCCAACACCAATGAGCTTTACCGTAAGGCTAAGGAAATCCTTGATTCAACTGTTCTTATCGAGGATGCCTCTCAGCTGGACTTAAGTCTTATAAAGGGCGATAAAATTGCAATTACTGCCGGCGCATCAACACCGGCGTATATAATAAAGGAGGTTCTGAATATTATGTCAGAAGAAAAAATAACACCGGTAGGCGAAGAAAACTTTGCCGATATGCTGGAAAATTATCTTAATTCATCACTACGCACAGGACAGATTGTTAAGGGGACTGTTGAAAGAGTTTCACCAAACGAAATCAATATCAATATCCCCGGATATAAAGGAGTAGGAGTTATTTCTCTTGATGGTTTGTCAGACGATTCTCAGTTCAAACCTGAAGATCACTTCAAGGTTGGAGACGAAATCGAAGCTATGGTTATCAAGAAAAATGATGTTGAGGGTACAGTTCTTCTTTCCAAGAAAAGAGTTGATTCTCAGAAGAATATCGAGGTTATCCGTGCTGCGTTTGAAAGCGGCGAAATCCTTAAGGGTAAGGTTACCGATGTTAACAAGGGTGGCGTAACCGTTATTGTTAACTCCTGCAGAATTTTCGTTCCTAACTCTCTTGCTACCGAAAGAGCAGCTGATGATAAAAATCTTCTTCTTAACACCGAGGTTTCCTTAAAGGTTATCGACTTTGATGATAAGAGAAGAAGAGCTGTTGGTTCTATCAAGGCAGTTATTGATGATGAAAAGAAAAAGCTTCAGGAAGAATTCTGGGCTAATGTTTCCGAGGGTAAGGAATATGACGGTATCGTTAAATCTCTTACAAACTTCGGTGCATTTGTTGACTTGGGTGGCGTTGACGGTTTAGTTCATATTTCCGAGCTTTCCTGGGGAAGAATCAAGCATCCTTCCGAAATCGTTAAGGTTGGCGATATGATTAAGGTTTACATCAAGGAAATCAATGCTGAAACCAAGAAGATTTCTTTAGGCTTCAAGAAGGCTGAAGATAATCCCTGGACAAAGATTGAAAAGGATTATAAGGTTGACGATGTTATTACCTGTAAGATCGTAAGACTTGTTCCTTTCGGTGCATTTGCTGAAATCATTCCTTTTGTTGATGGTTTGATTCACATTTCTCAGATTTCCAATAAGAGAGTTGAAAAGCCTGCCGATGAGCTTACTGTTGGTCAGGAAGTTGAAGCTAAGATTATTGAAATTGATCTTGAAGCTAAGAAAATCAGCTTAAGCATCAGAGCTCTTTTAAAGGAAGAAGCTCCTGCAGAAGAAATTGCTGAAGAAATTGCTGAAGAGGTTACTGAAGAAGCTACCGAAGAAGCAGTTGAAGAAGCAGTTGAAGAAGCTACTGAAGAATAAAATTATAATTTTCACGATTATCCTGTGTTTTAATTAACACAGGATAATTTTAGGAAGAAGGAAATTTATGAGTGATAAAAAGATAAGAAATATAGCCATAATTGCTCACGTTGACCACGGTAAAACCACTATGGTTGACGAGATGCTTAAGCAAAGCGGTACCTTCAGAGCAAACGAGCAGGTTGAGGACAGGGTTATGGACTCTAACGATTTAGAGCGTGAAAGAGGCATAACCATTCTTTCCAAAAACACCTCGGTTATGTACAAGGATATTAAAATCAATATTGTTGATACACCGGGCCATGCGGATTTCGGCGGTGAGGTTGAGCGTGTTCTCGGTATGGTTGAAGGAGTTGTTCTTCTGGTTGACGCCTTTGAAGGCGCTATGCCCCAGACCCGTTTTGTTCTTAAAAAGGCTCTTGAGCTTGATTTAAAGCCTATTGTGGTTGTAAATAAAATTGATAAGAAGGATGCAAGACCCAATGATGTTGTTGATGAGGTAATTGATTTGTTCATTGACCTTGAGGCAAGCGATGAGCAGATTGACTTTCCCATTATTTATGCCTCCTCCCGTGAGGGCTATGCAACCTTTGATTTTAACGAAAGAACGGAAAATCTTCAGCCTCTTTTTGATACCATCGTGGATTATGTTCCTGCTCCTTCGGGCAAGGATAACGAATCCTTCCAGATGCTTGTATCGAATATTGACTATGATGAATATGTGGGTAAAATTGCAGTCGGCAAGGTAAGAAGAGGTACTGTATCGGTTAACGAGCAGGTTGCTATATGCAAAAAGGACGGCTCGGTTAAAACTGCCAAAACGGGCAGAATCTACACTTACAGCGGTCTTAAAAAAGTGGAAACCGAAACGGTTAGTGCAGGTGAAATCATTTGTATAGCAGGTCTTGGCGATTTCAACATTGGTGAAACCCTTTGTACCACCTCAAATATTGACCCGTTACCGGTAATTGAGGTTGACGAGCCTACAATTTCCATGAACTTTATTGTAAATAACAGTCCCTTCGCGGGAAGAGAGGGAACCTTCGTTACCTCCCGTCATTTAAGAGACCGACTGTTCAGGGAAACAGAAACCAATGTTTCCTTAAGGGTTGAGGAGACTGACAGTGCCGATTCCTTTAAGGTTTCGGGGCGTGGCGAGCTTCATCTTTCTATTTTAATTGAAACTATGAGAAGAGAAGGCTTTGAATTTCAGGTTTCCAAGCCGGTTATCATTATGAAGGAGCTTAAGGGCGTTTTATGTGAGCCTGTTGAGCACCTTATTGTTGATGTTCCCGAGGAATATGTGGGAAGCGTTATTGAAAAGCTTGGCTCCCGTAAGGGTGAAATGATTAATATGGCAGCCAATCCAAACGGCTACACAAGAATTGAATTTAAAATTCCTTCCCGTGGTCTTATCGGCTACCGTAATGAATTTTTAACCGACACCAAGGGTAACGGTATTATGAACTCCATTCTTATAGGCTATGAAGAGCATAAAGGGGATATCCCCGGAAGAACAAGAGGCTCAATCATTGCCTGGGAGGACGGGGAAAGCATCACCTACGGCTTATTCAATGCCCAGGGCAGAGGCAGACTCTTTATCGGCCCCGGTGTTAAGGTTTATGAGGGAATGGTTGTTGGCGAAAATGCCAAGGCTGAGGATATTGTGCTTAATGTCTGCAAGAAAAAACAGCTTACAAATACCCGTGCCTCCGGCTCGGACGATGCCTTAAGACTCACTCCTCACGATGTTTTAAGCTTAGAGCAGTGCCTTGAATTTATAGCTGATGACGAGCTGGTGGAAATCACACCCGAGAATATAAGATTAAGAAAGAAAATCTTAAACAGCGATTTAAGAGCAAAGGCAAGAAATAAAGCACAAAAAGCGTAAAAATACGTATATTGAACCTAAAAAACCCTTGACGTATCTATTTATACGCCTGCGGGCTTACGGGCACTAAACAATTTTTGTTTAGTGCCTTTTCATATTGCGAAGCAATATTTCATACAGGTGGAATTGTCAATATTTAATGAAATATCAACTTCGTTGATATGAAATAATTTACTTCGTAAATTGTGAAATAGAAAACTAAAGTTTTCTGTGAAATAAAATAAATCCTTTATCACACGCCGAAGGCGTATTTCATATTGCGAAGCAATATTTCACGCCCGAAGGGTATTTCACAAATCCTGAAAGGATTTATTTCATTGAAAAAAGCACTTCTTACGAAGTGCTTTTTTCTGGTGAGCCATCGCGGATTCGAACCGCGGACACCTTGATTAAAAGTCAAGTGCTCTGCCGACTGAGCTAATGGCCCATATTAAGTTTAAAAAAAATGGCTGGGATGGCTGGGCTCGAACCAGCGAAATGCAGGAGTCAAAGTCCTGTGCCTTACCACTTGGCTACATCCCAACGACATCATATTTTCGGTGAGTTTTATTTGGGGTGGGTAGTCGGTTTCGAACCGACGACCCCCAGGACCACAATCTGGTGCTCTAACCAGCTGAGCTATACCCACCATATAAGTGGCGCGCCTGAAGAGATTCGAACTCCTGGCCTACTGCTTAGAAGGCAGTTGCTCTATCCAACTGAGCTACAGGCGCACATTGGAGCGGGTGATGGGAATCGAACCCACGCAATCAGCTTGGAAGGCTGAGATTCTACCATTGAACTACACCCGCATAGCGTCACGCATAAAATTGACTATATTATAATAGCAATAAATAGTGGATTTGTCAATAGTTTTTTTAAATTTTTTTTAAAACTTTATTACTGACAGTTTTTATTGTATACAAAAAATTAAGCCGTTATGAAAATTTGAATAAATTTTTTAAATGGTTATTGAAATTTTACAAATATTATTGTATAATGTTATTAAATAAAAATCCGGGAGGTAATACATATGATTAACATTCTTATCGGTCCTAAGGGAACAGGTAAAACAAAAGTCTTTATTAACGAGGTTAATGAAGCATTGAAAACTGAAAAAGGTAATGTTGTTTGCGTTACTAAAGACGGAAGACACACCTTTGATATCTCCTCTGAAGTCAGAATGGTTACTACAGAAGATTTTAATGTTAAAACAGTTGAAGAGTTTTACGGCTTTATCTGCGGTATGATTTCTCAGAACTTTGACATTACTCATATATTTATAGACAGTATCACGAAAATTGCTGATATTACAGTTGCTCAGTTTGATATGGTTGTTCCTAAATTAGAAGAACTTGCAAAGAAGTATTCGGTTAAGTTCACTGTTGCTATCAGTGCTCCTAAAGAAGAGGCGGGCGCAAACATCGCAAAATATATGGTAAATCTATAAAAGATAGTTAGAGAGGGGCAGTAAAATGCCCCTTTTATAATTCAGCTTGGAAGGGTCAGTAAATGGAATTTAAACCGGAATTATTATCCCCTGCGGGGTCTTTAAAGGTACTTAAAGCGGCAGCAAACGTTGGAGCTGACGCTGTTTATTTTGGTCTTGAGTCCTTCAATGCACGGTACGGGGCAAAGAATTTTACCGTAGAGGAGGCGGAGGAGGGTCTTAAATATCTTCATAACCGCGGAAAAAAAGGATATATCACCTTAAATACTCTTATCAGAGACTGTGAGGCTTCGGATTTTGTAAAAAGTGCCCAGCTTGCGGCAAAAGTCGGTGCAGATGCGGTTATAGTTCAGGATCTTGGCGCGGTAAGCTTAATTAAAGAGGCGGTACCCTCTCTTGAAATTCATGGCTCCACTCAGATGACCGTTCACAATCTTGAGGGTGTTGAATTTCTTTATAGGAATGATGTTAAAAGAGTGGTGCTCTCCCGTGAGCTTTCTATGGATGAAATAAAATATATCAGGGAAAATACCGATTGTGAAATAGAAATTTTTATCCACGGTGCTCTTTGTGCCTGTTATTCGGGGCAATGCTATATGAGCTCCTTTATAGGTGACAGAAGCGGTAACCGGGGCAAATGTGCCCAGCCCTGCCGTCTTAACTATGAGCTTAAGGGAAAGACCGGCAGTCTTTTAAGTCTTAAGGATTTAAGCTCAGTAAACTACACCGATGCATTTAAAAAGTTTAAAATAGATTCTCTGAAAATTGAGGGAAGGTTGAAAAATGAATACTATGTGGCAACGGTGGTGGATACTTACCGCCGTCTGCTCGACGGAGAGCATTTAAGCCGTGAGGACATTGACCTTGTTAACAATATCTTTTACCGTGGCGGTTATACCGACTATTTTTACGGCTATAAGGATAAGAAAATGTTCTGCTATAATAAAAACGAAAATCCCTATTCGGATTATGAGAAAAAGGCAGAGGAAAAATACAGGGATATAATTTCAAAAAATACTGTTGCAGGCTCGGGAAAAAAGCCCCTTAATATAGAAATCAATCTGTTTAAGGGTGAGCTTCCCTATATTACCGCCTTTGCAGAGGGGAAAGAGGTTTATGCATACGGCGAAGAACCCCTTGGTGAGGCGAGAAGTGCTCCTGCCTCCTATGAGAGAATAAAAGAGGGCTTATCAAAGCTTAATGAAACTCCCTTTTTCTTAAATGAGCTTAAGTGCAATATGGACGAGGATGTTTTTATACCTCAGAAAACCGTAAATGAGCTAAGAAGAAGAGCCTGCGAGCTTCTTTTAAGTGAAAAACAGGTTGAAATAAAGGAAGTTATTTTAGAAAACCAAAGAAGAAAGCCCACCAATTTAAAGTATATCGTAAGGGCTAATCTTCAGAGCCAGCTTACCTGGGCAGATTCGAAAAAGGAAATAAGCTTTATTATTGCAAATTACAATCTTGTTTTAAAGAACAAGGATTTTCTTGATAAGGAAAGGATCATTATCTCCCTTCCGAAAATAATATCCCATACCGAAGCGGATAAGGTTAAAAGCCGTCTTTTAAAATTAAAGGAGGCAGGGTTTAAGTATGCTCTTGTAAGCAATATCTCCCACTTTGAATTTTTAAAGGATTTCAGACTTATGACCGATATATATCTTAATATTGCAAATTCCCATTCCGCAGAGTTTTTAAAGGAAAACAATGTGTTTATCGCAGGCTTATCTCCTGAGATAACCTTAAGGGATATAGAGGGCTACTGTCCTTCACTTCCCGTATGTGCTATGGGCTACGGGCTTTTAGAGTCGATGATTTTAAGAAACTGTGTTAAAAAAAGTGTTCTTAACGAGTGCGTTAAGGGGCCGGTTGAACTAACCGACCGTAAGGGTGAAAAATTCATTGTTGACTGCCGTGAGGATTGCAGAAACGTTATCCTTAACCCCCATCCGCTTGTTATGAGCGATAAGAAGGCGGATATGGAAAGAAGCGGAATTGACTATATACTTATTTCCTTCTACGGTGAGAATATGAAGGGCTGTGAGGAGGTTTTCTCCATGTTTTCAGAGGGAGAAAACAGACTTTCTAAGTTTACCCGCGGTCATTTTTATAGAGGTGCTCTATGAAAAAGGGGGATGTGATTACAGGTATTTTACTTATCGCAATAACTTGCTGTTCCTTCCTTTTTATGCTTCCTCAAAGGGCGGACAGCGAGCTTACCTTGGTTATAAAGGTTAACTCCGAAACCTATAAGGAAATAAAACTTACAGGTAATTATAATAAATTAGTTGAAATAAATTCTCCCTTCGGTTATAATAAAATAAGTATCGACGGAAAAAAGGTGAAAATGGTTGAAGCAGGCTGTGAGGACGGTCTGTGTATAAGAGAAGCGGAAATATCCCGCCCCCATGAATCAATCGTATGCTTACCCAACCGTCTTATAGTTTATTTAACCGGGGAAACGGAGCTTGATTATGTTTCGTACTGATGGTCTTAAGAAGCTTATATTTTTAAGCCTGTGTCTGGTATTTTCTCTTGCCTTAAGCTTTCTGGAGGGGCTTATTCCCTTATCGGGTACCCTGCCGGGAGTAAAAATCGGCATATCAAATATCGTGATACTTGCAGTTATTTATATATATTCCCCAAAGGAAGGGATTGCCCTGGCATTTTTAAAGTCGGTGCTTTTAACCCTGCTTTCAGGGAACGGTTCATCTTTTTTTTACAGCCTGTCGGGCGGTCTTTTATCTGCCGCCGTTATGGGACTTGCAAGGAGCTGTAAAACCTTATCGCCCATTGGTGTAAGTATGCTGGGAGGTGTTTCCCACATTCTCGGTCAGCTTACCTGTGCTTTTTTTATGCTGGGCTCTTATACTGTATTTTATTATTATCCGTTTTTATCGGCTGCGGCGATAATTTCGGGATTTATAAACGGATATTTAGTTAAATTATTATTAGAAAGACTCGAAAGGAGAGTTTAAATATGGCATTTTTCAGTAAGGATATCGGTATTGATCTTGGAACAGCCAATACTCTTATCTATGTTAAGGGGAAGGGAATAGTTTTAAGAGAACCTTCGGTTGTTGCTGTTGCAAGATACTCCAAGGAGGTTTATGCTGTAGGCTACGATGCAAAGGAAATGGTTGGTAAAACACCCGATAATATTATTGCCATCAAGCCTCTTAAGGATGGCGTTATTTCCGATTATAAAATGACCTATGAAATGATAAAGAGATTTCTTCACAAGGTTTTAAAATCCGGTGCTTTCACAAAGCCCCGTGTTGTTGCCTGTGTTCCCTCCGGTGTAACCGAGGTTGAAAGAAGAGCCGTTGAGGAAGCGGTTATTCAGTCAGGCGCAAAAGAGGTTTATATTGTTGAGGAATCCATGGCGGCGGCAATCGGTGCAAATCTTACCGTTTCCGAGCCTCTTGGTAATATGGTGCTTGATATCGGCGGCGGAACCAGTGAAGCGGCTGTTATTTCCTTAGGCTCAATCGTTACCGCAAAAACCGTAAGAGTGGCAGGTAATGCCTTTGATGAGGCAATTGCAAACTATATCAAGAAAAAGCATAATCTTTTAATCGGTGAAAGAACCGCCGAAGAAATTAAAATAGCAATCGGCTCTGTTTATAAAATGGAGGATGATGAGCCTGATATGGATGTAAGAGGCCGTGATAATCTTTCAGGGCTTCCGAGAAACATCGTTGTTACAAGTGCGGAAATAAGAGAAGCTTTATCCGAATGTGCGGAAATTTTAGTTGATACCGTTAAGGTAACTCTTGAAAACACACCTCCCGAGCTTTCTGCCGATATCGTAACCCAGGGTATAACCTTAACAGGTGGCGGTGCCTTCTTAAAAGGGCTTGACCGTCTTTTATCCGAAAGAACACTTCTTCCGGTAAAAATTGCAGAGGATCCCCTTGACTGTGTGGCAAAAGGAACGGGTATGGTTCTTGATACTGTGGACACATTAAGAAGTGTCCAGGGCAGCGCTCAGAAGAATAAGAGCCGCTGGTAAAAAAATAAAACCGGAGTGATATAATTGATTTTTCGTAACAAAAAATATATGATTGTGCTCGGAATTCTTATTCTGTCCATAGTCGTTGTATATTTCAGTGCTCTTGACAGGGAAAACACCTTGGCATACGATAATGCCGTAGGTTATATTGTCGAGCCTGTTGCGAAGCTTTTTAACTCGGTTGCAGTGGGAACGAGTGACTTTTTTACCTATTTTAAGGATAAAAAGGACCTGGTTAACGAAAATCAGAAGCTGGATAACAAGCTGATGGAGCTTGAACATAATAACTCCAAATTAAAATCCCTGGAGATTGAAAACGAAAGACTCCGCTCCCTTTTAAAATTCAAGGAGCAGAATCCCGAGCATAAGCTTTCTGCCTGCACGGTTATTTCCAAGGATACCTCCAATTACTATTCGACCTTTCTTCTTGACAAGGGCACCAATGACGGTATTGAAAAAAATATGCCGGTGGTGGGTGCCAAGGGTGTTATAGGCTATGTGGTCGAAGCAGGGGCAGGCTTTTCCAAGGTGCAGACTGTGATTGAGGGCGGAAGCTCGGTAGGCTGTGTGGTTACCCGTACCGGAAATACTGCGGTCTGTGAGGGTAATACCGCTCTTTTAAAGGATGGGCTTATGACCATGATTTACGTTTCCAAGGAAATGAATCTTGTGGAAGGGGATATTGTGGAAACCTCCGGGTTAGGCGAGATTTATCCTGCAGGTCTTGTAATCGGCAGGGTAAAGGAAATCAAAACCCAGCCCATAACCAAAACCCAGTATGCAATTATTCAGCCCATAGAGAATTTCGATTTTATACGCGAGGTTTTCGTTATAACCAACTATCAAAAAATAAGGTGAGCGTATGCAGAAGACAACCGTTAAGTATAATATTATAAAAATACTTGCATTTACCTTGATTTTCTTTTTAAATCAGACTCTTGCCAATAAAATAGAGCTTTTTAATGTTGCACCTAACCTTATATTTGTTACTGTTTTATGCGCTTCTCTTACCGAGAACGATTCTGCCAACATTTATTATGCTCTTGCCTATGGGCTTTTGTTTGATTTTTTTAATAGTAAGATTTTGTTTATCCATGGCATAATGTTTCTTCTTATTGCCTTTGTGCTTTCCGAAATCTATCATTCGTTTTTTGAGAATATGACCATGGTAAAGGGGCTTTTCGCCATAACCGGCTGCTTTGCCTACAGCTTTTTATTTGCCGTGTTTTTCGGATTGAGAGGTGCTGATTTTTTAAGGATTTTAGCAAATATTTCCATTGTGGAATTTATATATAACAGCCTGTTTTCAATTTTGGGAATATTCTTATATAAGAAAATCTTAAATATAAGACCGACTGCCTGGAGGGTACGATGAAAAAGGACAGCTATAAGTCAAGATTTATAATCTTATACTGTATTTTGGGTGTAATTGCTTTTTTGGTAATTGCACGACTTTTTATGCTTCAGGTTATTGACGGTGCCGAATACCGTGAAATTACCGAAACAAGGCTTTCCAAGTCCATTCCCCAGAAGGCTCCCCGCGGTGAGATTTTAGACCGCTACGGACGGCCTTTGGTTTCAAACCGTATGGGCTTTACCATAAAAATATCCAAGGTGGATTCTGATAATAAGAAGTTAAACGATATTATAAATTCCTTAATAACCATTTGTGAGGAGGACTCTGTAAGCTATATTGATACCCTTCCCATAAGCCTTGAGAAGCCTTATACCTTTTCTTATACCGAAGAGGAAAAAATCGGTGCATTCAATAAATCCCTTAACCTTGATGAAGATTTAAGAGGGGATGAGGTAATAAAAAAGCTTATTGAACGCTATGAAATTGACAATGGCTATTCCGATCTTCAGAAAAGAAAAATAGCAGGTGTGCGAAGTGAGATGGAGCTTCGTCTTTTTTCTTCAAGAAACTCCTATACCTTTGCCAATGATGTGAGTATGAATGTGGTTACCAGAATAAAGGAAACCACCCGTTCTTTAGACGGGGTAAACATTTTAACCGAGTATATAAGGGAATATAATGCTCCCGGTGTTGCCTCCCATATTCTTGGCAGAGTAGGGCAGATTTACAAGGAAGAATACGATGTTTTAAAGGATAAGGGCTATGATATAAATGCCCGTATCGGTAAGGACGGTATTGAAAAATACTGTGAGGATATTTTAAGAGGCACCGACGGTGCAATGAGCATTGAGGAAAATGAAACAGGGCATATTGTCTCCTCGGTTTCCACCCTTAATGCGGTGCCCGGTAAGGATGTTATTCTGACCATTGATTTAGAACTTCAGAAAACCGCTGAAAGAATGCTTAAGGAGGTTATATTCTCCATTGCCTCAAACGGTGTCAATTCGGGTTATTCCGAGGGCTGGGATGCTGACAGCGGTGCCGCGGTTGTAATTGATATTCACAGCGGTGAGATTTTAGCTCTTGCCTCATATCCGGGCTACAACTTAGCAACCTTTAACGAGGATTATAACCGTAACTATAAAAACCCTGCAAAGCCCTTCTGGAACAGAGCCATTGCAGGCACCTACGAGCCGGGCTCCACCTTTAAAATGGTAACCGCCCTGGCAGGACTTCAGGCAGGTGTAATATCGGGAAATACCGTTATGAACTGCGACGGAGTCTATACCTATTATGCTCCCGACTATTCGCCCTTCTGCTGGAAAAAGACAGGGCACGGGGCACTTAATGTTATCGGTGCTCTGGAAAATTCCTGTAATGAGTTTTTCTATGAAACGGGAAGGCTTACCGGTATTGATAAATTAAACGATATGACCTATAAATTAGGTCTCGGCTCCAAAACGGGGATAGAGCTTCCCGAGGAGGAAAAGGGTGTTGTAGCAGGTCCCGACTATGTAAAAAAGCTTAACGAAAAATGGTGGCCCGGTGATACTATCCAGGCGGCAATCGGTCAGTCCAAAAACCTGTTTACTCCCATTCAGCTTGCAAACTATATCGCCACCCTGGCAAACGGCGGTACAAGATATAAAACCCATCTTGTAAAAAAGGTAAAGGAATATTCCTCCTCAAAAATAATTGAGGAATATTATCCCCAGGTGGTTGAAAAAATCGAAATGGATGCAAATCACCACAAGCTTATTATGGAGGGAATGCGCTCGGTTACCGAGGACGGTACTGCATCCTCGGTGTTTAAGGATTTCCCCGTTTCGGTTGGCGGTAAAACGGGTACCGCCGAGGTTTCCCGCGGGTCAAATAACGGTGTTTTCGTTGCCTTTGCCCCTTATGAAAATCCGCAGATTGCAATTTCGGTTATAGTTGAGCACGGGTCCCACGGTAATTCCATCGCCCCCGTAGCAAGAGAAATAATCGGTAAATATTTTACCGGCGATTTTCTTGAGTATGTGGACAGTAAACCGAAAATGGAGCTGTTAAGATAAAATAATATTGATTTTTTGAAATAAATGTGATAGAATATTTTTTAGCAGGGAGGTATGAAAATTGGCTAAAACAATTGTAGTTACTTCCGGAAAAGGCGGAGTTGGTAAAACAGTTGCAGTTTCCAATATTGCAACGGCTCTTGCAGGGCTTGGTCAGAGAGTTCTGATGGCTGATATTGATATCGGGCTTCGTAACCTTGACCTTGCAATGGGAATGTCAGATGTTATTGTTTATGATATAATTGATGTAATTGAGGAGAAATGCTCTTTTGATAAGGCTGTTTTTAAGTTTGAACAGCATGGGCATCTTCATCTTTTACCGGCGGCTCAGTCCACCGATAAGGATTTCTTAAATCCTGAAAAGTTTGAAAATCTTTTTAAAAGCATTGACAGTCAGTATGATTATATTCTGCTTGACTGCCCTGCGGGAATTGAAAAGGGCTTTAAATCGGCAATTGCTTCTGCCGACCTTGCAATAGTGGCGCTGACTCCCGAAATGTCATCCGTCAGGGATGCGGATAAGGTTATAACCTTACTTGAAATGGCGGATATCCCCGAGATAAAAATTCTTATCAACAGAGTAAGAGCTGATATGATAAAAAGAGGGGATATGCTTTCCATAGACGAAATTACCGATATACTGGGCACCTCTCCCATCGGTATTATTGAAGAGGATGAAATTGTTCTTAAAAGCCAGAAAAGAAATACTCTGGCGGTGCTTGAATCCTCCTCGGTTGCAGGTAAGCAGTTTACCGAGGTAGCGAAAAGAATAACCGGTGAGAATATCCCTGTTTTAAGCTTAAAGGGCGAAAGGGGCTTCTTTAGAAGGTTATTTGGTATGTAAACAAAGGAGAAATCTATGAATATAGCTTTAATAGCTCACGATATGAAAAAAGAGCTTATGGTTCAGTTTTGTATAGCCTATAAACCCATTTTAGCAAATCATAAGCTTTATGCAACCGGTACAACAGGCGGTCTTGTAGCGGAGGCTACATCACTTAAGGTGCACAGATTCCTGTCAGGTCCCCAGGGTGGTGACCAGCAGATAGGTGCAAGAATTGCCTATAATGAAATTGACCTTGTTCTGTTTTTCAGAGACCCTCTTACAGCTCAGCCTCACGAGCCTGACGTTAATGCCCTGTTCAGACTTTGTGACGTGCATAATATACCTCTTGCAACAAATGTTGCTACTGCAGAGGTGCTTATCAAGGGGCTTGAGAGAGGCGATCTTGACTGGAGAACTATTGTTAACCCTAAGAGTGAATCCGACGAAGAGCTGTAAAAATTCTTTTGACCGTGTAGCGGTAGCCGTCGGATAGCTCTCCGACGGTTAGGGGCGTTTATTAACGCCCGTAAAAGCTTTGCATCCAATCTGAGAATTTTCCCTGTCTCTTCGGGATAGCTTTCCGACGGCTATCATTATAAATAAATGCGGCAGTGCTGGAATCGGCAGACAGGCACGTTTGAGGGGCGTGTGTCTTTGACGTATGGGTTCAAGTCCCATTTGCCGCACCAGAAAAAAGACTATTCGAAAGAATAGTCTTTTTTCAATGAAATAAATCCTTTTAGGATTTGTGAAATACCCTTCGGGCGTGAAATATTGCTACGCAATATGAAATACGCCTGCGGCGTGTGATAAAAGGATTTATTTTATTTCACAGAAAACTTTAGTTTTCTATTTCACAATTTACGAAGTAAATTATTTCATATCGAGCAAAGCGAGATATTTCATTAAAAACTAATCTACATCATTATTGTTCTGCTTT
>SVKB01000010.1 GCA_015068665.1 Oscillospiraceae bacterium | reverse complement strand
ACAATTTCAAAAAACATCCAAATAACATTCCATATTAAAAAGGGAATTGCGAGTGTTTTGATTCGAGATTTTATTTTATCAAAGTACATTGTTTTGTCATAATTTCTAAAAAACAATACACCTGATATGATAAAAAACAAAACCACAGCATATGAAGTAATTGTTCTCTTAAAAAAAATTTCTAAAAAATTATTTACAACAGAAATAAAACCTCCTGAATTCTTATAATTTGAAAGTGAAGAGATATGTATTAAAAATACAAATACGCTCAACAGGTAAGAAACAATAGTTTTTTTCTTCCAAAAATACTCCATAATATTATTTTCCCCTTTCCACATTTTTCAGTTTGAAATCGCCAAACAACCATATGTTATATATCTTTTTGTTAATTTATTTTCATTATATCACATGATAAAATCTTATTTTGTATTATCCATTATTTCATCAAGAAAACAGACACATATATGTGCGCAGCTGTTGTGGTTATCCACTACATCAAAGAGGATACATCCGTCTTTGTTTTGATCCCCTGCACTAAGATAACACATTTATTTTTTCGCCAAAATTCGACATTCTTTATATGATTTTATCAAGTTAGGGACAAAATTTTTGTCGATATGCAAACTAAAGTATGCTCGATATTTTTACTTCGTAAAATCGATATGTTTTCCCTTCGGTCAAACTCGATATGATATGAATTCTCGTTGCGTCAGCAACATATCGAGCGCGCCTGTGCATATCAAGTGCAAAGCACATATCGAGAATTCGCAAGAATTCATATCGCTGCGGTGCTGTGCACCGCATATAAAGACTATATAAACTGGATGCCAACCATTTAAGCTAAATTTTGCAACAAGTTGCAAAGCTAAATTATTCCGCTTCGCTCCATAGCTAAATTACTCCTTTGGAGTAGCTAAATTAAATTCGCTTTAAGCGTGCGAAGCACATTTAGCTGCCACAAGGCAATTTAGCTGAGTTTACTCAATTTGGCTCGCATTAGCGAATTTAGCTGCGGTGCTATGCACCGCATAGTCTCACGTAAGGTCGGTATCAAAATGAGGAACCTCCAGCCATTCGTTGGTTTCGGCTGATTTGTACACAGTTAAGATTAAATCTACAGCTCTTCTTGCATCACGGGCAGGGGCAATAAGCTTCTCTCCCTTTAAGATGCCGTCAATAAAGTTTGAAACGACAAAATTATGTGCATTCATATCTATATCCTCGGGAGCGGCGCCAAAGCTTTCAACCTTATCGGAAAGCTGAATTTCCTCGGTCTTTAATTCTTCCTCGGAAAGGCTTTTATAAAGCATTGTTTTACCGTCGGCAAAAACAATTGTGCCCTTTTCGAATTCTATTCTTATTCTGTCACATTCAGGATTGGTTTCGGGATTATAGGAAAGCACAGTTGCCATAAGCATTCCGTGGGCACCGTTATCAAATTCCATAAGGGCGTTAACGGTATCTTCACCTGTCATTTTTCTTCCCATTATATCCGATACGGCACATACCTTCTTAACATTTCCGCAAAGGTGAACAAGGGCATCAACGCCGTGACTGCCCTGATTTATAAGGCAACCGCCTCCGTTTATTTCCTTATCACCTCTCCAGTAGGAGTTTGCATAGTAGGAATGACTGCGGTAGCCTCTGTACTGAAACTCAACTATTCTCATTTTTCCCAGTTCGCCGGAGTCTATTACCTTTTTGGCATTAACTATACCCGACTGGGTTCTGTTTGGAAATACACAGCCAAGTAACACATTATTACTTTCAGCTGCAGCTATCATTTCGGTCATTTTATCTACTTTTACATCAAGAGGCTTCTCGCACAAAATGTGAACTCCTGCTTTTGCAAAGGCAATAGACGGTTCTGCATGGTACGAACTCGGATTACATATTATTGCCATATCTACATCGCATTTTTCTATAACTTCTTTATAGTCCTGTGTTAAAAAAGGAATATTGTATTTTTTCTGAAATTCCTTCCCTTTTTCAAGATTTCTTCCGCAAACAACGGCAACAAGCTCTGCTCTGCCGTCTGCAATAACCGCTTCGGCATGGGACTGTCCTATCATACCGCAGCCTATAAGTGCCACCTTAAGTTTTTTATTTTCCATAGTTTTACTCCTTTTTTAATTCCAATCATAATATGCAATGGTAAACTCTTTAAATTCATCCGCCATTGAGGTTTCTCCCAAAGTGTAAACATTATTATCCCATGGGATAGTAAACGAGTGGGTTTTATTCTGATAAAACTCAATATATTTCTTCGATTTTATTGCATTGAAAAGTGCCATTTCGGTACTTGAATTACAGGTTCCGTCCCCTAATCCTGCAATTATATATACAGGGCATTTTATCAGTCCTGCAGAAATGGATATATCAAAATAGAAAATTCCGTTGCCCTTTGGCATACTGTTGGGAATTCGTCCCGAAAGTGAATCGGCATGGGTATCCGACATCCAGGGAACATTTAAAACCACCCCGGTTGCTTTATCAAAATGTGCCGCCATATTAACTGCCTGCATACCGCCCTGACTGCTTCCTATAAAAATGTAATCCTTTTTATTGATAAGCTCGTGATTTTCAAAGTATCTGAACGCCTGCATATTTCTTGAAAGCATTTTTGCCCAGTAGGTTGTTTCGGGACGCTTGTTTTCCTCTTTATCAAAGCCATAGCCTTTAAGGGCATTGTCACGAAGATTGGCGTAAAACTCCTCAGCTTCACAATTAGGCATACAATGAGCATTTACCGAAACCACAAAATACCCCTCCACAGCATTGGGAACAGCTGAATTTACTCCGTAGCCCTGAAAAAGCATTGCAAATTTAAGACTTCCCTTCAAAGCACCTTTCGGGTAGGTTACTATAACCGAAGCATATTCGTTGTCGGGAGCCTTTACTCTCATATCATATATTTCATAATCGGGTAAGCTTACATCTTCAAGCTTTTTACAGTAAAGTAACTCCGGCTCGGTTTTATTTACCTTTTCTTTAAGCCCCTGCCAGAAATCGGAATAGTCCCCGGGAGGTTCTGCACAGCGACATATATTTTTTATATCCGCACCGGCACTTCCGTTAAAGACTTCAATATCCTCAATAGGATTTTTGTGTTCATCGCAGGCTACTGCTTTAAGATACACAAACCCGCTTACCGATAAAGAGGTTTCTACATAAAACCAGCCGTCATCGCTGCTTTTTATATAACCCTCCTCTTTTTTTCCGTCATCGGATATCAATAAAAAGCTTATGTAAGGAACATCAATATAGTTATCCATAAATTTCGGACGTATTTTAAATACTATTTTTTCACCGATTTCATATTCAAGAGGATTTTTAAGCGTAGTCCCCACAAAATATTTATACTCTTCTTTTTTATGCCCTGTTTTTCTTGGAAGCTCAAGCTTTCTGTATTCGTTCATTTTTCTCGCCTCTTTATTTTCCCTTCACTTTGGTAACATATCATTTTTCTGATATATAATCCTTTATCCATGAAACGGCTTTATCAATCCACTTTTCTCTTTGCAATAAATCCGTTCTTCCTTTTGAGGTAATATCATTCCCCAAGGAAAATCCGTGTGCGCCTGTAGGATAGATATGCATTTCAAAGGGGATTTTCAGTTTACTGTATGCTTCTGCAATAAGGAAGGAATTTTCAACAGGTACGGTAGTATCACTTGCAGAATGGACTATAAATAAAGGTACTGCCGTTTCTTTGACATTAAGCTCGATGCTTACCGCCTTCAGCTGTTCACAGGTGGGCTCATCGGTTCCCAGAAGATTTTTTATACTGAACATGCTGGAATACTCACTGACAGCGGATATAACGGGATAGATAAGTATAACTCCCTTCGGCTTATTATATCCGTAAGGCATATCTATAGCATCATATATTTCCTTTTTATCCCACATTGTGGCAAGAGATGCTGCAAGATGCCCTCCTGCGGAAAATCCCACCGCGTATATTTCTTCGGGGTCAATTCCATATTTTTCATAATTATCCTTAATATGCTTTATGGCACAGGATGCCTCAATAAGCTGAGCGGGAAAGGTTTTTGCTCTGTTAACCGCATAGTTCAGCACAAAGGCATTAAAGCCGTGAGCTAAAAATTCGAAGGCAACAGATTCCCCCTCTCTTCCCGATACCACATTGTAATATGCACCGCCGGGGATAATAAGTATAGCCCTTCTTGTGTAATTTTCCGTTTCATCGGCGATATAGGTATCTATATAGGCTATATCGTCAAGATATATTCTTTCGTTTTTCATTTTTTCCCTCCTTTTTATAAAGCTTCACTATTAATTTAATATTATAGCACAGTTTTTCAGTTTTGTATACATAAAAATAATTATATATATACAGTAAAACAATTGACATTTTTTAAAAATATGGTACGCTAAAATGAATAATTTTAATTGGGAGTGTAGTTATGAATTACAAGGATTTATCAGAAATTTTATTCCCCGATATAACACTTACCGCGGATGATTATGAAAAAATGTATCCCGAAAGAAGCTTACCCGAGGGAGCAAAGGTTACAAGAATTGCCCCAAGCCCCACAGGGTATCTTCATATAGGAAGTGCAAAGGCGATTGACATAAATTTTACCAAGTAACAAGAGGTTTGAAATTAATTATAAAGAACACATAAAAAAACCATCACGCATTTTTTATACGTGATGGTTTTTAAATTAATTTTTAGTTAAAAATCTTTGTAAAACTGTTGCCATTTCAGCTCTTGTAATATTTGCTTTTGGATTTAATGTAGATTCTGTTCTGCCTTTTATAAGACCTGCGCCAACAGAATACTGCATTGAAGGGATTGCGTATTCAGAAACGTCTGCAACGTCACTGTATGAAAGAATATTTGTGTTTTCGCCAACAGACACGTCATATCCTTTATATTTTGCATATCTTAAAATAATTGTTGCCGCTTCTTCTCTTGTTATAGATTTATCAGGCATAAACTCAGAATCTGTATAACCTAAAACAATTTTTTCGCTCTGTGCCCAGCGTACTGCTTCTTTGTAGTATGCTCCGTCTTTAACATCATCAAATGTCAAAGCGTAATTAACAGTCGGTTCTTTTTCAATTCTGTAAAGCATAGTTACAAGCATTGCACGGGTTAAATCTCCGTTTGGTGAGAACACATCTGCTTCAGTACCTTTCATTATACCGTTTGAAAGCACAAAATCTGTACCCTCGTGGTACCACATTGTAATATCAAGGTCTTTGAATTTTTCTGATGGACAGATATGCTCTTCTGCTTCTTCCCATTTAGCATAAATGGTTGTATTAAAGGATATACCGCGATTGAAATCAAAAGTGAATTTCAAATCTTTATCTGATTTCCAGCCTTTGAATTCATAGCCTTCTTTTACAGGAGTTTCAGGCTCTTTGACCTTTTCACCTCTTTTAACGGTGATAGGTGCAATTTCTGTTCCTCCATCTGTTTCAAAGGTTACTTTATAGGTATATACTTCATTTTCACCGCTTGATGGTCTTAAGTTGTAAGCTATTAAGAATTTAGCGTATTTTTTAGTATAAATATAGATAACTCCATTTTCAGAATCGCAGTAGAATTTGCCGTCCTGATAGCTTGTAAGTCTTTCTTCGGATTTATCAAATACGGTAACAGTTCCGTTATTTCTTAAAACTCCAATATCGGTTTTTCTTCTGTAATCATAAGGAAGTTTTATTTCAACCACATCAGAAGAAGCTGAAACAACTGATGAATCTTTATCATTTGTAACTGCGAAATCATAGAATTCAAAGAATCTGTATTTATCTACTGTTTGTTTTAATTCATTACAAACCGTACTATCCTGATATTCTTCCGGTTTAACGGTAAGAGTGATATTTTCTTTCACTTCTTTTGCAATATTGTTAAGACCTTCAGCTGATACGCCGTAGTTTACTGCGGATTCTTCTGCCACAGTACCTTTAACCCATTTTACATAAAGAGTTGTATCATCGGTAATATTTGTGTTAAAGTCATTTCCTGTCGATAATGATGAATCCAGATACCAGCCTGCATATTCATAACCGTCTTTTTCAGGGTCAGTCGGCTTTGTTATTTTTTCGTTATATTTAAGATCCAAACTGTCGATAGTGGTTCCGCCATTTGTTTCAAATGTTATTTTAATAAATCTTCCCTGTAATATTTCTAAGGTTAAATCTGCTCCCGGTTTATAATTTTCATTTTCTTTATATCTTACAAGATATGTTCCGGCAGGAAGATTTGCAATTTCCGTACCTGTTACAGGTGTATAAGCTGTATCAGCAGTTGCTTTATACTCCATAGTAGTGTCAACATCTTTAATAAAGCCGTCTTTTTTATCTATTATTGTTTCATCAACTTTACAAGGGGTTGTTGGAGGTGCCTGCTCTGCTTTTTCAATTTTTGAGGTTATGTATGCTGCCGCAACGCTATTGTAATTGGAATCACCTGTTACTCTGTAGTAAACTGTGTAATCTCTTGCATTTATTGCTTTTGGTAAAACTGTGCTGTATGTTACGTTATCAAGGCTGTATTCCATTGTTCCGCCCGTTGTCGTACCTGCAGTTACAAGTGTTTTTTCAGTATTGTCATACACAAGACCGTCCACTTTAACAGGAGCTGTAACACCTGGTTTTGCTTTATTAACGGTAACTTTAACAAGATTTGTATCTTTACTTACAGAATCACCGTTATCTTTTCTTGTTACTGTGATTTTACAGTAGTAATAATAGTCGCCTGCGTTAAGATTACTTTCTAAAGTATAGTCTTTTGCTGATCCGACTGATGTTGCACCTGTTTTTGAATTTGAGGTGTTTTTATACCACTGATATGACACATTGTAAGTTCCTGTGTCAGCATTATTTGTTGCACTTAATTTTTTATTTGTGATATTTCCGTAGGTAAGAGCATTTGCGCCAGTATATCCTTCCGGTGTAACACCAACAGTTGGTGCTGCTGCCGGAATTTTATTCCATACTGCATAAAGGGTTTTAACCTGACCTGCCGCTGCAATATCTTTTACGGTTGCCTGATCGTTATATTTAACCGAACCGCTTGCGGTTTCAGCCCAGCCTGCAAATGTATAGCCTGGTTTTGTGAAGGTATTCTTCGAAAGAGCAGTTTCTGTTAATTCATCTATCAACTGGTCTGCCATAGTGCCCGAACCGCCGTTTGAGTTGAACTTAACCGTATAGTTTACAAATACACCTTGTTCAAGCGTAACAGTTGCGCCACTCTGATTTGAATATACCTTCTTTTCTCCTGTGTTTTTTTCGGAAAGAACATTTGATGAATCGTTTTTTAAAGTGAAATAATCTTTACCTTCCGCCGTTTTAAAATACAAGCCGCCTGTTGAAGTTAAACCGCTTCCGACATATATAGAGTGGTTAACGCCTTTTTTAAGAGTACCTTCTCCTGTAACGGTAACTTTTCCTGCAAAGTAGTTTTCAATACAGAGAGCTTCATTGGTTGTTCCTGCAGTAATTGTTTTTCCGTTTAGATCAAGAACAAAAGTTCCATCGTTTTCATTTGAACCGTCATTTGCAAATCTTATTCTTCCGTCTACATTTGATGTAAGCTTGATATAAATTACTCCGTTTTCCTCCGTAACTGTTGCAAGTCCTGAAAGAACTGATTCTGCATGAGCACGGTCATTTTTTATTATTGAATAGTCTTTATATTGAGATTCCCATACTGCATAAAGAGTTTTAACCTGACCTTCACTTGCAAGATTGGTTACGCTCTCCTTATCGTTATAAGCTTTTGCTCCGCTTGCACTTTCTGCCCATCCTGCAAATTTATAGCCTGATTTAGTGAATGTATTGGCTGTAAGCTGTGTTGCAACTCCCACGCTGATTGCCTGGTCTGCCATTGTGCCTGAACCGCCGTTTGAGTTAAACTTAACTGTATATGTCGGTGCTGCAACATTAACTTTATAGTATAAATCCAAACTTACTCCGCTCTGAGATACTGTTACGCTGTATACTCCGTTTGCGGCAGCAGTTACAGAAGATAATTCAAGTGTGGATGAAGTTTCACCGCTTAAAACAGAGCCATCCTTTTTCCATACATAAGAAATAGCTGTTCCGTCTCCGCCTGCTATCTGAGGTGCAAGAGCAACATTTTTTCCTGCTTCTGGTTGGCTGATTTCCGGAGTGCTTTGATTTTTGGAGCCTACAAGATAGATTGTTCCATCAGGTAAAACCGAGCTTTTTACTTCTTCATTAACATATATATCACAACCTATTTTTACAAGCTTCATGGTTGAACCGTCTATAACATGGCTTCCTGCTGATGAGGAAAGAAAAACCGACTCAATTTTCTCCACAGACTGATAACCGCTGCTGAAGGAAACTCCATTTAAGCTTCCGCTTTTTTCAATCCACATAGCATTTCCGCTGCCGCCGTCAATAGTACATTTCTTGATTATAAGGGGTTTTGCATCTGTTGGTGCTGTCATATAAGAAATTGCACGGTAAAAATAACCATCATTAATTGTAACCGTACCGTCATAAACAAACAGTGAATCACAGCCGGCGCCATCGCTTGCAACAAATGTACCTCCATTGATGGTAAGCTTACTGTTACCGTCTACAAAAACAGCTTTTTCAAGGTCATCGGAAGCACAGTCGTAAATAATTGTGCCGTTTGTACTGTCTGTACCTGTAACACCGTTTACGGTAAGGGTTGCGCCGTTTGTTACATGAAGTGTTGCCACACAACGGTAATGAGCAGTGCTAAAACCGGTATAATGATTGGCATTGATAGATCCAGTACCCACACGGTCATTGATAACTACATTGGTTGAGCTTCCTGAAATTTCTATCGAAGTACTTTTAAGAGCGTACCCCTGAAGTTCAATATTAAGACTTTTGCTTATGACAACTTTCTGGGATGCTGTATCATTTTTCAAAAGCCAGATAGTATCACCTGCTGAAGCCGCCGATACAGCCGCAGAAAAAGTTTCATACGAACTGCCGTATGTGCCATTGCTTTTCTGAATCTGCGCTACGTATGAAGGTGATGCAAAAATACTAAAAGGTATTAATGACATCAACATAGAAAACGCAATAATCAGTGATAAAAGTTTTGAAAACTTAGTTTTCATATATATTCCTCCTTGAAAAAATATTAATAGTGTTCATATAGAATATTTTACCACTATATATTAAGAAAATCAATATAATATCTGATTTTTTATTGATTTCCGATAAAAAAATATACACCGCACATCAATGTACGATGCAATAGTTTTTTTTAAAGTTTTTTAAATTTTTTTTGTTCCCGGGGTACAAATCAAACCATTATACATTATATTAATTTTACAACCGGATACATTCCTTTATTGCCCTAAAAACAATTGACATTTTTCGTAAAATATGATATATTAAAATGAAAAATTTTAATTGGGAGTGTGCTTATGGATTACAAGGATTTATCAGAAATTTTATTCCCCGATATAACACTTACCGCGGATGATTATGAAAAAATGTATCCCGAAAGAAGCTTACCCGAGGGAGCAAAGGTTACAAGAATTGCACCAAGCCCCACAGGCTTTATGCATCTTGGCAATCTTTTCGGAGCGGTTACCGATGAAAGACTGGCTCATCTTTCGGGCGGGGTATTTTACTTAAGAATAGAGGACACCGATTTAAAAAGACAGGTTGAGGGCGGAGTCGAAACCATTATTAAGGTTTTTGACAAGTTCGGTCTTAAATTTGATGAGGGTGTTACCTTAGACGGTGAAAAGGGAGATTACGGTCCCTACCGTCAAAGACAAAGAGAAAAGATTTATAAAACCTATGCAAAGAAGCTGGTTTCAGAAGGTCTTGCATATCCCTGTTTTGCCACCGAGGAAGAGCTTGAGGAAATGAGAAAAGAGCAGGAGGCAAAGAAGGAAAACTTCGGCTATTACGGAAAGTACGCAAAATACAGAGAATATCCTATGGAAGAGGCTGCAAAGAGAGTTCAGTCAGGTGAGCCTTATGTTTTAAGATTCAAGTCACAGGGTAATCCCGAAAATAAATTAAAGCATACCGACCTTATAAAAGGACTTATAGAAATGCCCGAAAACAATCAGGATATTGTTCTTTTAAAGTCGGACGGTATCCCCACCTATCACTTTGCCCATGTTATTGACGACCATCTTATGAGAACAACGATTGTTGTACGAGGTGAGGAATGGCTTGCAACCCTTCCCATTCACCTTCAGCTATTTGATACCTTAGGCTTTAAGCGACCTAAATATGCACATACCGCACAGCTTATGAAGATGGAAGGTGAAAGCAAAAGAAAGCTTTCAAAAAGAAAGGACCCTGAGCTTGCCCTTTCCTACTATGACGAGGTAGGATATCCTGTTCCGTCGGTTATCGAGTATCTGCTTACTCTTCTTAACTCCAACTTTGAGGAATGGAGAATTGCAAATCCCAAGGAGGATTTCAACAAATTCAACTTCACAACCAAGAAGATGAGCGTTTCAGGTTCACTTTTTGATATAGACAAGCTTCGTGATGTCAGCAAGAATGTTGTTGCGGTTATGGAAGCAAAGGAAGTATATGACTATGTTTTAAACTGGGCAAAGGAATACGACGAAGCTTTCCATTCACTTTTAGCCCGTGATGAAAAATATGCCACAGATATATTCTCCATAGGCAGAGGCGGTAAGAAGCCGAGAAAGGATATTGCAGTATGGAGCGAGGTTAAGGATTATATGGGATTTTTCTATGATGAGTTATTCAGTCCATCCTATGAATTCCCGGAAAATATAAAAAAAGAGGACATTCTTTCAGTGCTTGAGGCTTACAAGGAAGGCTACAGAGAATGTGACGATATGAATGACTGGTTCAACGATATGTGTACGGTGGGAAGTAAATTAGGCTTTGCTCCGACCACAAAGGATTACAAGGAAAATCCCGATATGTACAAGGGGAATCCCGGTGATGTGAGCCAGGTTATAAGAGTTGCAATTACAGGCAGACAAAACTCTCCCGACTTATACACCTGCATGAAAATCATAGGCTACGATAGAGTAATTGCAAGACTTACAAGGGCTTACGAGGAGGTAAAATAATGGAAGAAATGAGTTCAAACTTTATACATGAGATTATTGATGAAAATCTGGCTGAAAACCCGGATCTTAAAATTCACACACGTTTTCCGCCCGAGCCTAACGGCTATCTTCATATAGGAAGTGCAAAGGCGATTTACATTAATTTTATGACGGCAAAAAAATACGGCGGTCTTTTCAATTTAAGATATGACGATACCAATCCTGCAAAAGAGGATGACGAGTATGTTAACTCCATCCGTGAGGACCTTGAATGGTTAGGTGCAATTCCCAACGGCGGAATTTTCTACGGAAGCGATTATTTTGACAAATGCTATGAATTTGCGGTACAGCTTATAAAGGACGGTAAGGCTTATGTATGTAATCTTTCCCCCGAGGAAATGAGAGAATACAGAGGTACTCTTACCGAGCCCGGTAAGGACAGCCCATACAGAAACCGTTCGGTTGAAGAAAACCTTAAGCTTTTTGAAGAAATGAAGGAGGGTAAATTCCGGGAGGGCGAATGTACACTTCGTGCAAAGATTGATATGGCATCCCCCAATATGAATTTAAGAGACCCTGCAATTTACCGTATTACCTATAAAAACCATCACAGGCAGGGTAATAAGTGGTGCATATATCCTTTATATGACTATGCTCATCCTATCCAGGATGCGCTGGAGGGTATCACCCATTCCCTGTGCTCTTTGGAATTTGAAAACCACAGACCCTTATACGACTGGGTAATTAATAACATTAATTTTGAAAAGAAGCCTCATCAGTATGAGTTTGCAAGACTTAACGTTTCAAATACCGTTATGAGCAAGCGTTATTTAAGAGAGCTTGTATTTGAAAATTATGTTGATGGCTGGGATGACCCGAGAATGCCTACCCTTTGCGGGTTAAGAAGAAGGGGTTACACTCCTCATTCAATATTTGAATTTGTTAAAAGAGCAGGTATTTCCAAGGCATACAGCCTGGTTGATATAAGACTTTTGGAGCACTGCATAAGAGAAGAGCTTAATATGAGTGCAGGAAGAAAGATTGCAGTTTTAGACCCTCTTAAGGTTACGATAACCAACTATGAAGATGGTAAGGTTGAATACTTCGATGTTTCCAATAATCCTAACGACGAAGCTGCGGGTACAAGAAAGGTTCCCTTCACTAAAACAATCTATGTTGAAAAAAGTGATTTTATGGAGGAGCCTGTTGCCAAGTTCCACCGCTTGAAGCCTGATGGCGAGGTAAGACTTATGGGTGCATACATTGTTAGGCTTAACGAAATTGTAAAGGACGAAAAGGGCGAGGTTATTGAGCTTAAGTGTACTGCGGACTTGGAAACAAGAAACAATAATCCTTCAGACGGAAGAAAAATAAAGGGCACTATTCACTGGGTCAGCAAGGATTACTGCATAGATTCCGAAATCAGACTTTATGATAATCTTTTTACAAAAGAAAATTTAAACGAGCTTGAAGACGGCGACAGCTATCTTAATTATCTTAACCCCGAATCTCTTACAGTACTTAAGGGCTGTAAGCTGGAATTATCCGTAAAGGATGCAAAGCCCGGCGAAAGATTCCAGTTTGTAAGAAACGGTTATTTCTGCAAGGACACAAAGAACGAGAATGTATTTAACCGTATTGTAAGCTTAAAGGACAGCTTTAAGCCTCAACAGTAGTCATATATAAGCATAAAAATTGATAAATTTGACATTTTTGTGTTAGTTCTTGACATTAAATTACAAATGTTTTAAAATAAAAATATAATAATTTAAAGGAGGCCTTTATAATGAACATTCCATTAAAGGTAGATTTAAAAAATAAAGTTGCCGTTGTTACAGGCGGTGGCGGAGTTTTATGCGCAGTTATGGCTAAGGCTATTGCTGCATGTGGCGCAAAGGTAGCTATCTTAGACTTAAGAGAAGAGGCTGCTCAGAAGGTTGCTGATGAAATCACAGCTGAAGGCGGAGTTGCAATTGGGGTTGCATGTAATGTTTTATCAACAGAAGCATGTCAGGCAGCTAAAGACATTGTTAACGAAAAATTAGGCAGTGTTGATATCTTAATCAACGGTGCAGGCGGTAACCATCCAAGAGGTAATACCACAAACGAATACTATGCAAAAGAGGATGTTATGAATCCTGATGTTATCTCCTTCTATGACTTAAGTCCTGATAACATTCAGTTTGTATTTAATCTGAACTTTGTTGGTACTTTAATTCCAACTCAGGTATTCTCTAAGGATATGGTTGATAAAGATGATGCTTCTATCATCAACATTTCTTCAATGAGTGCTTATTCCCCGCTTACAAAGGTTTCTGCATACAGTGCTGCAAAGGCTGCTATCTCTAACTTTACACAGTGGTTAGCTACTCACTTCTCTACTACAAACATCAGAGTTAACGCTCTTGCTCCCGGTTTCTTTGTTACAGCTCAGAACAAAGACCTTCTTAAAAATCCTGACGGCAGCTGGACTGCAAGAAGTCATAAGATTTTAGCAGGCACACCGATGAAGAGAATGGGTGAACCTGAAGAATTACTTGGCGGTTTATTATTCTTACTTTGCAAGGAAGCTTCCGGATTTATCAACGGTATTATTCTTCCTATCGACGGCGGATTTAACGCTTACTGCGGAGTTTAAATTTTATAAAAAAGGAAGCTTGGGAAACCAAGCTTCTTTTTTTATTATAAATTACTGTCCCTGACGGACTAAAGTATCTCCGTACACTGTCCACTTATAGCCATTCTTATCGGCATATACCGCATAAGGTCTCAGGTAATAGCTTTTTGAATCGGTCAAATTGTATAAAAGCACACCGTAGGCATTATCTTTTGTAAGACTAAGCTGAGCTTTAGCCTTAAAATCACGCTCACCAATTGTCGGTTCGCTTACTGTTGAGGAGCCCAGAACACCGTATTCATAAAGGGTATAAAGGGATGAATCAACTGTTCCGAGCTTTGAGAGCACTACAGCGTAATTATCAATAAATCTCTCAAAGTGACCTGCATGGGTTTTAACAAGAATCGGATTTTCGCTGCCCTCCCCTTCAAATTTAACCGAGGTTGCAATGACCGGAAGATTATCAGGGCGGTTTCTGCCAAGCTCTATTTTATCGAGATTTATGGCTGTTTTATTATTTATCATATAGATATTTCCGTCATCGCAAAGAGTCATTGCGCCTGTATTTACTGAAGCCAAGGTTTTTACTTCACAGGTTTCCAAATCCACCGCTGATACTTTTCTTCCGATGTTGGTATATAAAAGTCCGTCAGGACCTATTTCCATGGCAAAGGGAATTCCCCTTGTTACAGTAAGGGAATCCTTTCCTGTTCCAATAGGAATTTCCTTTATTATATCCAGCGTTTCGGGATTTATCTTAAGAAGTGTTTTGGCAGTACCTGCCCAAAGATTGCCATTTTTATCAAAAATCAAATCCCCTACAAAATACTGTCGGTCTGAGGTTGTTGTTAAGACTACTTCTTTGCTTTTTTCGACTTCCCCTGTTTCAATATCCATAATAAACAGCTGCGCAGGAGCATCTATAGCATCAATTCCAAGTCCGCCATATACTGAAGTGGAACCGTAAATTTTACCGTCTTTACATACAAGCCCTGCAATACACTGGTTTTTTACCGGTTCTTTATATGCTCTTGTTTGTTTTGTTTTCTTATTATAAATTGCTACTGCTCCGCCAAGTTTTCCGTAATCGGGGAATGAGCCCCATACAATATTATCACCTGCGTCGGTAATATTGAATGCACGGTTTTGCTCAAGACCCGTCATCTGACCTAAAAGAACGGGAGCATTTCTCGTTACAGGGTCAAATTCTCTTATTCCCGCATTAGTTCCGTAAAGACCGAAATAATACTTATTGTCAATAACCTCTATTCGCTCAATCTGAGTGCATTCTCCCTCGTACTTTATCTTTTTATTTTCGGTATCGTAAACAACAAATTTGGTGCCCATATAGGCACTTATAACAAGTTCTCCGTCAATTCCGCCTTTAAGAGTTCTTACTGTTGTATAGTTCTGAGGAAGCCCTTCTTTTATTATTTCAGACTTTTTCCCTTCCGGATTAACTAATAAAATACCATGGGTATTGGAGCCTGCAACAAAAGTTCTTCCCGGATAGTTTTCCTGATCCTTTAAGGTTACAAATTTCGGAGCTACGACATAGCTTGCAGGATTTATTGAAGGAGCGGAGGTTTCGATAGTTTCCTTTGTTTCGGGATTGTATCCGACTAAGCATCTGCCCTTCGATGAGCCAAGATTTTTAACAAAGTAAACATATCCGTTTTCAAAATCAGTACAATGAAGATGCATAACACCCGGAATAAAATCTATCCATTCTTCCCTTTCCATATCAAAAACGCACATGTAGTACTGATTAAGGCTTGCAATTTTACATCTTGCAAATAAGTATTTCCCCGCAACCGACGCAGAATAGAAATTCTCTACATCAGACTCGGTAAAAAGCCCTTCCTTTGAGGGATTTTTAAGAACCGTTCTCTTACCTGTTCTGATATCGTATTTTACCCATTCAGTAGTGGGATTACCGATACCTCCCATATAGATCGTATCCTGATAGCCGCAAAGTGCACGCACATAATCTCCGGTTGGAATCATAGTGCCAAGGTCAACTAACTTATCTTCTTTTTTATCATATTTAATAAGTTTGGCATTGGGATATGTACCAAAATAATAGTTATCCTCCGAGTCAACATAACCGGTTGTCATAACGGCAGTTTCTTCAAAAATCTTACCGTAACACTTCATTTCTTTTGTATTGGTGTTATATCGGAAAAACAAACTGTGAGACTGTGTAGTGATATTTAAAATTCCGTCCGCACCCATATCTACACCGTAGGAAACTTTTGCCATAATACCGTCTTTCGTTTGCAGCTCATGCTTATCAACTATTTTTCTTTCGTTTAAGTCGTAAGCAAAAAACAATGCAGGAGGACCCGAGGTTACACCATAGAATATCACCGAACCGTCCTCTTTTACATCAGTGTAACAGCCTAAAAGCTGAATGTCCGAAATAAGGGCACCAAGGGATGTAACCTCTCCTGCCTGAAGATCATTAAGAGCCTCAGAGGTATAAGCTGCACTTCCTATCATCGGACAAAATGAAAGCATTAAAGAAAAAACAAGTGCTAAAATTATAGTTTTTTTCATAATAAAACTCCTTGTTTAATATTCATAGAAGTATTATAACATATCCCATTGTTATTGTCTACAAAAATGAATTAATTAAGACAGAATGTATTAAAAAAGAAAACAGCAAGCACACTGTCGGTGCTTGCCGTTTTCGATGTAATTAATTATTTAATTTTTTCAACCAGTGAATCAATTACCGCTTTATCAGCTTCTGCATCAAGCACATCGGTATCTGTGATAACAATAAGACCTCTTGCATCCCAGAAGATTTTCTTACCCATTACATTTTCAACAAATGCACGAAGAGGAAGCATTGTTCTGCCTTCAATTGACTGAGCAGGAACATCGATTGTTGTAACAGCACCGTTTATATCGATTTCTGCTTTATCTAAAACAATTTTAACTGTTTTATCTTTAAGTGTTAAAGTAACTGTTCTCGTAGCATCATCCCAGCCTACTTCTGCCCCAAAGTTTTCAGCGATAAATCTTACGGGAACCAATGTTCTTGAATTAACGATAGTTGCAATAACCTTATCGTTTGATTTATTAATTAAAGTTTTTTCGCCCTTTACAAGTGCGTTGGGAGTGCCTACAAATAAGCTTATACCGTTATTAGTAATGTCATCATATTTTCCGCCGCGTGTGATTTCAATTTTATGAAGATTGTTAATATTGTCATATCCAACCATATAGATATTTCCGTCAGATCCGACTGTTAAAACATTTGTGCCTTTTCCAAATAATGTTTTTACTTCGTATGTTTTTAAATCAACTGCAGAAACTTGGTTCCCTATATTGGTATACATAAGCCCGTCTTTACCGATTTCCAAACTATACGGCAATGCCCATGTTTTGGAAAGACTATGTTTTCTTGAGCCAATCGGTATTTCTTTTTCAATTTCGAGTGTATCCGGATTTACCTTCAGAAGTGTTTGTGCACAGGCTACCCATAGGTTACCTTCATCATCAAACAGCATATTACCTACGAAATACTGAGAATTTTTATCAGTTGTAAGCTTAACCTCAACACTCTTTTCAACCTTACCTGTTTCAGGGTCCATAATAAACATCTGAGCAGGAGCATCTACAGGGTCTATACCAAGACCGCCGTAAATTGAGGTTGAACCGTAGATTTTTCCGTTTCTGTATGCAAGACCTGCAATACACTGATTTTTAACAGGTTCTTTATATATGCCTGTAACCTTTTTAGAAGCTTTATCATATACGGAAACTGCGCCGCCAAGTCTTCCGTAATCAGGAAATGAACCCCAGACAATTTTATCTCCGGCATCTACAATATTAAAAGCTCTATCCTGATCGGCACCATCCATTTTAGCTATTGTAGTAGGTGTGTTCTTAGTTGCAGTATCAAATTCACAAAGACCTGCTTCTCTTCCGTAATGACCGAAGTAATATTTACCGTCGATTACGGCAATGCTCTCATATTGCATACCTTTTACTTCATATTTATTCTTTTGTTTTTCAATATCATAGGATACAAATTTTGCACCCATATATGCACTTACAACAATTTCACCCTCAAGACCTGCTTTTATAGTTCTTATATTCGTTGAATTTGCAGGTAAACTATCTTTAATATATTCAACTGTTTTCTTTTCGAAGTTTACAAGAACAATTCCATTGGTATTTCCGCCTGCAATCATAGTTCTTCCCGGATATTTTTCCTGATTTTTTAATGTTGCAATTTTTGGCATAATAATATAGGTATCAATTTCAGGAATGTCAAAGCCTTCCAGTCTTACTTTTTCCTTTGTTACAGGATTGTATGAGAAAAGTCCCGGTCCCCCATCGATATTGTTGTGATAATATACCACATCTCCCTCAAAAGGAGAAAGATGGAGATGACTTGTTTTTTCAATATAGTCTATCCATTCTTCTTTTTCCATATCAAATACGCAAAGATAATACATACCAAGAGAAGATATCTTACATCTTGCAAATAAGTATTTACCGGCAGTTGAGCAGGCATAGAAGTTTTCCACGTCTTTTTCCTCAAATTTTCCTTCCAATGATGGATTTTTAAGAACAGTTCGTGTACCTGATTTAATATCGTATTTTACCCATTCGGTGGTAGGGTTACCCATACCGCCCATAAATATCTTGTCCTTATATCCACCCATACATCGAACATATTTCCCGGTTGGAATCATTGTTCCAAGGTCAATAAGTTTATCCTGTTTTTTATCATATTTTACAAGCTTTGCATTTGGATATGTACCAAAAAAATAATTATCTTCCGAATCAACATAGCCCTTATCAGGCACTCCTGTTTCGCTGAATACTCTTCCATAGTTTTTCAAAGTACCGGTTTTTGTATCGTACCTGAAAAACAAAGTATTGGAAGGTATATTAAGAACTCCTTCGGAATCCATATCAACCCCATATGATAATCTTGCCTTAATCGAACCGTCTTCATTTTGTAAAAGCTCAGTATCTAAAATCTCTCCGGTATTTACATCGTAAGCGAATAAAATTGCAGGAGGTCCGCTTACTACACCGTAGAAAATAACATCCCCATTATCTCTTACATCAACATAGTTACCCATAATCTGAATATCGGAAATAGGTGCACCTAAATTAATCGGTTCCGATGCTTTTAATTTTTTTAAAGCTTCTGATTTATAATCTTTGATTTCATCTGCACCGTTGCCGGAACCAACATTTTCTACATTAGCAGCCCCTTTGGTAACACAAAGATTATCTATTAATGCTTCTCCTATGCCGGCGCCCTGTGAAGAAATAATAACCATACCGGTATCTGCCTTTTCCGGTGCTATATGAGTTTCTTCTCTTCTTATCCATTTATTCCCGCTTCCTGCAGTGGACTTTGAGTATACTGATTTACCATCAGCATCGTTAAATCTCATAAATACTTTACCCGCAGTTGCACTGCCTGATAACACCTTGATATCTACTGACAATGTATACTCATCTCCCGGTTTAACCTTAAACTTTTTAGCATAATAGTTATAGGACTTAGAATCGTCATCGTCAATGATTTTTAGTGACTGTTTTCCGCTTTTTGCATCTTCATCAGTTACAAAAAAATGATCTGCCCGACCTGATGGAATTGTCCATCCAACTACCCCTTTTTCAAAGCCATCTTCATAAATTACTTCTTCAGCAGCATTAACTGCAAATATCGAAAAAGCAGAAAAAAGAAAAGTCAATGTTAAAATAATTGAAATAATCTTTTTCATAAATTGTCTCTCCTAATATCACTTTTTGTTACGAGGATAAGGACCTCACGAAATTCTAACGAACTAAAGTTCGAGAATTTCGGAGAACCTTGTTGTGTTAATTCACAATAAAAAATTGCCCTGTTTAAAGCAGGGCAATTTTCAAATTATTTTTATTATAGTTTTTTAGTAGTTTTTTTAATACTTGTTTTATTGACTACTTAATTTTTTCAACCAGTGAATCGATTACAGCTTTATCAGCTTCTGCATCAAGCATATCGGTATCTGTGATAACAATAAGACCTCTTGCATCCCAGAAGATTTTCTTATCCATTACATTTTCAACAAATGCACGAAGAGGAAGCATTGTTCTGCCCTCAATTGACTGAGCAGGAACGTCGATTGTTGTAACAGCACCGTTTATATCGATTTCTGCTTTATCTAAAACAATTTTAACTGTTTTATCTTTAAGTGTTAAAGTAACTGTTCTCGTAGCATCATCCCAGCCTACTTCTGCCCCAAAGTTTTCTGCGATAAATCTTACGGGAACCAATGTTCTTGAATTAACGATAGTTGCAATAACCTTATCGTTTGATTTATCAATTAAGGTTTTCTCGCCCTTTACAAGTGCGTTTGGTGTACCAACAAATAAGCTTATACCGTTATTTAAAATACTGTCAAGCTTGGTGCCCTTTGTAAGCTCTATTTTCTGAAGATTATTTATGTTGCTTTGTGAAATCATATACAGATTACCATCCGAACCAATGGTAAGTGCATTGGTACCAACACCAAGCAGGGTTTTTACCTCATAGGTTTTTAAGTCAACAGCGGATACCCTGTAGCCGATATTGGTATACATAAGTCCGTCTTTGCTGATTTCCATATTATAAGGTAATGCTCTTGTTTTGGAAAGAGTATTTTTCTGAGAACCGATTGGGATTTCCTTTTCAATAGCAAGAGTAGAAGGATTTACCTTCAGAAGTGTTTGTGCACAGGCTACCCATAGGTTACCTTCATCGTCAAACAGCATATCGCCTACGAAATACTGAGGATTTTTATCGGTTGTAAGCTTAACCTCAACACTCTTTTCAACCTTACCTGTTTCAGGGTCCATAATAAACATCTGAGCAGGAGCATCGACAGGGTCTATACCAAGACCGCCGTAAATTGAGGTTGAACCGTAGATTTTTCCGTTTCTGTATGCAAGACCTGCAATACACTGATTTTTAACAGGCTCTTTGTAAATGCCTGTAACCGCCTTTGTTTTCTTATCGTAAACAGCAACTGCACCGCCAAGTCTTCCGTAATCGGGATATGATCCCCAGATAATTTTATCGCCTGCATCAACTATGTTGAAGGCTCTGTCCTGATCGGCACCGGTCATCTGAGCTATTGTAGCCCCCTCTTTTCTGGTTGCAGGGTCAAATTCACAAAGACCAGCTTCTCTTCCGTAGTGACCAAAGTAATATTTATCATCTATAACTGCAATACTTTCATACTGCATACCTTTTACTTCATATTTATTGGTTTGCTTTGCAATATCATAGGATATGAATTTTGCACCCATATATGCACTTATAACGATTTCACCGTCAAGACCGGCTTTAAGAGTTCTTATGTTTGTTGCATTGCCGGGAAGAGTATTTTTAATAAATTCTACTGTTTTTTTCTCTAAATTGATAAGTGCGATACCGTTGGAGCTTGCACCTGCAACAATAGTTTTTCCCGGATATTTTTCCTGGTCCTTAAGAGTTACTGCTTTTGGCATAACAAGGTAACCGTTAAGCTCGGGAACGTCAAAGCCTTCTAATCTTACCTTTTCCTTTGTTTCAGGATTATAGGTAAACAAGCCCGGTTTGCCGTCGATATAGTTATGATAGTATACTATGTCGCCGTCGTAGGCTGAAAAATGAAGGTGTAAGGTTTTTTCAATAAAATCAACCCATTCTTCCTTTTCCATATCAAATACGCAAAGGTAATACATATTTAATGAGCTTATTTTACATCTTGCAAACAGGTATTTACCTGCTGTTGAACAAGCGTAGAAGTTTTCAACATCGTTTTCGGTAAATTTGCCTTCCAAGGATGGGTTTTTAAGAACGGTCTTTTTACCTGTTTTAATATCGTATTTTACCCATTCGGTGGTAGGGTTACCCATACCGCCCATAAATACCTTATCCTTATATCCGCCCATGGAACGAACATATTTACCGGTAGGAATCATTGTACCAAGGTCAACAAGCTTGTCTTCCTTTTTGTCGTATTTTATAAGCTTTGCATTAGGATATGTACCGAAATAATAGTTATCATCCGCGTCTACATATCCGATTGACATAACAGCAGTTTCTTCCCATACTTTTCCGTAATTCTTTAAAGTACCTGTTTTGGTATCATATCTGAAGAACATACAGTTAGACTGTGTAGGAATATTTAAAATGCCTTGTGAATCCATATCAACGGCATAAGAAAGTTTTGCCTGAACCGAGCCGTCTTCACTTTGTAAAAGCTCAGTATCAACCACTTCGCCTTTATTTACATCATAAGCAAATAAGATTGCCGGAGGACCGGATATAACACCGTAGAACATAACTGTTCCGTCTGCTCTGGCTTCGGTATAGCTACCCATTATCTGAACTTCTGAAATCGGTGCACCAAGATCAATGGGAGCTGATGCCTTTAAGGATTTTAACGCCTCGGATTTATAATCCTTATTGTCTTCAACAACTTCAGGCTTTTCGGTAACAACAGTTTCTTCTTTAACAGCGCCCTTTACAACCTTGATATTGTCGATTAATGCTTCGCCTGTGCCTGCACCCTGGGATGATACAATAACCATTCCAATAGCTGCATCAGAAGGAGCAGTGTGAACACCTGAACGGTGTACCCAGTTTTCACCGCTTCCGGCTGTTGATTTTGAATATACCATATTGCCTTCAGCATCGTTAAAACGCATATAAACCTTACCTGCAGATGCATTACCCGATAAAACCTTGATATCAACGGAAAGAGTATATTCCTCACCCGGAGTTACAGGGAATTTTTTACTATAGTAATTAAAGGTTTTTGAATCGTCATCATCGATAACTTTAAGAGCTGATGTACCGCTCTTTGCCTCATCGGAGGTTACAAAAAATTTGCTTTCCTGCCCTTTGGCAACAGTCCAGCCGACAAGACCTTTTTCAAAGCCGTCTTCATAAAGAACCTCTCCTGCACCGTTTACCGACAAGGTTAAAACAGCGGATAAAAGAAAGGTCAATGTTAACATAAGTGAAATGATTTTTTTCATAAAGACACTCCTTTATACTTTATTTTAAAAAAATTATAGCATATTTTAAAATTATATGATATAATATACTTGTTTGAAAATATCATATTTTTGCTATGGAGAAATTAAAATGAATGTAAAAAAGCAATTGCCTTTTGTTGTGGACGGTGTTAAAAGCTGGCTGTTTTGCGACAGAAGAATAAAGGAAAAAAATGATAAAACTCTTGAATATTACTACCATTATCACGATTACATTGAGCTTCTTTATGCCATTGATGCAGACTGTGAGATATGGTCAAACGGAAAATGTTACAGCTTTGTTACCGGCGATTTTGCGGTGCTTAATTCCAATGAGCCTCACTATGTGCTTGCAAACAGGAAATCCGAATATGTATGCGTACTGTTTTCACCTGAAATTCTATATGCCGATGAAAATGCTTTTCTTGATTATAAATATGTAGCTCCCTTTGTTTCAAACAACTCCCTGAAAACCGTATTCAAGGAGGGGGAAATTGCTGACGCCAAAAAGCTTTCCGTGGAGATTATAGAGGCCTGGGAAAACGAGGAATATGCTCACGAGCTGATTATAAGAGCAAATATTCTCAAGCTTTTTGCAGGTGTTCTGAAGAATCTTAAAAAGGAGGATATTTATACCTCCACAAGTCATATAGGTCCTGAAATAAAAAAGGCACTTATTTATATTACCGAGCATTTTGATGCGGCTGATGAAAAAACAACTGCTGAAGCCTGCAATTTAAGCTATTATCATTTTTCCCGTACCTTTAAAAAAACTATGGGGCAGACCTTTAATCAGTATCTTTTGAATGTAAAAATAAATCAAGCGGAAAAATATCTTGTATCTTCGGATAAAAGTGTAACCGAAATTGCTTTCATAACAGGCTTTTCAAGTGCAAGTCATTTTATTTCGAAATTCAAAGAAAAGAACAATGTTACACCTTATAAATACAGAGAAATTGCAAAGAAGCCTCAAAATCAAAAACGTATATAAGAACCTCACGAAAAACTATCGAACTAAAAGTTCGAGTTTTTCGGAGAACCTTGTTGTGTTAATTCACAATAAAAAAACGCCTCGCATCTTTTTGAAGATGCGAGGTGCTTTTATATTAGTTTGAAGATCCGGTATAATCCGGAACAACATAGTCTTTTTCGACTAAATTGTTTTTAAGCTGAGGATATTCATAATCTTTATTATATTTATCATTTAATAAATTGTCTGAAAGAAGTGTATATGCACTTGAAATATTGGTTGTTTTTAAAGCATCAAATGTAACAATAGTTACACCGTTTCCTTTGAACTCATCATTTGTATTAACAGCATAAGAGTTACTTACTGTTATTTCTGCTACATTATTAGCTGATTTACCGGCAAGGGAAACATTGCTGTTTAATGCATAACAATCTTTTACTGTAACCGTACGAGTTAAATTGGTACTTGTACTTGTTACAATTGCAAACAATTTAGTTCCGCCTGAAATACTTCCTGTATTAAAGCAAGCTTCAACTGTAATAGCATCGCCAATACCGTTTACAATACCTGTAACTCGGCTGTCAGCAGTCGAACCGGTAAGATCACCGAAGTTACTGCACTCTTTAACACTGCAGTATGTAAGACCGGCAACACCTGACGCAAAGCCACCTGAAACTTTACCGTAATTTGAGCATTTTACTACTGTACCGCTTCCGTTGCTACCTACCATACCTGCAATACCTGATGCATAACCCAGGTTATTGGAAATTGTACCGTAGTTTTTACAGTTTGTTATGCTTACACCTGTTTTATAACATCTGCCAAGGATTCCTCCTACTTCTGTAGAAGCACCGCTGTTTGGTGCGGAAACTGTAGCATAGTTTACACAATTATCTATTATAACTGTACCGTTTGAAAGACCTACAATTGCACCTATTCTCTGATTCTTTTCAGAAGAGGTTGAGATTAAAGAACCCTTTACAGTAAGATTCTTAATTGTACAACCAGTTGTTTCTGCAAACAGACCAAAACCTTTTTGCGCTGCAAGGTTGGTAGTTGAAAGATTCATGGTTACAGAGAAGCCGTTACCGTCATATACTCCTGTAAATGCGCTTATAGGAGTTGTTACACCGGTAATGTCTGCTTTTTGTATGAAGTTTGCAGAAAGGTTATTTTCGATACTTTCAAAGTGTTCAAGACTCATTACCCAATATGGATTCTGAGCCGAACCGTCACCTACAAGATAATCTAAGTTAAGCGTTCTTACAAATGTTGCTGCAAGTGCATCAGTATTATCATAAACCTTAATAATCATATCCTTTACTCCTGATGCAGGCATATCTGTCAATGGATTAATTATAAAGGTGTGATCACTGTTTTCGTTAAATTCAATTGTGGTATCATCATTTTCATCCCCGGATTTTGCCACAAAGGTTATTTCATATTTTTTAACAGTAATTGAATCAACAGTATTCATTTTAAGAATGTATTTTTCTGAAGCTCCGTCATATCCAAAGCTTTTTACTGACATCTGTTCTTCATAAGGAACTGCCACTAACTGAGGATATTCAAAACTTGGTTTTATACACCATACTGATGATAAGTAAGTTGTATCATCATTTAACAGATTCATAAGATCTGATGAAGATTTTGTTATACCGCCATTTGTAACCGATGCTCCGCTTGTTGCTGAAAGCACATAGGAATTTTCAACTGTAGGTACGGTTGCACCCGTTGTTATTGATGCTATATTAGCAATCATAGGTAAAGATGGATTTGCTGTATCAAAAGTGTTTTTAATGGTAAGAGCTCCGCCTCTGTAGAAGTATGACACAATTGAGGCAACATCGGCACCTGTACCTGAAACTAAACCTGTATTAAAACAGTTTTCAATATATGCGTGAGTTGTTTTCTTGTCACCTTCCATTACTCGTCCTGCAATACCGCCAACTCTGTTTTTACCTGTTACAGCGCCGGCATTATACGAAGTATATATCTTACAGCCTGCCCCCATAGTACCTGCAATACCACCAACACCCGGATGAGTACCTGTCGATGTACTTGACACTGCAGCTAAGTTTGCACAGTTTTCAATTTCAGCATAGCAAGCACCACCGATACCGCCGGTACTTGTCTGATTAGTTGAAACAGTACCGTAGTTCTTACAGCCTGTTATTTTAGTTGCAGCATATCCTACGATACCTGCACAGTTCGCTTCATAAAAATCGCTTACTGTACCGTAATTTATACAGTTATCAATAGATAATGAAACATTATAGCCTGCAATACCGCCAATTCCGGTAAATGAAGCATCTGTACCGGCTGTTCTTGAAATTTCAGCATAGTTTATACAGCCTGTAACTGAACCTGCAGGATCACTTGCAGCACTATGAGCAACAATACCTGCTACACAGTTAACATTCTTGCCCTCTGCTGTTTCGGCTTTAGTGCCTGATTCAACGGAACCGTATGTTGTGATATTTGCAATATGAGCGCCCTTTATCACACCAAACATAGCTACGCAGCCATTTTCTGCTCCTCCGGTAATATCAAGAGTTACTGCCTTATTTTCAGTGTCTGCACTCTTATATGATCCGGTAAACGGTTTAGCCGCTGTACCGATTGGCTCGGTTAATGCCTCAGTAATATCATTTACCTGAACAAAGTGTGCATCTAAATTTAATCTTACATTATTAAGCTGATTTATATTGTAAATTTTCCAAGGATTTAATTCTGTACCCTCACCGTCTCCATAATATATACCTATTTTATTTGACGGATAGGATTTGCCTGCTTTATTGATAGTTACATAAACTATTTCACTGTTATCAACAACGTTTGATGTTATATCATATGTTGTGTCGGTAATAGGAGTAGCAGTAACTTTTTCACCATTAACGTATACATCATAGTTTTCTGCATCCTGTGAAGCAGCCCAGTTTAATTTATAACTTTCATCTGCAGGATTATAGCCATATTTAATTTCAATCGGCTGAATATAATCAGCGCCGGTATAAGGATTGTTTTTTAGCTGAGGTAAAACGTATCCGTCTTTTACTGTCCAGATATCAGCTGAGAAGTTTGCATCCTCACCAGGTAAAGCAATAATTTTTTCTTTTGTTAATTCTTTAGCACCTGACGGATATACAGCTGCAGTACCACCCAAAGTATATACACCTGAAACTACCAGCTGATTTTCAATTGTCGAATCAATCACTTTGACAGGATCGGATATAGCATAAGGATCATAGCAACCTTGGATTGTAAGTGTATGACCTGAAATTGTCACATTCTTTTTGGTCGCTGAAACCTTATAAATCAAGTTGCCGATACTACCATTTGCAGAAGTAATCGCACCAACATTAAAGCAGTTATCTACTAAAAGTTTTGAATTTGAATAGTTCAGGTTGATATCAGCAATAAGTCCGCCTGCCGAACCATCTGAACTTACAGAGCCTGAATTCCAACATTCTGAAACACCGTTATAAGAAACGTTAGTCAAAGAAGCAGAAGGTGTTGTTAACTGACCTGCGATACCACCAACATATCCTGCACCACTTATATCACCGGTATTATAAGATTTTACAATTTTTGCATTATAGGTAACACCTACAATACCACCAACATAATTTGAGTTACCGGTAATATTACCGTTATTTACACAACCTTCAATATATGTAGCAGAGTTTCCCCAACCTACAATACCACCTGCATACTGAGCTGTTGTGGTAACTTCGCCGTTATTTATACAGTTTCTGAAGGTTGTACAAGCTGATGTACCGACAAAACCACCTGAATGGCTTGCTCCATTAATCTTAGCATTATTCACACAATTTTCAATAATAGTTCCGTCCTGTGGATTACCGGTTACAGTAACCGTACTACCAATAATTGCAGCTGTATTTTTACCACCTGTTATTGAACCATTTACAGTAATTCCTGAAATATAAGAACCTGTTGCATTTGGGAACAAAGCTGTTTTTTCGTTTGATGAGTCTATGTTTACATCAATAGTTTTATTTGATTTTGTTATAACTCCACCTGAAATTGAACCACAGATATAATTACCTTTAAATGTATCGGTATAGTTTGGCTCAAAACCATCGGGGATAACAATATCATTTGTCTGCAAGAAGTACACATCTTCCTGATTATGAGATTTAGCTGTATCAACTCCGTCAATACCAAAGATTGCTTCAAATCTTTCACCGGAATCGATGATATACGGGTCTGCTTCGGTACCGGAACCTGAGAAGATACCGATAGAAATCGGTTTTTCAGCTGTTGCAATTATTTCCTGAGAGGCATTTGCAGCGTGAACCTTAACCGCTTTACATCCGCTGGCCGGTACATTAACCACTGCAGAGTAAGTTAATACAGTATCATCATTAACCAAAACGGTAATTTTTGTAGAAGCATCTGAGGACTCAACCAAAGGAATAAGTTCAAAGCATAATGCTCTGGTTTTTCCTACTGACGGGAATTTTTCTAAAATTACTGTTAAAGTTTTTGTACTGTCTTCAAATGCAACTGAAGAAACCGTCATACCCATTTTCGTATCCTCAAAAGGAACATCAATGGGGATAAGATTTGCTGAAAGCTGAGGATAGTAATAGTCCTTATTGTAGTTGGCATTTGAAAGATTCTCGGAATAAAGAGCAAATCTTGAACCTAAATCAAGGCTTGCAAGCTCTTCGTATGTAAGCTTTGTAACACCTGCCATATTTTCAGCCCGGCTTACTGTATAACAGTCGGATGCGGTGTTATTTGTATATCTTGAGGTTATTGAAATACCTTCGCAAAGGTTATAACAGTAAGTCATCTGCGCCTTATAGCTTGTAGAAGAATCATAGCTCATAGCAATACCAGCAGGGGCAATAGTTGATGTTTCTTCTATTTTTCCTGCATTAAAGCAGTAGGATACCTTAAAGGGATTGGAATAAGGACGTGAAACTATACCTGCAGGGTATGCACCTTTGATATCACCAACGTTATAACACATAGTAGCAGAACCGTAGCCCTGGGAAACAATACCGCCTACCAGACCTGTATTGGAAAGGTTACCGATATTACCGCATCTTGAAATAAGCACGCTTGCAGCGTTTCTTCCGACTATACCGCCTATCTGACAGTTGGAGGATGAGATATCACCGTAGTTAATACATCCTGAGATTTCGCCGGTACCGTTATGGTAACCAACAATACCGCCTACATAGTAGCTTGTGCCGGACCCGTTTGATACTATATCTGCTCTGTTCGTGATGTTTTTAAAGTTAGTTGCACCGGCAGCGTAACCGCAAAGTGCACCAAGCTGTGAACGGCCTGTTATTTTACCGTCAAGAGTAAGATTTTCAAAATTTGCACCGTTAGCATTACAGAAAAGACCTGTACCAACAGCTGCCCCCGGGGTAACGCTATATGTAATATCCATATAAATCGAATAACCGTTACCGTCAAGCTTACCTGTAAACCCAACATTTTCTTTGGTAACAGGCTCGGTTACCGGAGTATCACTTGTGATATCCGCCATCAGCTTATAGACTTTATCGGGAGCTTTACTGATATTCATAAGCTGTTCTTTTGTATAGATAAGATAAGGTGCGGTATCAGTACCCTCACCACCGCCGATTCCGATAATTACGGATGGAGTGGTGGAATATTTAACACCATAGTCTTCCCCTACCTTTGCAGCTACTGCAATATAGTAGGTTTTGCCGTTTTCGTATACAGAATCATCGGAAAGGTCAACAGAAATCTCGTTAGTTGATGCTGTAAAGGTACCCTTGGCATCAGTTAATTCCTTATCGGCGTAAACTGTTGCCTTATATTCCAAAGCACCTGTTACTTCGCTAAATGTTAAGGTGTATTTTTCATTTTCACCTACTGAAAGAGCAATGTTTTCAACAGCAGGAATACCCTTATCTACAAGAATTTCAGATGAATATGCAACCCATCCTGAGGACATTACGCCCACATTTCCGTTAGCTTTAACAGATATTTTTGCCTTTTTTCCGTAATTATCCGCATTGTCGGAAATTGCAGTATCTATTACAGCTTTGATATTACCGTTATATACGCCGTTTGAATAGGTTAAAGGAAGGTTTGTTTCCTTTACATAAGAACCGATTTCAAGCTTAACGGTAAAGGAAGCTGCATTTTTTGCCTGAATAACTATATCATAGCTGTCATTATCTATATTTTTGATTGCTACTGTTGCAGTAGGAGCAACGGCACCGCCGCCTGCACCACCGCCGGAGGCACCACCGCCACCTGCTGTAGTTCCGCCGTTATTTACCATACTGCTGGTATTACCCAGTCCTTCGGTTTTACTGTCGGACGGCATTTCATATCTTTCGTTTTTAGAAATGATAACAAAAGCCTCAGCTCTTGTAATATTGCCGTTTGCCTTAATGGAGCCGTCGGTATAACCTGAGATTATACCTGCCTTTACAAGTGCTCCGATTTTGCCCTTTGCCCAGGAAGGAATTTCAGCTTCATCGGTAAAGGATACATCGGATACATCGGAAAGGCCAAGAAGTCTTGCAATTATAACAAAGGCTTCTGCTCTTGTGATTTTGGCATCCGGATTTGCATTGCCGGAAGCATCGCCTATCATATAGCCGGTGCCCTTCGCAATAAGCATATCGTTATAGTACCATTTATCAGAGGTTACATCGCCAAAGCCTGAATCGGCTTTAACGGTGTATCCGAAATATTTGTTAATTGTTTTAGCATATTCTGCTCTTGTAATTGTATTGTCAAGGTTAAGGTTGCCGTTCTGGTCGCCTGAGATAACGCCGTCTGCAATCATGCCCTTAATATAGTCATAAGACCAATGGTTATTATCGGCAAAGCCAACTACACCTACGGAGGATATAATAAGCATTGCACAAATTAAAAGACTTAATATTCTTTTCATTTTTATTCCTCCTTATAAAATATTGTCAAGACCGTTGATGATATAAACGGATACTGTTTTTCCGTTCTGAGCACCGTAAACTACAAGGCTTGCCTTATCAACATCATTACCGGCTTCAGTTAAGGTTACAGCATCGTTGAAGGTGCCCACTTTAACCTTTATCTCACCGTCTTCCTGAATATCGATAACAAGAGGGCTTACTGATAAAGTATCAACGAAAATTTCAGTATTTTTAGTTATATCAAACATATCAATGTCGGACATCTTGGTATCTCTTGGAACTGCAAGTCTTAAGATGGAGCCTTTAGCCTGCTTAATATAACCCATACCTAAAAGCTCATCGTATAAAGGAGTAGATTCATTTGTTCTTATTTCCCCGATTGTAGCAGTGCTTCCGCTGTATGGAGTTCCTGTTGCAAGCTCTAAGCTCTGATTACAAGCCCACATATTTTTATAAAGAGTAAGGTTAACCATTCTCTCTAAAGCTGTTACATAACCGCCTTCAACGGTAACTCTTATTAAATCACCGGGCTCCAAGGCTTCAACAACTGATGATTTGTGAGAAGCAATACCTTCATTTAAAGGCTTACCTTCTACTTTATATTTTATTGAATAGAAGGCTTCTTCAAGGTCAACAAGTGCAGACTGTTCAGCACCGGATTCATCATAGTAGTATATTTTTGTTACATTCTTTTCTTTCTGGGCATCATATACTGTGTTCTTTTTAGAATATACACTGTATAAGGAGCCGTATGTATAGTTTGGCTTGATATTGTTTCTTCCTCTTAAAACTACAAGACCGGCAACACCGGTATCAGGGTCAATGTCATAGCCCTGGATATCGTAGGAGAATTTATCACTCTTTACATCGGCACCCTTTAAAATCTTATAGTACTCATCGCCTTCAAGTTCGAAAAATCCAACATAATCCATATTAGGAACACTTGTTGTTCCTGAAACCGCAAATTTATTTCTTAAATCGGTGGACATTGCATAAGTATCAATTTCAGGAACTGCAATAACAAAGGAATTGCCTGTTACAAAGAACTTACCGTCAACCTTTTTATTGGAACCCATAACGGTTGTCAGTCTTGGATTTCTGAAGCCTGCATTAAGTGTATCGACACTTTCAGCATCCTCATGGGAATACGGAATAAGTGTCTGAGTCTGATAAAATTCGGATAATGAACCTGAATTTAAGTTATCATTAGGATAGTCGGTATCAATTCTTGTTATTAAACCGTCCTTGATATCAACAATTGCAGGACGCCCGTAGCTTCTTGATTCATCAAGCTTCGCAAGAAGGAAGTCAACATCCATATAGTGCTTGTTTATTGCCCTGAGCTGAGATGCATAAGTTTCATAGTAAGTACCGTCAATCTTACATTTTGATGAAAGAGGAAGCTCTTCCATTTTACCGTCTTTTGTAAACAATTTAACTAAAACAGTATTTTCACCGCCAATGGTTCTTTCAACAGCCTTTACGATATATGCATAGTTTTTAGCTGCGCCGCCCTCGGATTCAGTGTATGCAACTTTGCCTGTCTTATCAAGATAAAGAGTAACATTTTTACCCATTGAAAGATAATTGATATATCCGCTCTTGATATTTAAAATACTTGTGGAAAGCTCATATTCCTTTCCGTCTGACATACCGATTATGTTGCCTGACTTGGAATTAAGAGCACCTGCTTTAACATTTCTTTCAACCACGAGTACATAGTGAGTTTTTCCGTTCACCTTATAAGGAGCCTCACCAACCGAGATAACATCCTTTGCCTTTAAGTCTGATACACTCTTTACAGAGTCGTTCATGATAAAGGAATAAGAATATTCTTCCTCGTTAAGATCTAAAAGGTCGGCAGGATTGAATAAACAGGATACGCTTTCTTCATCCTCTTCGGTTACAATGTTATCTGCAATTATATTTCTTGCAGGCTGGTTATACATACCGTTTCTTATATTGAAGGAGGTAACAGATATCAAATCAAATTTTGAGTCACCGGCATTATCAATAAGAGTAACAAAGCCATCCGCAGGAATAACCTCTTTAACCGGCTTATCGTTTACTACCACACCGTTAACTGTAACGGTGGGATATGCTTCGAAGGTGAATTTATCCATATTAGAGGTGGTTTCATCTTCATCGTATTCTATGTAATTGTCGGTTACATTTACTATATATTTTGCATTTAAAATCTCGTTTGAGCTCTGCTTGTAAGGAGCAACATAAATATATTCATAAATACCTTTTTCAAAATTGTTTCTTACAAAGGCTTTTACTCTGTAGCCAAGATAAGATGCAATATCGGTTCCGTTTACAAATGCGGTAACGGTATTACCGTTCTTTGTAAGTCTGATAACTGCTTTATCAGTATCCCCCATTGATACTCCGTCAAGTGAGCTTAATCCGTTATCTGTAACGATTGCATCATACTGATATATACCAAGTCTTTCGGATAAAAGATTTTTATCGTTTTTGATTTCTACCTGAACACTTCCGTCCTTAATTGACTGAAGCTCTACTAAATCAGCAAATAAGGCATTGTAAATAAGCTTTGCGGCAATCTCACCGGTAACCTTATCGTTGAAGCTGAAGTTAACACCTTTGGATATACCGCTTTGTGTTGCAACGGTATAGTAGCCTGTAGGATATCCGCCAAAGGCTTCAGCATAAGGAGTATAGCCTAAAGCGTTGATTAAAACGGTAACTGCTTCAATTACGGTAACCTGATTATCGGGATTGAAGTTATTATTATAATCACCGTTTATTATTCTTAAATCCTTACAAGCCTTGATATAAGGGTAATAAGGATGGGTTGATGAAACATCATCAAAGGCATAGCCTGATACAAGTGTAGCGGAAAAATCCACATCAGGATGCATTACCTTTGCAGTAAGTCTTGCCAGCTCTGCCTTGGTAAGTGCGGAGCCTGCCTTGAAGGTAGAATCAAGAATTCCGATTTTACCTAAAAATTCGATTTCGGTCTTATACTCTGAATCACCTGCGTTAACAGATCCGGAAGGAGCCGAAGGTGTCGATGGTGTCTGAGCTGTACCCGAAGAACCTGAGCCTGACGGAGTGGTTGCCGTAAGGGTTCCTTCAACCAGCTTAGCATTGTCAAAATATGCAGTACCGCCACCCTTCGAGAAGGTTGCAACTATAATATTTACGAAGGCTGCGCCTTCAGGAGCGGTATTGGATGCAACAAGATTTTCCCACTCCCCTGTTTTTGTGGGCTTAACCTGTTTATCCAGTAATTTCTTTTTATCCGCACCGTATATTCTTAAAATAAATACACAGCCTGCCTTAACCATATTACAGTCAATTGATGCTGAATATTGAACTCCCTGAGTTGCAGGAATAAGCGGAGACTGAAAACCGCCGGTCTTTTCATCAGATGTATCATTAACATACAAAGCCTGAGTACCGTCAGTTGCCTTCTCCTTTGTCAGTGAATTAAAGGATGAATCAGCCTTATTATAAAATGACCATCCTTCATCTTCAGACTCAAATGAATAAGCCTGTAAAACCTTGCTGTCTGCAGAAACGGTAAATGCCGATAGGGATAAAAGCATTACCGCACAAAGCAGAAGCGATAAAATTCTTTTGCTCATAGATTTGTTCCTCCACACTTTTTTATAGTATTTTCGTGAAAAAAGCTTTGCCCGAGGGCGCAATTTCTCACTATATAATTTTATATTTTATGATAACATATTTTTTATTAAAAGTAAAGATTTTCATCACCTTTTGCTCCACTTTTTTTACAAAAGTACATAAAATGCAACCAAAGATTGCATTTTGTGCAACAAGGGAAAATGTAAATGAAAAATGGCATGCTTACCTTCCTTCATTTGTAATTGGTAATTTTATATCGGCGTGTCGAGTCGCCACGCCCTACAGTATTAAAAAAGAACAAATACCATAGCCTTCTTAATGAGGAGAAGGTGTCAGCGATAGCTGACGGATGAGGTGTAAGATATAAATCCCTATGGAATTTTCGATATGTTTTGCCGAGGCAAAACTCGATATGTGCTACGCACTCGATATGTTCCTGCGGAACGAGTAAAAACCGACGCCATAGCAAAGCTATGCTTTGTAATAAAAAAAGAGTGCTCCGAAGAACACTCTTAATTTTAAATATTAAATCAGTTGGCGGGTGTGAAAGCTGCTAAATTATCGTCATAGGGGTTTTTAACCAATGTAGGATATTTATAGTCAGCATTATCATCAATTTCCCAAACAGTACTGTCTTTAAACATTGTATCGTTTGAAGTTAGTCCTTTTATTGTATCTGAAGTTACTGAATCAGAAATTACATAAGTGCTTGCTACATCAACCGAAGGAGTAGATGCTGTATAAGTGGATTTCCATACAGGAAGGTCCTTATTCTTTAAGTCGTAGAAGCCTTTAACAGATGTTTTTACACCTGAAACGCCTGCAACACCTGAAGTATATGCATTACCAACAGCACATGCTGTTGTCTGATCACCTGCAACAGTAATTTCACCTAAATTGTAACAGTTGGTTATTATCATACCTCTGGTATGAGTAGTAGATTTATAATACATAAAGCCTACAAGACCACCAACACCCTGAATAGCTGAACCCGGATCTGCTGTATGCATTACAGTACCGGTATTAAAACAGCTGTCCATCTTTGAACCGTTAGTTGAGTTATAACCTGCGATACCGCCAATATAGCCTGCAGAGGTTTTAACAGTACCTGTATTTGCGCAATTATAAATACTCTGATATGTTGAGCCTGCTATACCGCCTGTATGGTTACCACCGGAAATTGTACCTTCGTTATAACACGCAGTAACAGTAGAATCAGATGTATTTGCTGAACCGAAAATACCGCCTGTATATCCTTTAGCTGTTACATCACCAAAGTTTCTGCAGTTATCAAAGGAAGAACGTGCATAGCCTGCTATACCACCTGTTGAATTTAATGCAAGATCAACAGTTACATCGATATAGTTATCAACATTGGAAATCTTTGTGGTTTTTAATTCCATAGCACCAACAAGACCACCAAATGCATATAAGCCTGTAACTTCAGTTGTAAGAGTACCTTTTAGTGTTAAATAACCAAGCTCAACTGCTGTTGCAGGGTCTGCAGCATTTATAATACCACCTGCAGCATAACGTGAGTTTGTTGTATCATAAAGTATTTTAGAGGTACGGTTAGCAGCACCAATATTGATTTCTTTTTTTGCATTTTTGTCTGCTACCAAATCGTAACCGAATAACGAACCTTTAAATAATTCAGGGGAAGGTTCATAGTCAGAAGCGCTTAAGTCGATATCTTTTACAAGAATATAATGCTTTGTAAAATCATCAGCAGTATTGTCTTTGCCGAAGAAGTGAACAAACTGTTCTTTATGTGAAATAACATAAGGATCAGTATCAGCTCCGGTACCGCCGCTTACAGTCATATCAACAGTATAGTCATCTGCTGTTAAAACAGGAGCATTTGAAGAATCAAGTGCTGTAAGGGAAACGGTTGTTTCCCCTATAGCAATTTCTTCTAAAACAATAGCATTGTCAGAACTTAAATCTGATTTTTCAAATTCAACTACGATGTCATTACCAACTTCTAATTGATAAACTGCGATTTCTGATTTTGTTGTAGGATTAATTTTTACCATCCAGTCAGCAGTAGTTTCATCAAAATAGATATCTTTAATTGACAGTTTATCCTGAGAGCCCGGAATAACATAGTCTTTAGAAACTAAGTTTGTTTTAATCTGAGGATATTCATAGTCTTTATTGTAATCCGGGTTAGATGCATTTTCAGAAAGAAGTGTAAATGCATCGGAAATATCTAAAGTCTTAAGTGCTGAAAGTGTAACAGTCGTAACACCTGCGGTTGTATCAGCTGCAGTTATATTATATGAACTTGTAACTACAGGGGCTTTTTTACCTGAACCTGCACCTGCAATTAATGCACCGTCAAAAATGTTATAACAGTTTTCAACCGAGATAGTATCAGCACTTGATGCAGCATGGTTAGATACTAAGATACCGTATGTTTTAGCGCCTGAGGTTGATACTAAAGTGCCTGCATTAAAGCAGTTTTCAGCAGTAACATTTTTACCGCCTGTATAACCACAGATACCTGCAGGAGTTGAGCCGTTAGAGGTAATTGTACCAAAGTTAAAGCAGTTTTTAATATCGGCATAGGTCCATCCTAAAACACCTGCAACGGATTTACCGGAAACATCACCATAGTTAGCGCAGTTTTCCATAATCACGCCTGCGTTACCATAACCTGCCATAGCGGCAACACCACCTGTATAAGCATTGTTTCCGCCGTTAACTGTACCGTAGTTTACACAGTTTGTTATATCAATTCCTGCAATATATGCTCTGCCTACTAAACCGGCAACATTGGAGTTACCTCCGGCACTTGCAGCAGTAACTGTTGCATAGTTTACACAGTTATCAACTGTTAAGTAGGTTGATCCTTTTGTCATACCTATAAGACCACCAACATACTGTTTTGCAGTTGATGTAGATGTTAAGGTACCTTTTAATACAACATTTTTGATAACAGCAGGAGCTTCCGCTGTGCCGGCTGTTATGTTGAATAAGCCGTAGCCCTGATCATTTGCATCTGAGGTTGTAAGAGCGATGGTAAGTGAATAGCCGTCACCATCGTACTGACCTGCGAATTCAGCAGTGATGTTTTCCGTAATACCCTCGATATCCTTTGTCTGCTTAAAGTAAGCGGAAGGATATTTTCCTACATTCTTAAAATGCTTCGAGGTTGCAACAAGATATGGATCATCTGCTGTACCTGAACCGCCTGCGAAAAGTCCGTTAACTTTTACAGTATTTGAAACAGCCGGAGTTATTTCTCCCTTATTACCAATTACATATATATCATAAATACCGTCAACATAATCTGTAGCATCAAAGGTATTTGTCAAAACTGTTGCTACCTTTTCGCCACCAACGTATATGTCGTAGGAGACGCCATCCTGAAGATTCCAGTTAAGAACGAACTTATCATCCGATGTATCGACTGTTAATGTAACAGCCTCAAGTCTTTCCAGCTTTTCGTAAGGAAGAGTTTTAAGCTCGGGATAAGCATAGGTTGTATCAGCATTTATATGCCATAAATCTGCACTGAATGTTGTATCGGTTGTAAGAAGAGCTTTTAGTGCATCCGCAGTAATTGTCGGAATTCCTGCAGCTGTAGCATTTAATACATAACAGTTAGCAACATCAATAGTGCTGCCTATTGTATTTGTTTTAAATAAACCAAGTGAAGGATTTTCTATGTCATATACATTTTTAACAGTAGCTCCTGCACCTCTTACATATTCACCAAGCGCTATAGCAACATTCGATGCTCCTATTATAACACCTGTATTAAAACAATTTTCAACAGTTGTTTTAGCACTTGCAGCTGCATATATTCTACCTGATATAGCACCTACATTTGAAACACCGGAAACCTTACCTGAGTTGTATGAATTGGAAATATTTGATGAACCACAAATAGAACCTGAAATACCACCGGTATGAGGATCACCATTTTCAGTATTATCAACTATTCCCATATTAGCACAGTAAGTTATATCTGAATACTGAGAACCAACAATACCACCTAAGGAATTACCGTTTTTAACTGTTCCGTAGTTCTTACAATAGGTTGTAATACCGGTTCCTTTGTATCCTGCAATACCACCAACAGAAGCAGTATATTTACCGTCTATCAGGCCTTTGTTTTCACAGTAGGAAATATCGGCTGTCATAGGATAACCTGTGATACCGCCAATACCTGTATAAGCACCGGATTGTTTTGCTATGCCTGTTACAGTAACATTAGCTTCATTTATACAATGAGAAATAACTGTTTTTCCGCCGTCTAATGTCAGAGCCACAAGACCTGCAGTAGCATGCGCAACTCTTTCTGAGCCGTCTTTCAGTTTAAATGTTGTAAACTTAGTATGATCTCCGACAACCGAACCCTTTGTTGTGATATACGAAAGCTCAGCACCGTTTGTTGCAGCAAACATAGCAGCAAAATCGCCACCGTTAATCTTAAGATTTACGGATTTATTTTCATTATCTGCACCGTAGTATTTACCGGTAAACGGTTCACTTGCAGAACCGATCGGAGCCGTAAGCTCTTCGGTAATATCTGCCATCTGCTTAAATTCTTTATCAAGATTTAATTTAACATTATTCAAGTGACCGATTGTATAGATTAAGTAAGGATCAGCTTCTGTACCTTTACCGCCACCATAGTTGGCAACAACAGGATCAGAGTAGTATTCCTGACCCTCAAATACAGCAGAAACTGTTATTTCTTCAGTATTTGTAGGAATTTTTGATGCAGGAACATCAAATGTTGAAACTGTTAAGCCGTCTGCAACTTTTTCAGAACCTACATATACATTATATGATGTAACAGTAGTATCTAAATCCCATGAAACTGTATAAGCAGTTTTTGAAGGATCATACTGATACTTAACTTCTGATGAGAATATGTATGCAGGAGGAGGAGGCAGAACAACATCAGCACCAACATAAGGAGCACCCTTAAGCTGAGGATACTTATAAGTTCCGTCCATTACCCATTTTTCAGAACCTTTGAAGTATGCATCTTCATTTTTAAGTTCAGCAAGTGTCCATATATTTGCAATTTTTTCGCCGTAAGTACCTATAGTGTTTCTGTCGCCAAGTACAAAAGCATTTTCAACCTTTGCATCTGCGTTAAGAGTTTCACTTAAACCCCATACATCTATATCTTTATTTACATTATCATAGAAGCCTTTAACAGAGGATGATGAATCGAATATATTACCGAGAGCAGCACCCTTATTTGATGCAGAGGTGATAACACCTGTGTTAAAGCAGTCTTCTATAATACAATATCTATTGTCGCCTTTTGCAAGATAAACTGCACCAATGATACCGCCTGCACCGGCAGCTTTTCCGGTTGATTTTAATTCAACTGTACCGCTATTCCAGCTCTGTGATACCTTTGCTTCTTTTGCAGCAATATAACCTGTGATACCACCGGCACCGTTACCGCCGGTTGCACCTGTAGACAGTACGCTACCTGTGTTATAACAATTTGTAACTGTACCTTTTATCATACCTGCTATACCGCCTGCATGCATTGTACCTTCAATATTACCTGTGTTAAAGGAGTCTGAAATTTCGGAAACACCGAAAAGATTAGCTACTATACCACCGGCAGCTCTTGTACCGTTAACGTTACCGGTATTTGAACAGTTAATAACCTTATTTCCTGAAGTGTAAATACAGCCAAGAATACCTCCTGCATAGCCTTTTGAAGCTGTTGTATTTATATTACTGTCAACAAATTCAACTGTTGTGTTACCGTTAACAATACCGATTACACCACCAACATAATGCTTGGAGTCATTATCTGTTTTAGTTGATGTAAACGAACCGTTTACTGTCAAGTATCCAACATATCCGCCTTTTACAACATGGATTAAGGAACCTGTACCTGTGTAATCCGGAGTTTTACCAAAGGCTGTGGTTGTTACATCAGCGGTTGAAACTGTACCAATATTAACTGTTTTCTTAGCAGCTTTATTTTCTGTCAAATCCCAACCGGAAAGTGAACCTGTAAATTCAACTAACGCCGGAGCATAAGATGATGATGTTAAATCAATATCTGATACTAAAATATAATTTTTATCAAATAATGAGGAAGCTGCTGTATTACCCTTGCCAAAGATGTTTACAAACTGAGTTGCATTTGAAATCACATAAGGATTTTCTTCACTACCGTCACCACCTGAAACACCTGCAGACATAACTGCCATAGCTTTAGATACTACACCTTCAAAGTTACCGTTTTTAACTGCAACTGTTATATAATAAGGTGTTCCTAACGGATAAGAATTAATATCAAAAGCAACTGATGTTGAAGTTGTTACTGACGAAAGCTCTGCAACTTTTGTTGATAAAGTTTCATCGGAATACACATTGACAACATAATCAGTTATACCACTAATTGCATCCCAGCTGTATTCATACTTACCGTTTGAAATATTAATACCACCGCGAAATCCGGTAAGTTCAGGAAGAATATCTGCTATAAATGTTTTATTTAAAGCTGCATTAGCACCTTTGAATCCGGGTTTAGGCTCAGTTTTTAGTGATAATGTATACGCATCTCCATTTGAATTTCTTGCGTTAACTATATCAACAATATCAGTTTTTAACGAAGCTTTATACTGTGTACCGTTTGACGCGACAGGAATAAGTTCTACATCGTAGCTTTCATTTTCAAATGCCAATGTTGCAACGACTCTTGTGAAATTGGTTGCAGTATATTCAATATCAAATGTTTTTTCGTTATATGCTCTTATATCAATGTTTGCGGTTGGAGCAACAGGAGTTGCGATACCTCCGCCACCTCCGCCGCCGGAACCTCCGCCGCCGCTGATTGAACCGCCGTTAACATGAGTCATACTGCTTGTGTTACCGGGAACATCGGTGGAAACGGGAGCATCAGATGGCATTTCATGTCTTTCGTTTTTAGAAATGATAACAAAAGCTTCAGCTCTTGTAATATTGCCGTTTGCCTTAATGGAGCCATCGGTATAACCTGAGATTATACCTGCCTTTACAAGTGCTCCGATTTTGCCCTTTGCCCAGGAAGGAATTTCAGCTTCATCGGTAAAGGATACATCGGATACATCGGAAAGTCCAAGAAGTCTTGCAATTATAACAAAGGCTTCTGCTCTTGTGATTTTGGCATCCGGATTTGCATTGCCGGAAGCATCGCCTATCATATAGCCGGTGCCCTTCGCAATAAGCATATCGTTATAGTACCATTTATCAGAGGTTACATCGCCAAAGCCTGAATCGGCTTTAACGGTGTATCCGAAATATTTGTTAATTGTTTTAGCATATTCTGCTCTTGTAATTGTATTGTCAAGGTTAAGGTTGCCGTTCTGGTCGCCTGAGATAACGCCGTCTGCAATCATGCCCTTAATATAGTCATAAGACCAATGGTTATTATCGGCAAAGCCAACTACACCTACGGAGGATATAATAAGCATTGCACAAATTAAAAGACTTAATATTCTTTTCATTTTTTATTCCTCCTTATTTAGCGTTTTCAATACCGTTGATTACAACGATTTGTTCCATTTTATAGTTTGTGTGCTTATAGTAAATTACGCTTGAGTTATCTTTGTTATTGTTTTCTTCCTGAAGAGTTTTAATATCATTTAAAGTTCCCTGCTTAACCTCAACGGTTCCGTCAGCCTTGATATCAACTATCATAGGTGTAATTGAACCTGCATCAAGATACTGCTCTGAAATCTTCGCCGGATTGTTAGGATCAAATGCAGCAAGCTTATTGTCATTATAATCAGCTGAAGCTACGCTCTTTGCAGTGAAAACTCTCATTATTGAGCCTTTAATCTGATCTACCCAACCGGAACCTACAGTATAGGTCTGAGTTGTACCTGCACGGTACAGTCTCATATCAAAGGGGAACGGATATCCCTTGTCAGCGTCTGAGTTAGACTGCAGACCTGATTTGGAAACAGAATAAGGGTCTCTTGCATTTGAAGGATAAAGCATAAATGCGTAAGTTGCTCCATAGTTCGAAACATCAACAACTCTTTCAATATGAGTAATATTTTCACCGGATTTTACAACTCTTATAATATCGCCTTCTTCCAGTGCAGGAACTGCGCGTTTATATGGAGTATAAGAAGCTTCACATCCGTTTATAAGTGCTACATAAGGATAGAAGGCTTCATCAAGGTCGATGGTACCTGACTGCTCTTTGCCGTCCTGATAGTAGTAAATCTTTGTAACCTCTTTTTCCTTCTTGGCATCGTATACCTTATTCTTTCTTGAGTATACAAGTAACGGTGTTTTTGAATCGTAAGGATTTGAACCGTAGAAGTAAGTATCGGTTCTTCCTCTTACAATAGCCAAGCCTGCAACCCCTGTATCACCGTCAATATCATAGCCCTGAATATCATATACAAATCTTGTGCCGATATCTGATGCTTTCATAACCTTGTAGTTAGCATCCTCTTTTTCATATTCATAAAGAGGAATCATTGCGTTATTAACAGCACCCTGATAGGTGTTACCGCCTTTATAAGTGTTATAAACGGTAGCATCAAGACCGTAAGTGTCTATCTCAGGAACAGCAATAATTACTGTGTTGTTAGTAAGATAGAATTTACCGCCCACATTTTTTACGGAACCTATGATTTCATCAAGTCTCGGACTTCTGAAGCCTGATTTTAAAGTATCAAAGCTGTCAGCGTCCTCTTCGGAATATTTAATAGGAGTCTGAGTTGCATAGATTTTTGAAACCGAGCCTGAATCCAGGGTTCTGTTCGGTGTATCGGTATCAATACTTGTGATATAACCGTCCTTGGTAAGGATGATTGCAGGTCTTCCTGCTTCATCTCCGGCAATCAGCTTGGTTGTGCCTGACGGACGGGTTTCAATTGCAGCAATCTGAGCAGAAATTGAAGATTTAACCTCACCGTCAATCTTTGCATTTTCCTTTAAAGGTAATTCCTGCATTTTTCCTGCTTTATCAAAGAACTTAACAAGAGTAATCTGTTCGCCGTCTTTTGTTCTTTCAACTGCCTTTACTATATATGCATAGTTCTTGGAGTTTCCGCCTTCATTTTCTGCATAAGCGATATTTCCTGTTACATCAAGATATAATGTAACATTCTTACCCATTACAAGATAATTTATAAAGCTTGATTTAACGGAGGTAATACTTGTTGAAAGCTCATATTCCTTATTATCAGACATAAGAAGAGTATTGTCAGCCTTACCTGTTAAGGAACCGGTAACCTTTTTATTATTTACCACAAGGAAATAATAAGGCTTGCCGTCAATTGCTTCAGGTGCTTCCGCAACAGATACAATCATACCGGGCTTAACGTCTTTGATAGATGTTACAAGATCGCTTCCTGCAAAGGCATAGCCGGCTTCCTCTTCTGATAAGTCAAGCGACTGTGAAGGATTGAATGCACAGGAAATAGAATGCTCCTCATCAACGGTAGAAACACTGTCAACAAAGATATTTCGTGCAGGAGCATCAAAGCTTCCGTTTGCATAATTGAAGCTTAAGATGTTAACAACATCAAATTTTGAGTCGCCGTTATTTTCAATAAACGTAACGATACCGTCTTTTGGCATAACCTCACTTAATGAGCCTGCAACTACTCTTACACCGTTAACAATGATAAGAGGAGTAAATCCGCCAAGAGCGATTTTTTCGTAATCGGATGTAGTAATATCCTCATCATATTCAACATAATCAGCTGATATGTTGAATATATCCTTTGCATTTACGGTAACTGTTTTAGCCTTTGAATATGGAGCTGCAAAAACATACTCAAGCTTTCCGTTTTCCATATTGTTCTTAACAAAAGCCTTTACTCTGTAACCTAAATATCCGTTAATACCGGAATTGTTAACATAAGCGGTTACGCGTTTACCTGTCTTGACTTCTTCGATAATAGCCATTTCAGGTTCATTAATAGAAGCACCGTACAATGCACTTATACCGTTATCGGTAACAATTGCATCAAATTCATATATACCAAGTCTTTCGGAAAGAATGTTCTTACCGTTGTTGATTTCAATTTCAACAGAGCCGTTGGTAATAGCCTTTAGCTGAACAAGGTCGGCAAACAGAGCATTATAAAGAATCTTTGCGATAACCTCACCTGTTACCATTTCAGTGGAAGCCACATTAACGCCCTTTGCAAGACCTGACTGGGTTGCAACTGTGAAATATCCTGTAGGATATCCGCCGAAGGCTTCAGCATAAGGTGTGTAGCCCAATGCATTGATTGTAACTGTTAAGGCTTCAACAATAGTGATTTTATTATCGGGATTGAAGTTGCCTTCATAGTCACCGTTGATAATCTTTAAATCCTTACAAGCCTTTATGTAAGAATAATACTGGTGAGAGGTAGGAACATCACCGAATACCTGAACACCTGCATTGGTTGTAAAGTCAACCTCGGGGTGAAGTGCTTTTGCAATCATTTTAGCCATTTCAGCCTTTGTGATTTCAGCATCCCATTTAAAGGATGAATCAATAAGGCCAACCTTTGTTAAAAAGCCGATTTCGGTAGCATATTTTGTACCCTCAACCTCGGGAGCTGCCTCGGGGGTAGTTGCCGGTGCAGAAGGCTCTGAAGGAGCAGCTGCTGCCGATTTACCTTTTAAAACAACATTATCATAATACATTTCTCCGCCGCCGGAATTAAAGGTAACCCCCAATACCTGAACGAATTTTGTTCCTTCAGGAGCTTTACCTGTTGCGGTAAGAGAAACCCACTCACCTGTTTTTGATGGCTTAGCTGTTTTATCTTCTATTTTTTTCTTTGAGGAATCTGTAAATCTTAAATAGAAGCTTCCGCCTGTTTTAACGGAAAAAATATCAGCTGTAGCAGTATAGGTTTCACCGGGTACTGCTTCGATAAAAGGAGAAGTAAATCCGCCAGCGATATCGTCTGCATCGTCATTGATGTAAAGCGATTTTGAACCTCCCTTTGCTTTTTCTGAGCTGAGTGTATTAGTATCAGCCTGCTTGTAGTAACTCCAGCCTTCATCTTCCGATTCAAAGGCATAGGAGAAAATAACGTCTCCATCGGCAAATGCTACTGTAAAGGTGAGCATTGAAGCCAGAATGGACAGAACTAAAAAAATTGAAAGAATTTTTTTGTTCATAGTTTGTACCTCCTTTAAAATTTTCAACATTTATCGACACTACCGATTATAGTATCATCAATACAATTTTACAATAGATTTAATCAAATGTCAATAACAAAACAGTCGTTTCATCATATATTTTTGTTACTTTTTAACACTGTAAAATAATACCTGTTTTGTGAAAAATAATCCAATTTTCTCTTATCGTGAGATGAAATTGGATTATTATATTGAAATTTTGGATTTTTATATACCAATTATTTAACGAGCTACACTTCATTACACCTTATCCGTCCTTTTCTCGTTGCCGACAGGCAACATATCGAGTTCCAAAGGAACATATCGAGTGCGAAGCACATATCGAGTTTTGCTTTAGCAAAACATATCGAAAATCCCACAGGGATTTATAATAAAAAAGGATGTATCTCTACTTCCTTACTGTTTTTTCGATTATTTCTGCGGTAATATCCTTTATATTTCGCTCTTTTTCGACATTTACGGTGATATCGCTGTATTTTTCGTATATGGGAAGTCTTCGGGTGATAAGTCTTGTAAGAGCTTCTCTGCCGTCCTTTAACAGAGGTCTTCCGTTATCTTCCTTTATACGGTTATAGATTACCTCCTCGGAGGTGTTCAGAAAGACTATGATGTTTTTATCCTTATCAAGTACACTTAAATCGTTATATTCGGGCAGTCCGCCGCCGGTTGCAATGACCTGTCCCACCTCAGTTACTGCATCAAAAAAGATTTCACTTTCAATAGCTCTGAAGCCCTTCTCCCCTTTTTTAAAAAAGATATCATTAACAGTCATTTTCTCTTTTTTTACAATCTCAGAATCTATATCGGAAACTTTGACATCAAGAAGGTCGGCTATTTCCCGGGAAATACTTGATTTTCCGCAGCCCGGAGGTCCGATTAAAATTATGTTTTTATTTATTTTAAAAGGTGGAATATGAGCCTTTGCTATATTTAACACATCGGAAAACTCCTCCTCTGAAAGGGTTATTCCGTTAAAGATTTCCTGAGCCTTAACAGCCTGTTCAACCAGCATATTAAGACCGCCGATTGCCTTGTTCCCGAAATACTCACTCATACGGAGAATAAGTGTTTTATAAGGGTTATAGACTGTATCGAAAACATAGGGAATATTTTTTAGCTTCTCAAAAGGCAGGATACAGTTTAATGTATCAGGGTACATCCCAACCGGAGTGCCCTGCATCAGAAGATAGATATCCTTTATTTCATCAAGACTTACAGGGGTAACGGTTTTACCCGTTTTTTCAAAAATAAAGCTGCAAACTTTTTTTGTTTTTTCTTCGTTTCTGGCATAGATAAAAACATGGGCGCCCTTAAGAGCCATTTCGGATGCCATTACGGAAGAAACACCCCCTGCCCCTGTTACAAGGACTCTTTTTCCTTTTACGGATATACCGTTTTTTAAAAGAGTGTCATTAATACCGAAAACATCGGTATTATACCCTTTCACTACACCGTCGGATATTTTTACGGTATTGCAGGAATTATATAATTTAACCTTTTCATCAGCTTCGTCAAGATATGCTATGATATCCTTTTTATATGGTATGGTTATATTGAAACCGTCAAGCTTACTTAAATCTTCCTCAAAGCTTTTTTTAAGATTATCTGTCGGCTTTAATTCGTAGTTACCGCTGATATTTTTTATTTTTAAAATTTTGTTGTGGATAACCGCAGACATGCTGTGTCCGAGCGGATTACCCGTCAAACCGTATTTTAGCATTTTAAGTTCACCTTTAACAGTTACCGAGAATTTTTATTTCGTCAAACAAATAGCTGATTTTTTCAAGATGATCTTTTGTTTTTTCATCCTTCAGGGAGCCTTCAATATCCACATAAAAATTATACTCCCACATATTGGATTTAAGGGGGCGTGATTCAATTTTTGTAAGATTGAAGGAGTGGGCAGAAAAGTCACCAAGCACCCGTGCAAGGCTTCCCGTTTTATGAGGAAGAGTAAAAACAAGGCTTATTTTACGGGGCTCGTCAAGAATAACTCTTTCCCGCGATACAACCACAAATCTTGTTTTATTATCCTCAATATCCGATATATTTTCCTTTAAAATTCTAAGGTTATAATACTCGCTGTTAATCTTACTCGATATTACGCCCAATGTAGCATCCTCATACCGTGATGCCTCATAGGCGCACACTGCGGTATTTACTCCCTCAACGGTTTCAAAATTATGCTCCTTTATAAAGCGGGAGCACTGACTTAAAGCCTGGGGATGGGATTTTACTCTTTCAACCTCCGAGAAGGCACCTGTGCCTAAAAGACAGTGACGGATTTCAAGCTCCTCCTCCATTACCACGGTAAGACCGTTTTCATAGATAAGGTCATATACACCGCTTACACTTCCCGCAGAAAGATTTTCAACAGGAAGAACTCCCAGACACACCTCGCCTGATTTAACACTTTCACAGACCTCCAAAAAGCTCTTTTTTGAGATAAGCTCCTTGTCATTAAAAAGCCTCATTGCCATCTCGCTTCCGTAAGAGCCCTTTATTCCCTGATAAGCAACCTTTTTCACACCCCTTAAAAAGTCTTCTCTTTTTAAAAAGGTAAAGGAAGAATCAAGCTTTTTTTCCTTGCTTAATCTTTGTTCCTGATATTTACAGCTTATATCTATAAGGTCCTTGAAAAACTCACCCGTTTCCTCCCTGAATTTTTCAAGGTCTGCGGTTCTTTTTTCAATTATAGCTGCTTCCCTGTCATTATTCTTAACGGGAAGGTTGTTTTCCGATTTGTATTCATAAACCCGGTGGACAAGCTCCATTCTCTTTATAAAAAGCTCTCTTAATTCGGAATCCACCTTATCAATATTTACTCTTATCTCATCTAAATTCATAAGCTCACCCGATTATAAAATTTCATCAAGAATTCCGATTGCGGCAATCCCCTCTACTACAGGCAGCGCACGAAGTGCGATAATGGGATCGTGACGGCCTTTGATTTCAAGGATTTCCTCGCAGCCGGTTTTTAAGTTAACGGATTGCTGGGGAAGGGCTATTGAGGGAGTCGGCTTGAAGGCAACACGGAAAACAATATTTTCCCCGTTGGAGATACCTCCGAGAATTCCGCCGTTATTATTTGTCTTCGTTCTTATCTTACCGTCCTTTAAGCAATAACAGTCATTGGCAAGGCTTCCCGATAACCCGGCAAAATCAAAGCCTATTCCGAATTCAACACCCTTAACACCGGGAATACCGTAAACTAACTGCGCAAGCTTACCTTCAAGACCGTCAAACAAGGGTCCGCCAAGTCCCGGCTTCATATTTATAATGCCACATTCACATACTGCACCGAGAGAATCTTTATTTGCTTTCGCATCGGTAATGAGCTTATAAAAATTCTCCACAACACTGTCACAGACTGTGTCCTTACCGTCTGCCAGCTTCTTTATATCCTCACCGTTACAGTCAAGAAGACTTTTATCGGTTATATCCTTAATTCTCAAAATATGGGAGACAACCTTTATTTCCTCCTTTTCAAGAAGCTGTTTGCATATACTTCCGATAACGGTAATGGGGGCAGTCAGCCTTCCTGAAAAATGGCCTCCGCCTCTTATGTCATTAAAGCCGTTATATTTTATATATGCAGGATAGTCGCTGTGAGACGGACGCGGAATATCCGCTAATTTCGAATAGTCGGAGGAATGGGTATCGGAATTTTTTATAATTACACATAAAGGGGCGCCTGTAAGGACACCGTCCTTTATTCCCGATACTATTTCATATTTATCCTCTTCATTACGGGGCGTGGAAAGACCGTCCTTTCCCGGCTTTCTTCTTAAAACATCCTTATCTATTTTTTCAAAATCAAGCCTGTGTCCTGCGGGAAGTCCTGTTATAACGCCTCCGATACAGGGGCCGTGGGATTCCCCGAAAATTGTAAGGGACAGTTTTTTTAAGGTTATACTGCTCATAATATTTCTCCTTTTCCTCCCAGCCTGAAGTAATCCTCAAAAAAGCCGGGATAGGATTTATCAACTGCTTTATAATTTTTAATAAGGGTTGTGCCGCCCTTCAGCGCCATTACGGCTGAAGACATTACAATACGGTGGTCGTTAAAGGAATCCACAAAAGCGTCACAAAGGGAATTTTCTCCGTAGATTGTGATATAATCATCACCGCTTTCACATTTTACTCCAAATGCTCTTAACATTGACACCGTTGATTCAATACGGTCAGACTCCTTAAGTCTTAAGCGTTTAAGATTGTAAAGATGTGTTTTCCCTTTTGCAAAGGCACCAAGAACCGAAAGGATGGGAACTAAGTCGGGAATATCCGATGCATCACATAAAAAGCCGTTTATTTTGGATTTTACAATCTTTACAAAGTCAGAGCCTCTCGTGATATCAGCACCGGCTTTTTCTAAAACGGATACTATCTCCTTATCTCCCTGTGGAGAGGATAAATTCATATTTCTTAAGGTTACATCTCCTGCTACGGCACCTGCCACAAGGAAAAATGCCGCCTGGGACCAGTCATTTTCAACAATATATTCATCTATACTGCAAATGCCTTTTTTTATTTTCACGGTATTATCTTTAAATAAGACACTGCAGCCAAAGTCTTCAAGGACCTTTGCTGTGATATCAACATATCCCTTTGACTCAAGATTGGTGGTTATATTTATTGTAATTTCCTTATCTGTTGCAAGAGAGGAAAGCATAAGTCCGGTTATGAACTGAGAGCTTACATCCCCTCTTACATCGAAGACAGTTTCCTTAAAGGTCCCCCTTACGGTAAGAGGAAGATAGCATTCTCCCTTTTCATAGCAAACTGAGTTTTTATCAAAAATTTCAAGATAGTCATCAAGAGGGCGCATTGGAAGTCTGCCCTCACCTGAAAAGGTAGTTTCGTTACCCAGGGCGGTAAACACGGGAATTAAAAATCTTAAGGTTGAACCGCTTTCACCTGCATTAAAACTTAATTTCTTATTTTTATTTAAGATGCTTTTTTTAATTATAACCGTTTCATTCTCGAATATATATGAAACTCCCAGGGCTTTAATACCGTTAAGGGTTGCATAAATATCCTTGGAGGGGGTTACATTTTTCACGGTAATATCCCTTCCTGAAAGAGCTGCTGCAATAACTGCACGGTGGGCAACACTTTTAGAGGAGCAAACGGTGATTTCACCCAAAAGACTGCTTTTATTTAGTCTTATATCACACATATTCTTCCTCCAGAGCCGAAAAGCTTATTTTTTTTATTATGCCTTCACCCGGCTTCTCAACGATCACTATATTAACACTGTCTCCGCTTGCCTTTTTATCGTTTTTTGAAAGGCGGATTATTTCCTTCTGGGGTACCTGACATTCCATTTCAAGACCGAACTTTAAATAAAGGCTGTCAAGCAGGTCATTAATTTTATCATTTTTTGTTATCAGCTTCATTCCGAAGGCAACTGCCTGACCGTGGGTTATCCCCTTAAAGCCGTAGTATTTTTCAATTGCATGACCGAAGGTGTGTCCGAAATTAAGAAGCATTCTTTCATATTTCTCAAATTCGTCCGCTTCAACAATCTCTTTTTTTACATTGATTGCCCTCAGGATTATTTCCTCCTTGTCATCCTCAAAGCTTTGGGACAAGCTAAGAATCTCTATAAGTTTATTATCCCTTATAAGACCTGCTTTGATTATCTCTGCCATACCGCTTGCAAGCTGAAGCTCGGGAAGAGTTTTCAAAAGATTGGTATCTGCTATTACAAGGCGGGGCTGTTTAAAGGCACCTACAAGGTTTTTTCCGTATTTCAAATCCACACCTGTTTTTCCGCCGATAGAGGAATCTACCATGGAAAGAAGAGTGGTGGGAACCTGGATATAATCAACGCCTCTTAAATAGGTCGCGGCAACAAATCCCGATATATCACCGGTTACACCGCCTCCGAAGGCAAGAATTGTATCCTTTCTCGATATATTTAATTTTGCAAGGCTTTCATAGATTTCCGACACGGTATCTAAGGTTTTATATTCCTCACCTGTTTTTATGACCACCGTTTCAAAAGCAATTTTACTGTTATTTAAAACTGACTTCAGGGTGTCAAGATGAAGCTTTTCAATAACCGTATCGCATATTATAACCAGTCTGCCTGAAAACCCGATTTCTTCAAGATAGTCGGGAAGCTTTCTTAAAATCCCTTCCCCAAGCTTTATTTCGTAGCTTGTGCGGGACAGGTTAATTTTTATAGTTTTCATCCTGCCACTCCTTTAATTCTCTTGATTTTACCAGGGTTTTATAAAGCTCTTTATCCTCCTGTAAAATCATAGCCTTTATATTTAAAAGCGTATTGACATATTCGTCAAGCTGTTCGGTTAAAATCCCTTTATTGATTTTAAAAAGCTCCTCCCAGAGATTTGGGTTTATTTTTGCCACTCTTGCCATATCCTTAAAGCTTCCTGCATAGAAGCCGTCGCACTTTTTAAAGGCATCCTGAAGCACATAAGCTACCGACAGGATATGAGGAAGCTGGGAGGTAAAGGTTATCATTCTGTCATGATTTTCCGGAGTGGTTTCAACCACCTTGAAAAACCCTACCTTTATTGCAAGCCCTTTTATAATTTTTAAAGCCTCTTCATCGGTGCTTTTATCAACGGTTATTAAAAATGAGGCATTAAGAAATAAATCACAGTCTGCATTTTCAATGCCGTTAACCTCTTTACCTGCCATAGGGTGAGCACCGATAAAACGGATATTTTCAGGAATATTTTCCACAACATATTTCTTTACTCCGCAAAGGTCGCAAATAATGGCATTATCTTTAAACCGTTCCTTATTTTCCTTTATAAAATCAACGGTTTTCCCGGGGTAAAGACCGATAAATATTATATCACATTCGCTGATTTTTTCACTTTCGGGTAAAAATGCCCCGTCCGCAAGTGAATTTTTTTCAATATAAGCTATTACCTCCCGGCTTTTTTCAAAGGCATAAACGGTATGGGAGGTATATTTCTTAAGAGCAAGCCCCATTGAGCCACCTATCAGCCCATAGCCTACTACTCCTATTTTCATTAAGCTCATATACTTTTACCTTCAATTTCAGCAATTTTTTCAATCTTTCCCATAAGGGTTCTGAATTCCTCAACAGTTAAGGACTGAGGACCGTCGCAAAGAGCCTTTTTAGGATCGTTATGAACCTCAATGATAAGACCGTTTGCACCTGCTGCAACAGCAGCCTTTGCCATTGGCTCTACCATCCACGCCATACCTGTTGCATGAGAGGGATCAATGATTACGGGAAGATGTGTAAGTCGTTTAAGAGCAGGGATTGCACTTAAATCAAGAGTATTTCTTGTGAAGCTCTCGAAGGTTCTTATTCCTCTTTCGCAAAGAATAACCTTTTCGTTGCCTTCGCTCATTACATACTCAGCCGCCATTAAAAGCTCTTCAATTGTGTTGGAAAGACCTCTTTTTATAAGCACCGGCTTATTGATTTTACCAACCTGTTTCAAAAGCTCGAAGTTCTGCATATTTCTTGCACCGATTTGTAAAACATCAACAAACTCAACAAATTCATCAAGATGACTGGAGCTCATTATTTCTGAAACAATAGGAAGACCTGTTTCCATTTTTGCTTCGTATAAAAGCTTAAGACCGTCAAGCCCCATTCCCTGGAATGCATAGGGGGATGTTCTTGGCTTATACGCACCGCCTCTTAAAAAGGTGGCACCGCTTTCCTTAACACCTTTTGCAATTTCAATTACCTGTTCCTTGCTTTCAACCGAACAGGGACCCGCGATAACAGCAAGCTTTTTATCACCGCCGATAATTTCACCTGCTACCTTGATAACGGTATCATCCGGCTTGAAGCGACGGTTTGCCTTCTTATAGGGCTCAGATATTTTAATCGCCTGTTCAATGAATGGATATTTACCTGTAATCCAGTCAATGTTGATTGCGGATACATCCCCTAAAAGAGCGATAACGTTTTTGTGGGCACCGTAATTAATCTGTATTTCAAGGCCTAAAGCCTCAAGATCCTCTTTGATTTTTGCAATGTCCGATGTTTTGATGTCTGCTTTTGTTGTTAATACCATAGTAATTCCTCCTTAAACAAAAAAGCAACTCATATATTCATGAGTTGCTTATGGTACGTTATTTAACACGGATTTTACACAATCTCACAAATATATTTTCTTTGCATACAACCGAAAAAAGCTACAAACCCAAAAAAGTAAGCAGCAAAATAGCTAAAATAAAAGTTGTTTGCAAAAAGCTTATTCATCTTCATGTGTCCTTCCATTTATTTTTTATTATTATATTCCTCTTTTTTTAAAAAGTCAACAATTAATTTGAATTTTTATTCATTTTTCAGTATTTTTGACAGCACTGAATATAACCCTCCCGCAAGTGCTCCGTTTAAAACGGTTTTTATAAGGTTAAAGGGCAAAATCACGGGAATTAACATTTTAAGAACAGCTTCGGTGGGAGTTCCTAAAAACAAGGGTGTAAACCACACATTCCATAAAAGCATAATAAGTGTGGCCACAAGAGCACCAAAGGTTAAAGCAACTGTAAGACCTCTTGGGTTTTTGGCTTTTTTATAGATAAAGCCTGAAAAAACAACATAAAAGCCGGTTGCAAGAATATGCATAATTATACCAATTATACCGCTTCCCGCACTTACGGTAAGTCCCTGCACCAATGACACAACAACGGTTACAATAAGACCTGATAAAGGACCGTACATCAAGGTGGTTATAAGAATTGGCACATCGGCAGGGTCATATTCCAAAAAAGGTGCTCCCGGCCAGGGAATTCTGATTAGCATTACAAGAATTACCGACAGGGCGGAAAGCATTGCAAGGGTTACCATTTTTTTAGTGTTCATAATTTCGCCTCCAAAAAAATAGCTCTGCAAAAATATGCAGAGCCTTAAAAACATTGATTTTGTTTTATTCATCCGGACTTTACCGTCGGTTTCGGAATTTCACCGAATCAATCGCACAGCGACTCATGGACTATAACCACCGGTGAGGAATTACACCTCGCCTCTAAAACATATTTTTTATTATTATATGTGTTTTTAAAAACTTTGTCAATACGGACTTGCAAGTTTTTTCTGAAAAAATCATAGGTATTTTCATAAGGGGGAATTTAAATGCTTAATTTACTGTCAAGGCTTTTCGGGGATTTTTTTGTGTTTATAGGCTATCTTACCAACATTAATTCCTTCCCGAAGCCACTTTCAAAAAAAGAGGAACAGGAGCTTATTTTAAAATACAATCAGGGAGACGAAGAAGCAAGAAACACCCTCATAGAAAGGAACTTAAGGCTTGTAGCTTTTGTTGCAAAGAAATACTATCAGTCAGGAAAGGACTATGAGGATCTTATTTCAATCGGCACAATCGGTCTTATAAAGGCGATAAACAAATTTGACGAAAACAAGGGAATACGGTTTGCCACCTATGCGGTAAGATGCATTCACAATGAAATACTTATGTGCCTTCGCAGTGAGAAAAAGCTGGTCAATGAGGTTTCAATGAATGAGCCTATCGGCTTTGACTATGAGGGAAACGAGATAAATCTTATGGATATTCTCTGCGACGAGGAGGAGTCGATTTTTAATGAGGTTAATTTAAAGCTTGATACAAACCGGCTTTACAAGGGGATAGAAAGTGTTCTTGATGAAAGAGAAAGGGAGATTATTATATTAAGATACGGTCTCTACGATAAAAAGGCTCTGCCACAGCGGACAATTGCAAAAAAATTAGGGATTTCACGCTCCTATGTTTCAAGGATTGAGAAAAAGGCTTTGGAAAAGCTGGAGGAGTTTTTCGGCAATTGATTTTTCATCTCTTTTATTATATAATGATAAAAGAGGTGAGGTTATGGATTTTAAGAGGATATTTTTTAATCAGCTTTCGGTTGATTACAATCTTTCGGTTGAGGATATATTATCTGCCGAAAATAAATATACGGTAAATAAAAAATTAAATGGACGAAGCGCTTATGAGTGGGATGATACCTCTCTTTTAAAAATATGTGTAGTGAATAACAAATTCATAATGTGCTCTTATTGTGAGGAACTTCTTGAAAGGCTTAAGAATACATTTGACAATGTTAACCCGGGCTTTCTCGGAAGCTTTTACCATCTTGAAATCCTTAACGGAATACTAAAGGACTATAATGAGAAAATATGCGACATTCATCACTATTACCTTCCGAAACTCAGGGTTGATATTCCCACTAAACTGAAGGTAAAAATTCTTGATGAAAAGGAATTGTTAAATTTTAAGGGTGATGACCGCTTCAAAAATGCTCTGGAGTTTTCGAAAAAACGCCCCGATATGCTGGGCGTCGGGCTTTATAAGGATAATGAGCTTACGGCTCTGGCGGCGGCAAGCAGGGATTCTGACACCATGTGGCAGATTGGAATAAACGTTTTGCCCGACTTTAAACATACGGGGGCAGGTACAGCGGCAGTCAATATTCTTAAAGAAGAAATAATAAAAAAAGGAATCCTCCCCTTCTACGGAACGGTTGAATCCCATATAGCATCATCAAAAATTGCATTAAAGTGCGGATTTGAGCCTGTTTTCTGGAGGTTGTATACGGAGAAAATCAGAAGTCACGAATGAGGACCATATAAATGCAGAATGCAGAGTGCAGAGTGCAGAATGCAAAATGATATGCCGCAAGCGGCATAGTGAATTGCACCTTACGGTGCATGAATTGTTATCTATTCGATAACATGAATTGATTTTTAAAAAATCATGAATTGTTGACTTATGTCAACATTAAGGATAGGACGGATATGCCATTCGGCATCCGTCCTTTTCTCGTTGCCTTACGGCAACATATCGAGTGCGAAGCACATATCGAGCAATTTTAATTGCATATCGAGTTTTGCTAAGCCAAAACATATCGAAAATCCGAAGGATTTATATTCAGTAATGCTTTTTTTGCCTGATTCAGCAAGACAATAGAACCGTCCCCTTGTCTCAAAACTTTTTTATATTAACATGAAACGGAGATATTTTAATAAAAAAATCACGTAATACGCCCAGTTCAGAGTATATAGGTTCAGTATACCATTGTTTTATAAACTTATCATCATATAATATTTGTAATTCCCAACTGTCGTCAATAGTACTATAATCAGAAACATAATCATTCATGCGTAGTTGGGATAAGTATTCTTTGAGAGTATCAAATTCCATTTTAGTAAGTTTCTTTTCTTTATATTGGTACTTAGAATAAGGGAAATCATATTTTTTAACAATAAAATTTTTATCTGTTATTATAGCCCCTGTAACATGAGTTCCAACTTCACAAAACAACACCCCTTTGTCGTTCACTCTATAATAATAACATTCAGAATATTCTCTTGGAGGAACTATTGCAAATTGAATTATATCTTTACGAGCATTGAATATGACATAATAACATAAAAGAAAAAAAATTAGTATTAATAAAATCCAACTTTTCTTGAACCAATTCATTAGTATGCACCTCTTTTACTTAATCCATGCTCTTTTCGTATATCGTTTTCTGTAATATCATTCAGACTGTTGTATGCTAGTCCAACTGCAGCAAATTCTTCTTTTCTGTCAAACACAAGGGGACGGTTCTGTCGTCCACTTATTTCAAGACAGGAGAACCGTCCCCCTGTGTTTGTTTTCATGAAAAATTTATAATTTTTACCTCTAATGGAGAAACATCTATTACATAGTCTATCAACTCAAGCAATTCTTGTGATTTCTCGTTGTGCAAATGATAAAATTGTGTTACATTTAGTTTGTCAAAAGCTATTTGAAAAGCATACCCGTCATCTAAATCATGTATATATACCGATTTGTATTCCCGGTTTTCACATTTTAATATTAGTTCATTTATTTTGTTAAATTCTTTATCGGATAATTTTCCAAATTTTATTTTTTGGATTTTCAAATATGAAGCTTTGTTTACATCTTCATTATTTCGTATACCAAAATAACTAATTATAGTTCCATTATTATAAATTTCGAATTTATATGCTCCTTGACCAGTGCTGGTTGGAAATAGTGATGCTTTTAAAATTGGTTTTAAAAACATTACTTTTACTATTATAAATACTGTAATTAAACACATGATTAAGAGAAAGACAAAAGTTACTTTTGAAATTTTTTTAAATTCATTCTGCACTATAATACGCCCCTCTCAATTCCAACCCATGTTCTTTTCTAACACAAGGGGACGGAGATGTTGTGTTGCTTTTTCATAGCACAATAGAACCGTCCCCCTGTGTTTCATTCTCAATTTACAGTCTCTACTTCCCTGTTTTATTATACTGGATATTGATTTTTGCCTTACCGTCATTAAAGGAAACAAAGTATTCTACCGGATAGCCCTCACATGCCCACATTTCCTTATATTCCTCTCCGTCCTTACACTTGGAGAAATCTTCAATTGAATTTACTCTTTTTGTTATGGTAGGGTCAATTTCAACGCTTCCATAGGTTGCGCAGAGGATATTATAAAGGCCTCTTATATAGCTTACAACAGCCTCGTTGCTTTCCTTCTCTGTTTCAAAGCCGCATATTTTTATAAATCCGTCCTCGTTGGCTATAAAATAAGGAGCAAACTCCATAAGCTTTTTATCCGAGTAATAACGGCCTGAGGCTTCATCAAAGGTAAGCTTTCCCGTTTTATCCGATACATCCTTTAAATTTTTTCCTATAAGCTGAGCGTAGGGCATGGATATAACCGAGCTGTAGCTTTCTTTTATATTATCAAGATCGGGAACCTTTTTTGCACAGCCGGTAAAAAGCACCGGTAACAGTACAAAAAGAATTAAAAGTTTTTTCATTTATTCTTACTCCTTCGTAAGCAGTTTATTATAAATTCTTACAAGATAGCTTAAAACAAAGCTCTGAAGCACCGTCATAATTATCTCCTCAGTAAGTCTCGGAATGAAAACAAGTAAAAAACCAAGCTTTGTCAAAGAGGGATAGTAGAACATTAATATGAAGGTGTTTGCGGTTGTTACAATAAGATTGGGAATTATCAGAGTTAAAAGAAGTCTGATAAAGTCGTCGGTATACTTGTCCTTTAGTATCAAACGAAAAACACGGTCAAGGAAAAGCACGGCAAAGAACAAAAAGCCTGCCGCTTCAAACCAGACGGTAAAATAAACTGTTTTTTTTCCTAATCCCAGCAGGAACTGTGAATAGCTTAACCCCTCATAAAAATGGATAAGAATGTGATTTACCGCACCGAAAAGAATACATAAAAGCGCAATGATTTTAAAAATATCCTTAACGGTATCCGGATTGATTTTCTTAAAAAACTTCCACAAAAGACCGATAAGTGCGCCGCCTATTACCGAAGTCAGGGTAAGCGGAAACATATAAGGTCCCATCGGCTTAATGATATAACCTAAAAAATCACTGACGCCTCCCGAAATTGCTCCGTACATGGGACCGAAAAGAAGGGCCGGCAGCTTTACAAAGAAGGTGGTAAAACCAAGCTTAAGGCCTGATTCCCCTCCCATAGGCACATAGTAATTAAAGTTACTGAGCACCATTACAATGGCAATCATAAGTGCGGTGTGGATAAGTTTTTTCAGTTCTCTTTTTTTGTTCATAATAATTCCCCTTTCGTTTTTTGCAGGAATTTCTGCCATATTACGCGAAATTTCCATTTTAAAACCATATTGGGTTCGAGTCTTACTGCACTAACGCGAGAAAACTCTTCGTTCAGAAACTCTACTCCTATTTTCTGACACTTGACGCACAGCATTTGTTCTGCAACATAAAATTATTTTATTTTTTTCGTCTTCCCTGAGAGGAAGGCTTTTTTACCTGTTTTTTTGATACTGCGGGCTTTTCCTTTTTCTTTTTACCCGATAGCTCAAAGGTGATTTTTCTCTTTTTATAATAAGTACCGTTAAGAGTTTGGGTAACGATTTCGCTTGCTTCTCTTTCGAGCTCGATAAAGGAGAATTTTTCACCTATATCAATTTTGCCTATTTGTTCAAAGGAAACTCCGCCGCTTTTTAACAGGTCAATCATATTATTGGTACCCATTTTATCCATTTTGCCGATATTTACAAACATTCTGACAAAATCTTCATTTCCCGGCTTATCCTCTTCCTTTTTTTCGCCCTCATTCATAAGCTTTAAAAGGGCGGCTGCAATATGAGAGGAGGGAACCCCTTCAAAAGCCGAATCAATATAATCGTGATAGTCGCTTACATCGTCATTTTCAAGAATTCTAATTACTGTATCCCTTATTCCCTCAAGGTTGATTTTCTTAACCTCCTTAAGTGAAGGAAGGGTGCCCAGCACAATTTCAGATTTGGTATATTTCATAAGCTCTTTTAATTTTTTAATATCTCTTCCCGAGGCGAAGGTATAGGAAACTCCCTCGTTTCCCGCACGCCCCGTTCTTCCGATTCTGTGAACATAGTATTCAAAATCGTCGGGAATTTCATAATTGAATACCGCATCAACCCCGTCAATATCAATCCCTCTTGCCGCAACATCGGTTGCAACAAGAATTCCTGCAAGACCTTTTTTGAATCTTGACATTACACGGTCTCTTTGCATTTGCTTCATATCACCGTGAAGGGCTTCGGCAGGATATCTTTTCTGACGAAGCTCGGCACATATTTCGTCCACCTTCTTTTTGGTGTTACAAAATATCATACAAAGCTTATATTTATTGGCATCAATAAGTCTTCCTATGGCATCGGTACGGTTGGCAAGCTTTATTTCAAGATAATACTGCTTAACGGTTGAAACGGTAAGCTCCTCACCTGTTACCTTTATGTGAACGGGATTTTCCTTCTGATAGTTATCTGCAATATCAATTATCTCCTGAGGCATAGTGGCGGAAAATAAAACCGTTTGCCTTTCCTCAGGTGCATTTTTAAGTATTATATCAAGGTCATCACGAAAGCCCATATTAAGCATTTCATCCGCTTCGTCAAGGACAAGCATTTTAAGTTCTCTGAGCTTTATTGTTTTCCGCTTCAGGTGGTCGATAAGTCTTCCCGGAGTGGCAACTATTATCTGAGGCCTTTTTTTAAGCAATAAAATCTGCTTATCTATTGGCTGACCTCCGTATACGGGAACAATATTTATCCCCTTTTTATATCTTGCAAGACGGGTAAGCTCCTCTGCGGTCTGGATTACAAGCTCTCTTGTAGGACACAGAACAACCGCACCCAGCTTTTTATCCTGAGGCGAGATATTTTCGATAAGAGGGATTCCGAAGGTACAGGTTTTACCTGTTCCCGTCGGTGCCTGAACGATTACATCCTGCCCCTCAAGAACGGGAAGAATTCCGTCCCTCTGCACCGGAGTGAGCTCGGTAAAGCCCATTTTTGAAATAGCCTCGTTAAGCTCCCTTGAAAGTTTAAGATCTTTAATTTCCATATTATTTCGGTAACCTTATTTCCTTATGATTTTTTGATTCCTTATAAAGGATTATTTTTCTGCCGATTACGGCAACCGGCTCTGCACCTGTAAGCTCAACTAACTCATCACAGATTGCACGGGGCTCGGCAAGGCAGTTTTCAAGTACATTGATTTTTATTATTTCATTAGCTTCAAGTCCTTCCAAAAGCATTTCCACGGTATTTTCACCAATCTGCCCCTTACCTATCTGATAGCGGGCAGGAACTTTATTTGCAAGGCTTCTTAAATACGCTCTTTGTCTGCTGTTTATCATTTTATTATCTCCTCTTTTAAATTCATATCAGTATAACATATTTTACTAAAATCCGTCAACATAAAAGTTAGAATATTGCAATATAAATAGTATAAAAAAGCAAGGAATGATTTTATGAACACAATTTATCCCGGCGAAAGAGCTTATACCGTTTATCTTATGAAGCTGGCACTGTCAAGAGCCCTTGGAATCACCCCTGATTTTACTGATTTATACGATGATTCGTTTAAGGAGGCAGTTACAACCTTTCAGGAGGCAAAAGAGCTTAAGGCGGACGGCGTTATAGGACCTGTAACCTTCTACAATGCGCTTCCTTATCTTTACGGTTTTACCTTATATAAAACGAAGGAGGGCGACAGCTTTTTTAAGCTTGCAAAAATGTATGAAACAAGCATAGCTGCCATAGAAAGGGCAAATCCTGATATTTCCCCCGATAATTTAGAGACAGGTGTAAATCTTGTTATTCCCTACTCCTTTTCTCTTGTAACCGATAAAATTCCTTACTCCTATGAGCTTTGCCAGTATATTTTATACGGACTTGTGGCAAGGTATCCATTTTTGGACATTGAAAGAGTGGGAAGCTCGGTTATGGGAAAAACCCTTTATGCCGTTAAAGCAGGACGGGGAAAAAGAGAATATTTTTACAACGCAACCCATCATGCAAATGAATGGATTACCACTCCCCTTTTACTTAAGTTTTTAGAGGAATATTCAAAAGCCTATGCAGAGGGCGGAAATATCGGTGAATACGGGGCAAGGCTTTTATATAACTCCACCTCCTTATATCTTGTTCCCCTTGTTAATCCCGACGGTCTTGACCTGGTTACCGGAGCCGCAGATAAAGAGAATGAATACTATAAAAGAGCTGTGGAAATTTCAAAAAGCTTTCCCGAAATTCCCTTTCCCACCGGCTGGAAGGCAAATATCTCAGGCTTTGACTTAAATCTTAACTATCCTGCAGAGTGGGAGGAGGCAAAAAGGATAAAATCTGCCTTGGGCTTCACAAGACCTGCTCCCAGGGATTTTACGGGCTATTCTCCTCTTGATGCTCCTGAAAGCCGTGCAATTTACGATTTTACTCTGAAAAAAAATTTTTTACTTACCCTTTCCTATCACACTCAGGGAGAGGTTATCTACTGGAAGTTTCTTGATTATGAGCCCGAAGGGGCTTTGAAAATTGCAAGGGAGTTTGCCTTATTGAGCGGCTACTCGGTTGAGGAGGTGCCCGCCGTTTCGGGTTATGCAGGCTATAAGGACTGGTTTATTTTAAATTATATGCGTCCCGGCTTTACCATTGAAGCAGGAAAAGGAATAAATCCCCTGCCCATTTCAGCCCTTAATGATATTTATGAGAAAAATCTCGGAATTCTTACCTATCCTCTAGCCGTCGGAGAGCTATACGAACTTGCCTCTAACCCTTAAAAATAGGCTTTTTCTTCGTTGTCGGTTTCGATATACCTCGTATTATCAAAACCTTCCGCCTTGAAAAATCACAATTTTAAAGGGTTATAGGTTCTATAAGAATTTTTAAATTAGGAAATTTTTAGATAGAATGAGGCAAAAACGCAGGTAATATTCGGATATTACCGAGGATTTTAACGATATTATATCAAAAATTTACAATTTAAAAACGAGTTCGAATAACTTTCCGACGGCTATGCAATCTGACAGCTGTATCAAGCTGAAAAAGCTGGCCATCGGCTATCCACAGAAGTATTTTCCAAAATGCTTTTGTGGATTTTTTTTGTTGATATATCAAGGGTTTGAGGTTTTTTTTGCTAAATATCTTGCAAAATGCACAAAAATGTTATATTATATAGTAAGACTATTATAGTTTAGATGTTTACTTAAGGAAGGATGAAACCAATGGCACAAAATTTATTTAAGTCTTTAGTATCTCAATACAGGGCAATTATTGATTACCCCTTCGGAATACTTGATGATGAGCTGTATGTCCTTGCCGCTTCAGATGAAAGCGCGGTAGGAAAATATATGGGTGAGCTTGAAAATTTAATCCGTAAGGATGACCATATAATTTTAAACAGGAATATTGCTTATCAGCCTATCTACATAAAGGGGAAGCTTGAATTTATCGTATATCTTGAAAATACCGGTGAAAGCTCCATAAAGCTTCTTAATATCCTTTCGATTGCTTTTTTAAATCTTAAAAAGGTGCAGGATGAAAAGCTGGATAAAACCAACTTTATAAAGCATCTTCTGCAGGACAGTATTCTGCCCAGCGATATTTACGTAAAAGCAAAGGAACTGAGAATTTCCACCGATACAAAGAGAGTAGTTTATATAGTTAAGGTGTCCCCTGAAAATGCAGAAAATGTTTACGATATTCTCTACAGCATGTACCCCTCTAAGGATGTGGATTTCCTTGTTAATATGGACGAGGAAACTATCGTGCTTGTCAAGGAAATGCCCGACAGCTTTACTCAGAAGGACATTGATAAGGTGGCAAAGACCATTGACAATATGATAAGCTCCGAGATTATGTGTACTTCAAAAATCGGTATAGGCTCTCCCGTTGACACGGTAAGAGAAATTGCAACTTCTTATAAGGAAGCTAAAATTGCCATTGAGGTAAGCAAGGTTTTTGATACCGAAAGAGATATTATAAGCTATGAAAATTTAGGTATAGGAAGACTTATCTATCAGCTTCCTACTACCCTTTGCAAAAAATTCCTGGACGAGGTATTTAAAAAAGATTCTTTGGAAGAGCTTGATGATGACACCATAAACACAATTCACAAATTCTTTGATAACAGTCTTAATATTTCGGAAACTGCAAGAAAGCTTTTCATTCACCGAAACACCCTTGTATACAGACTTGATAAAATTCAGAAAAACACAGGTCTTGATTTAAGGGAATTTGATGACGCAATTATCTTTAAAATCGCAATGATGGTAAAAAAATATCTTTCGGCAAATGTAATTAAATTCTGACTTTAATCTGATACTTCACGGAGGACAAATTTATGATTGAATTTAAGGATGTAAGCGTTACCTACGATAACAGAAATAATATAGAAACCCAGGCACTCAATCATGCAGAGCTTAAAATTGAGCAGGGGGAATTCGTTTTTATAGTCGGAAAATCGGGGGCGGGAAAATCCACTCTTACAAAGCTTGTAATTGCTGAGGTTGCACCCACCGAGGGAGATGTTATAATTGATAATATCCATGTCAACAATCTTACAAGAAAACAAATTCCTTATTTCAGAAGAAAAATAGGAATGGTTTTCCAGGATTTCAGACTTCTTCCCAATAAAACTGTTTACGAAAACGTTGCCTTTGCACTTGAAATCGTGGGTGCATCCCCCAAGCAGATAAGAAGAAAGGTGCCCGAGGCTCTTTCAAGAGTTGATTTGGGAGACCGTGCAAAAAGCTATCCCGACCAGCTTTCGGGCGGTGAACAGCAAAGAGTTGCAATAGCACGCGCGATTGTTAACAAGCCTTCAATTATCATTGCGGACGAGCCCACCGGAAACTTAGACCCGCAGATTTCGGGAGAAATTTTAAAAATGCTCCTTGATATTAACAGAGAGGGCACAACCGTTGTGGTGGTTACCCATGATATGAATCTTGTAAAGACAGTTTCAAAAAGAGTTATCCGTCTTTCCGACGGCAGAATTGTAAGCGATACTGTAGGAGGTGTTGATCTTGAAGCTACATACAATTAGTATTTTTATTAAAGACGCCTTCCATAATATACTCATTAACAAGGCAATGAGCGTGGCTACCATCTTCACTCTTGCGGCAGGCTTATTCCTTTTCGGGCTTACCTCGGCTCTTACACTTAATGTGTTTTCCATCACCGAAACCCTGGAAAAGGATTTTACACTCTCGGTATTTATTGACGAAACCCTTGAAACCGAGGATATTAATGAAATAGGTCTTGAAATCCAAAAACTCTCCCAGGTGGAAAGCATTGAGTTTGTTTCCAAGGAGGATGCTTATGATAGCTTTAAGGAAACCTGGGGCGATACCGAAATTTTAGACGGAATAAATGACGGAAGTATTTTAAGAAACTCCTACAAAATCACTCTTACCGACCTTTCCCTTTCAAAAGAGCTTGTAGCCGAGCTTGAAGAAATTGAGGGAATTGCCAAGGTAAGCAGACTGGAGGACGAAATGTCCACCTTTGTTAATATTTCAAATAAAATTCAGGTAGGAACATTAATTATAACCATTATTCTTGCACTTCTTGCAATGCTTATTATGACCAATACGGTCAATATGTCCATAAGTGCAAGAAAAAGAGAAATAAATATTATGAAATATGTGGGAGCAACCGACTGGTACATAAGATGGCCCTTTATAATTGAGGGTATGCTTATCGGTCTGATTTCATCATTCCTGTCCTGGATGCTTTTAAGCTATATTTACGGTGCTGTTTTAAAAAGCATCGGAAGCTATAACGAAATGCTGGGCTTAATTCCGAAAACCCAGGCAATGCCCACACTTACTCTTATAATAATAGGAACCGGTCTTGTGCTTGGCTCCATAGCAAGTATTTTCTCGGTAAGAAATCATCTTAAGGTATAGGAGGCAGAATATGAAGAATAATAGATTTATATCCCTGCTTCTTTCCCTTATTCTTATTCTTGGTTTTTCCTTTAACTCCCTGGGGGCAACCCAAAGTGACTTAAACAAGAAAACCAGCGAAAAGCACTCGGTTCAAAAAGACCTTGATAAGGAAAAAAACAAGCAGAAGGAAGCTAAAAAGGAAAAGGACGCCATTGATAAAAAAATCAAGACGGTTACCAATAAATTAGAGGATATCTCGGCAAAATTAAATGAGCTTGGAAGCAGAAAGGCTACTGTTTTAAAGGAGCTTAAAGAAGCTGAAACAAAAGAGCTTGACCAGACCGAGAATTTAAAAAAGAGAATCCGTGTTATTTATGAGGACGGTGCAACCTCTTATTTTTCCATACTGATGTCCTCCGAATCAATTTTTGATTTCTTTTACAATCTTGAAATTTTAAGGGATATTTCCGCTTATGATGATAAGATTTTAAATGAGCTTAAAGAAGCAAAAAAAGTAATTGAGGAGAAAAAGGCAGAGCTTGATTCCATAATTGCAAGCGAAAAGGAAAAGGAAAGGGAGCTTGAGGCAAATAACCGTGAATTAAAGGCTCAGTCGGATAAGCAGGCAAAGTATGTAAAAGAGCTTGACGGAAACATTGCCGAGCTAAAAAAACAGCTTGATAAAATCGAGCGTGAAGAGGCAGCACTGCGTGCGGAGATTGCTAAAAAAGCAGCAGCACAGTCAGGCTCAAATGTTCCTAAATCCTATATCGGCGGAACCTTTACATGGCCTGCCCCCGGAGTTACCACAATCACCTCTCCTTACGGATACCGTGTTCATCCCACCACCAAGCAATATAAGCTTCATACAGGTATAGATATTGGCTGCGGAATGGGACACAATATTGTTGCCGCCGCTGACGGAGTGGTGGTTATAAGCGGTAATCACACCGCTTACGGTAAATACATATCAATTAACCACGGTGGCGGAATTGTAACCCTGTACGGTCATAACAGTCAGCTTCTTGTAAGCGTCGGTCAATCCGTAAAGAAGGGGCAACTGATTGCTAAGGCGGGCAGTACAGGCTGGTCCACCGGCCCCCACCTTCATTTCGAGGTAATAGTTAACGGACAGACCGTTAACCCTATGAATTATTTCAAATAAGGAGTATCGGCTTTGGATAATTTAGAAAATAAGGAAGAAATAAAAACCATTCAGCCCAGCAGAAGGATTTTCGGTAAAATTTTTACGATTATTGCATATATAGTTGTTTTTGCATTAGGCTATCAGATGGCAACCATTTCCTATACTAAGGAATTCGGTAATGTTTCAGGTATGACCATAAGCAAAATGAATAAAATTGAAAAAATCGTTAAGGAAAACTACTATAAGGGCTATGACAGAGATAAGCTTTACGACTATGCGGAAAGCTTTATGGTATACGGACTTGAGGACCCCTTCTCCTATTATCTTGACGAGGACGGTCAGGAGGAGTTCAAGGAAAACATTGAAGGAAATTATGTTGGAGTAGGTATTACCCTTACCCCCGGTGAGAACGGCGAAATTCTTGTAATAGCCCCCTTTGACGGTTCCCCCGCATCTGAGGCGGGAATTATGAAAAACGATATTATTACCAAGGTAAACGGCACTGCATATTCTTATGCCGAGGTAGATAAGGCTATTGAGCTTATGAAGGGTAAACCGGGAGAAGAGGTTAACCTGGAGATAAAAAGAGGAAACGATGAAATTTTCAATGTTAATCTTAAAAAGGCGGAAATCGTCTACAAGTCGGTTACTGCGGAAAAATTAGAGGATAACATTGTATATGTGAGAATTTCCCGCTTTGACCTTAACACCTTTGACGATTTTGTAAAAGAGCTTTCAGCTTTGGAGATTACCGAAGAAACCGAGCTTATTTTGGACTTAAGGGATAACCCGGGTGGTACGGTGGTATCCGCTGTTGCCATTGCAGATTTGTTTATTGACGAGGGTGTTATTGTTACCGAGGATTACAAGAACAAAAAGGATATTGTTGAAAAAGCTACCGACGGACATATCAAAATGAGCTATCCATTCGTTATTCTTACAAACGAATCCTCAGCCTCTGCTTCGGAAATAGTATCCGGTGCACTTAAGGATCATAAAAAGGCAGTTCTTATAGGTGAAAAGACCTTCGGTAAGGGACTTATCAACCAGGCATTTCCGCTTGATAATGAAAGCAGTATAGTTTTATCAGTGGCACAGTATGAAACTCCTGACGGTACAAAAATCCACGGTGTGGGAATTTCTCCGGATGTGGAAATTCCCTTTGATTATCAGAAAAGCATTCTTACCCTTGATAAAAAGGATGACATTCAGCTGATTGGTGCAATTGAGTATATAAAGGGAAAACAAGCTGAACCGGAGGAAAAAACAGAATGAAAATAGGAAGCTTTTCACTTATCAAGGAGCTTAATACCTCCCTTATTCTCAATACCGTCAGAGAAAAAAAGAGTATTTCACGTGCTGAGATTGCAAAGCTTACCGGTCTTACTGCAGCAACGGTTACAAATATAACCGGAAAGCTGATTGAATATAAGCTTATAAGCGAAACCCGCTTCGGTAAATCCAACGGCGGAAGAAAGCCGATAATGCTTGAATTTAACGGTTCAGGATATCACATACTCGGAGTTGTTATCTCCAGGCAGGAAATTACTGTTTCCCTGACCGATCTTAATTCCAACCCCATAAATATAAAAAGAGGAGCTATAGAGCCTCCTCTTACCCCCGACAAGGTACTCGGCTGGATAGCAAAAGAAGGAGAAGCACTCATAAAAGAGTCTTCCAAAAGAGTACTCGGCATCGGAGTTTCCATGGAGGGGCTGATTGATGATAAAAACGGTATATGTGTATTGTCATCGGGATTTGGATGGAAATCGGTAAATATAAACGACTATCTTTCAAAAAGGCTTAAGCTTCCCGTTTTTGTCAACAATGACGTTAAGGCACTTGCCAAGGGAGAGGAGCTTTTCGGAAAGGGCACGAAAAAGGACAGCTTTATCCTGCTTTATATAAGCTATGGTATAGGTGCCGCATTGGTTAACAACGGAAAAATATACAGGGGAAATTCCAACTATGCCTGTGAGGTAGGTCATATAACCCTGGATATTAACGGCCCGGTGTGCAACTGCGGAAACCGTGGCTGCTTTCAGGCACTGGCATCCGGTGAGGCTTTGATTGAAAAAATACAAAGCAACCATCTTGATGGCTTATTTGAGAAAAAGGAAATAACTCTTTCGGATATTTCAAAGAAAATCAAAGAGGGAGATAAAATAATCCTTGAGCTTATCGAAAAGCAGGCTGTTTATATCGGAACAGGTATTGCAAACATTATAAATATTTTCAATCCCTCGGAAATAATTATAAACGGATATATATCCAATGCACCCGACTATATCAGGTCGGCTATTATGAAGGAAATAGATGAAAAGGCACTTCCCGGTGTGAGAGAAAATACAAATGTTATTTTTTCACACATGGAGGATGAGGGAAAGTATAAGGGGGCGGCAGGTCTTTTTATATCGCGTCTTTTTGACAATCCTGAAATCTATTTTTAATATAGGGTGATTTTATGAGCGAATATAACATAAAAGCAAATGCCAAAATCAATTTATCCCTGGATATTGTTTCAAAAAGAGAAAACGGCTATCACAATCTTAAAATGATTATGCATACCGTTAATTTATGTGACGATATTATCTTAAGCGAAAATTCTGCAGGTGAATACAGTTTAAAGACAAATCTTAAGTATCTTCCCAATGACGGAAGAAATATTCTTTACAAGGCTTACAAGGCTTTTTACGATGAGGTTAAAATAAAGCCACAGGGGTTTTCGGTTAATCTTATAAAAAGAATTCCCGTTTGCGCCGGTCTTGGCGGAGGAAGCTCGGATGCGGCAGCGGAGCTTTTATTCTTAAATAAGTATCATAATAATCCTCTTGATATCCCTTCCCTTTTAAAGGTAGGCGAAAGAGTAGGGGCAGATGTTCCCTTCTGCATTATGGGAGGAACCTGTCTGGCTGAAGGAACCGGAGAAATTCTTACTCCCCTTCCACCGCTTCCGGAGTGCCCGATTATTATTTTAAAGCCACAGAATAAAGGGCTTTCCACTAAGGATATTTTTTCAAAGGTAAACATCGGAGAAATAAAGTATCATCCCGATACTGACGGAATAATAAAGGCACTTAATGAAGGTGACCTTTCAGGAATTGCAAAAAGGATGTATAATGTGCTTGAGGATTATTCAGTGCCCGAGTCTCCGGATATTGAAGAATTCAAGCAGGCGCTTATTATGGAAGGTGCAATCGGTTCTCTGATGAGTGGCAGCGGAAATGCGGTTTTCGGTTTGTTTAACGATACGGAAACTGCGAAAAAAGCCTTAAAAAGCTTAAAAAAATTAACTCCACTTGCATATTTAGTATAAAAAAAGGAAATCATCTCTTATGAGGTGATTTTTCTATGAAAAGATTTTTTTACATACTGATACTGATTTTTATACTGCTTCCGCCTGTTGCCACTTCCTTTGAAAAGCCTTTTGACACAGTAAGGCTTCATATTCCCGCAAACAGCAATTCTAATTATGACCAGGTCGTAAAGCATACGGTGAAGGAGTATTTTATTAAAAACTACGGAAAGAAAATAAGCGAGTTAAAATCAAGTGAAGAAACAATTGAATTTATGGAAAATAATTCGGTAATGATTAAAGAAGATATTGATACATTTTTAAATGAAATAGGTGCTCCGTACCCATGTGAAATTTCGGTAAAAGAAGAATATCATAAAAAGGACAGGCTTCCTGCAGGTATTTACCCCACCGTAAGAATTCTTATTGGGAGCGCAAAGGGGAAAAATGTGTTTTTTGCATTGTACCCTTCCCTTTCGGTAAAAGAGGGGGTAACCGTAAGCTTTGACGGTAAGGAAGGTATCAGATACAAATCTAAAATATATGAGATAATAAAAAAAATCTGCAGATGAGCATCTGCAGATTTAATTTTTTAGTTTATTGGATGCAAGGCCTTAAAGCCTGCGCATATTTTTTCACACATTATCCGCCCCAATCTACTTCATTACGACGGCCAACTATTTAATTTTAATACTTTCCTTTCCCCGCAAGCTTCCCTGCTCCAATCCAAACTGCTGTGGTTCTTCACGGTACATCGGTATCACCTCATTAAAATTAAATTTTTAAATTTATTTAATCGGGTTATCCCCTTTCACTTACAAATTTCTACAAAAAAATGCAAAATCCTTTTTTTATTTTTAATTTTTTTTAAAAAGTTTATTTTCTTAAAAGATATTGATTTTTATGAGCTTTTAAGGTATACTAATAATGATAATTATCTATAGGAGGATATATATATGTTAGTATCAGCAAAGGAAATGATGAAAAAAGCAAAAGAGGGCCATTATGCAGTTGGTCAGTTCAATATCAATAACTTAGAATGGACCAAGGCAATTCTTCTTACCGCAAAGGAACAAAATTCTCCTGTTATCTTAGGTGTTTCCGAGGGTGCAGGTAAATATATGGGCGGTTTCAAAACGATTGTAGGTATGGTTAAGGGTATGGTTGAGGAGCTTGATATCAATGTTCCCGTTGCAATCCATCTTGACCACGGAACATACGAGGGTGCGCTTAAGGCAATTGATGCGGGATTTACCTCTGTTATGTTTGACGGCTCTCACTATGAAATAGATGAAAACATTGAAAAGACAAAGGAAATTATAAGAATTGCCAATGAAAAGGGCTTATCGGTTGAAGCTGAGGTCGGTTCAATCGGCGGTGAAGAGGATGGCGTTGTCGGTGCAGGTGAGGTTGCCAATCCTGATGAATGTAAGATGATTGCAGACCTTGGGGTTGATATTTTAGCTGCAGGTATCGGTAACATTCACGGTAAATATCCTGAAAACTGGCAGGGACTTAACTTTGATGTTTTAGCTGAAATTGAAAAGAAAACCAATCCTATGCCTCTTGTTTTACACGGCGGCACAGGTATCCCCGAAGATATGATTAAAAAGGCAATTTCCTTAGGTGTTTCCAAAATCAATGTTAATACTGAATGTCAGCTTTCCTTCACAGCAGCTACCAGAAAATACTTTGAAGAAGGCAAAGACCTTTCAGGAAAAGGCTTTGACCCAAGAAAAGTTTTAGCTCCCGGCTTTGAAGCTATCAAGGCTACAGTGAAAGAAAAAATGGAGCTTTTCGGTTCAATCAACAAAGCTTAATAAGCTTATAAATTGATGGGATGTAATATTTTACATCCCTTTTTTATAGCCTACGGCTAGCCGTCGGATAGCTATCCGAACTCGTTTTTAAATTGTAAATTTTTGATATAATATCGTTAAAATCCTCGGTAATATCCGAATATTACCTGCGTTTTTGCCTCGTTCTATCTAAAAATTTCCTAATTTGAAAATTCTTATAGAACCTATAACCCTTTAAAATTGAGATTTTTCAAGGCGGAAGGTTTTGATAATACGAGGTATATCGAAACCGACAACGAAGAAAAAGCCTATTTTTAAGGGTTAGAGGCAAGTTCGGATAGCTCTCCGTCGGCTACAGGTTGACAAAGAGGGGTTTCAGGTGGTATAATGAGGTATTAATTTTTGGGGAGGCTTTTATGCATTTAGCGATTCACAGTCTTATTCATTCCTTTCAGGATAATATTAAGATTCTGCCTTTTATTTTTTTAATGTATATTATAATTGAATATATTGAGCATAAGAACAATACCGATTTAAGTCATTTTCTTATGAAGGCAAAGGGACCTGCTCCCCTTTACGGAAGTATTTTAGGGGCTGTTCCCCAATGCGGATTTTCGGTTATTGCCTCTGACCTTTATGCCAAAAGGGCGTTAAGTCTTGGTACACTTATTGCTATTTTTATTTCCACCAGTGACGAGGCGGTGCCGATTTTACTTGCAAATCCTCATAAAGCTCATCTTGTAATCAATGTCATTCTTATAAAAATTATAATCGGTACTCTTTTCGGACTTCTGATTGATTTGTTTTATAAGAGAAAAACCGTGCATGGCTGTAACAATGAGCACGAGCATCATCATTTTCACGGAAACTGCGAAAGCTGTGATAAAGGATTTTTTAAATCTGCAGTTATTCATACGGTAAAAATTTTTATATTTATTTTCATTGCCGGTTTTATACTGACCTATTTTACCGAGCTTATCGGAGAAGAAAAGCTTTCCCATTTTCTTCTTAAAAATTCTTTTTTACAGCCCTTCATAGCCTCTCTGATAGGTCTTATTCCCAACTGTGCACCGTCAGTTATACTTACCGAAAGCTATATTTCGGGAATGCTTGATTTCGGCTCGCTTATAGCAGGGCTTTCATCCAGCGCAGGTGTGGGGCTTATGATTCTTTGTAAGGAAAATAAAAATTTTAAGGAAAATCTTATAATCATACTGCTTTTATTTTTAATTGGCGGTATATCGGGCTGTGTTCTTAAAACTTTCACATTTTTTTCACTGTATTAATCTCTTATTTTAACAATCGGATTGTATGATTAGTACAGAAAGGAGGCAAAAGCCTATGAAAAAAACCAAACTTATAGTAACACTTATTATCATTATCTCCATTATTTCAGTGGGAATATATTCCTACGCAGGAGTAAGGGGAAAAGGTAAGCACCCGTTCGGTTTCGGTAAAGGTCAGGAACCCGAAGCTCACAAACAGCTTACCGAGGAAGAACTCGCAGCTAAAAAAGCAGAGCTTACCGAAGCTTTAAAAGCAAAGCTTGAAGCAGGTGAAATCACTCAGGAGGAATATGATAAAAAGCTTCAGCAAATCGAAGAAGGCAAAGGCTTTAACAAAGGTAAGCCTCAAGGCAGAATGAATCCTCCCCAATTAACCGAGGAAGAAAAAGCAGCTAAAAAAGCAGAGCTTACCGAAGCTTTAAAGGCAAAGCTTGAAGCAGGTGAAATCACTCAGGAGGAATATGACAAAAAGCTTCAGCAAATTGAAGAAGGTAAAGGCTTTAACAAAGGTAAGCCTCAAGGCAGAATGAATCCTCCCCAATTAACTGAAGAAGAAAAAGCTGATATGAAGGAAAAAATGCTTTCCGACCTTAAAGCTAAGCTGGATTCAGGCGAAATTACCGAAGAAAAATATAATGAAGCGGTAACAAAAATTGAAGAAGGCAAAAATCTTCCCCGCGGAATAATGCAGGGCAAAGGCCCAATGGGAAAGGGATTTCAAAAAAGAAAGCCTGATAATCAGTCCGGAAACAAAGAGTAAATTACAAATAAAAGAAGAACCGACATGCCATATAAATGCAGAATTCAGAGTGCAGAATGCAAAATGATATGCCGCAAGCGGCATAGTGAATTGCACCTTACGGTGCATGAATTATTAGCCGTCGGAAAGTTATCCGAACTCG
>SVKB01000036.1 GCA_015068665.1 Oscillospiraceae bacterium | reverse complement strand
TCCATAATTTCTTTTTCATATTCTTGAATGTGTCTATAACTTCTTGGCATAAAAAAATCCTCCTATGGTTTTATTATACCATAGGAGGCTCTTTTTTTCTATTGTCCGTTTTTACTGGACCTGTTCACAAAGCCACTCTATAAGTTTTTTTCTCTAAATTTGCTAGGGGTTTTATTGGTAATTCTTTTAAATGTATTGTTAAAAGTTTTTAAATTTTCAAAACCGCACTCAGAAGCAATATACGCTATAGTATTATCAGTTTTTTTCAGTAAATCGATTGCGTGTTTTATTCGTATAGTATCAATATAAGTTTTAAAATTTACTCCTGTGAAAGCAACAAACAGTGTCGATACATACGATTCACAGTAATTTATTTTTTCCGCAACAGATTTTAAAGAGATGTTTTCAGTATAGTTTTTAGAAATATATTCAAGTGCCTCCTGAAAAACTTTAAATTTAGTGGTATTTTTATTTTCCATCATTTCCAGGTTTTCAAAATGTCGTGCCAGAATACTGTATAATTTTATCAAATCAGAAATTATAATACTTTCGCTTAAACGCTTTTTATTTTTATATTCTTCATATATTTCTTCAACCAGAAATTTTACAATCTGATTTATTTTTGCATCTTTTTGCATACCGATGGTAATATGATTTTTAATATATATAAATTCAGTGTTTAACTGTTGAAGCAACGATGGATTAAATGTAAAAACTTTAACCAGAAACTCTTTGGAATCGGAACTTAATTCATGGATTTCACCGCTGTGAATACAGATAAGATCTCCGGTTTTAGCCTTGTATTTTTTCATTGCCAGATTTACATTACAATATCCTTTTTCAACATACAAAAATTCCATTCTCTGATGCCAATGATAGTTTTTGCCAATAAAATTCTCAATATCTCTTACAGTAAAATTCGGTTCTATTATTTCGTGCTTTATATCCATATCCGCACCTCTATAAGTATATTAAAATTCGTGCACAATTCAGATGCCATCTAATTTTAATGAATTGACAACTATCGTTGTCATGAATTGGCTAAAGCCATGAATTGTTGCTATCGCAACATGAATTGAATTGCCTATATAATGCACGAAGTGCAATTCATGAGCCGCAAGGCTCAATTCATGAAATCACAGATTTCAATTCACGCCGAAGGCAATTCATTGAGTTTACTTTGCAAACTCATTATAGCATATTACACAATATATGTCAAAGATAAAAAACCATCCGAAGAACAAATCCCTCCGGGATGGTATTTTTAGCATTGCAAAGCAATGCATCGATATGAATTCTTGCGAATTCTCGATATGTGCTTCGCACTCGATATGCACAGGCGCGCTCGATATGTTGCTGACGCAACGAGAATTCATATCATATCGAGTTTGACCGAAGGGAAAACATATCGATTTTACGATAGTAAAAATATCGAGCAAACTTTAGTTTGCATATCAACAAAAATTTTGTCCCTGACTTGACAAAATCATAAAAAGCTTATGTATAAGACCTGTTGCCATACCGTAGCCCAAAAGCTCAAAGGACATTACCACTCCATTGGGGAAAAGCACAGGCATTCCCGGCACCATACTGTTAAGATACGGGAGAATAAATATGTAATCGAAAGAGATTACAAGCGTGCTTGCGAATCGCTTAAGTATCGTAAGGGTTATACTTCCATTAAAGTACCCCGAGTTGGAGCGGGTTAGTTCTTTAACGGTTACACTCCCAAAAGTGAATCGCTTTACACTGAGTTGAAAGCGAAAACTTAAGACAAAAAAATAAGACTTGCAGCACGGCAATGCTCAAGTCTCAAGGGGGTGAATATTTTGTATACCGATTACGGTTATATCGGCAAGGTTGACGGCATCGAGTACGCAACCGAGGGCGAAGCTCTAGAAGCTGATCCCAATAATTAACCGATAAGGCAGGGAGGGCGAAAGCCCTTCCGTAAGCCCTTCATATTTCACCTGTTAATTATTGTAAATGATAATTGTGAAGAAGTCAAGACGAATTTTTAGACTTTTCTTTTATTATTATTTCTGCTCACTTTCCCATTCATTGAATACCGATACATTTTCTGCAATCTGGTCATGATATTTCTGGAATACACCCATAACAGCAAGGTCATCCGGCTTTAAAGCATTGAAAATTGTATCATAGGTATCCTTTATATGCATTCTTCTTTCTGACTCTTCCTTTTCAACCAGCATCTGACCGCCGGCAAAAATTTTAAAGGCAATAATCGGTTTCTTGACATCTTTAAGAGCATCAAGCATAACCGCTCTGTCAGTTTTAGGAACAATTACTACATCACTCTTGCTCTTACCTGTAATAAATCCGCTTTCCTGCCCCTCTCTGCCCTTTCGGAAGTTATACATACATGCCATATAGAAGTCAATATCCCAGTTTTCCTCAACAGAACGGGTGATGATTTCAGGATAGTGGGTACCCATACCGAGAGGAACGGGAAATTCCCTCATTTTCTTAAGAGTTGGAGCGATTTCCTCCATCTTGTTGTTTTCATATCTTGAATCGATAAAGGTGCCCGAAAGATAAATGCCTATAGGCTCAACCTCAAGCATCATTCTCATAGTTACGGGAACAGTTTCCAAAGTCATCATAAAGGGTGCATAGGTCTGGAAAATGAAGTTCATTTTTCCGCCGTTTGCTCTGTAATGCCGAAGAATTCTTATAATATACGGATCAGCAAGAGGAAGCATTGTATTAATTCCCATATCTTCCATTTTATGCATAGCCTCTAAAATCTTATCCTCTGTGTGATAATCTATCATCTCATCCTTGCTGATAACATGAGTTATATAGGAGTGCCCGTTAAACGGATTATCCCCCACAAGAAGCTTTGAAACTTTATGTCCGAAAAAATCTACATATTTCACAATATTACCTCCATTTTATATATAGCGTCAGAGATTTTCCATTACTACCATAATTATAATTAACAAGCCTTCCTTTTACAAGTCATATTGTAGTAAAATAAGGAAAAATTGTGGATTTTTTATATATTTTAAATTAATCCGAGGGCTAACCGTCGAAAAGTTATCCGAACTCGTTTTTAAATTGTAAATTTTTGATATAATATCGTTAAAATCCTCGGTAATATCCGAATATTACCTGCGTTTTTGCCTCATTCTATCTAAAAATTTCCTAATTTGAAAATTCTTATAGAACCTATAACCCTTTAAAATTGTGATTTTTCAAGGCGGAAGGTTTCGATAATACGAGGTATATCGGAACCGACAACGATGAAAAAGCCTATTTTTAAGGGTTTGAGGCGAGTTAGGATAGCTCTCCGACGGTTAGATAATTTTATCTTGAAAAAAAACTGCAAAAGGTATATAATCAAAAAGAACTAATTATTAAAGGAGAAAAGGATTATGAATTTAGTATTTGTAGGCTATAAACACAGACACACAGGTGAAATTTATCACGAAGCTATGGCAAATCCCGATATCAATGTTCTTGGTGCCTGGGAGGATACCGATGCAGGCAAGGCTCTTGCTGACGGTCTTGGTATGGACTTTAACTATGCTACCTTTGAGGATGTTTTGAAGGATGAAAGAGTTGACGCTATCTGCCTTGGCGGCTGCTATGGCGAAAGAGGCGCAGAGGCTATTGCCGCTCTTAAGGCGGGCAAGCACGTTTACGGTGACAAGCCGATATGTACAACTCTTGAAGAGCTTGAGGAAATAGAAAAATTGTCAAAAGAAAAAAATCTTAAGGTTGGCTGCTATCTTACCATGAGATTTTCAAAGGGTATGAAAACCATAAAGGAACTTATCGAAAGCGGAAAATTAGGTGAAATCGGCTGTGTCAATATGACCGCACAGCATCCTTTACAGTACGGCACCCGTCCGATGTGGTATTTTGAAGAGGGTAAGCACGGCGGAACAATCAATGATATTGCTATCCACGGTGTGGACTTAATCCGATTCTTAACAGGTCTTGGTCTTAAAAACGTTACCTGTGCAAGAACCTGGAATCACTTCTCAACCGAGGTTAAATCCTTTAAGGACTGCGGTCAGTTTATGATTGAGCTTGATAACGGAGCAGGCTTTATCGGTGACGTATCCTATGCGGCTCCCGCAAGTTGCGGCTTTGCTCTTGAAACCTACTGGAGAATTACCATCTGGGGCACAAAGGGTGTTATTGAATATAAATTAAAGGGCGGTAAAAAAGAAGTTGGAATCGATTCCTCCGACGGCTCACTTTTACAGATTGCGCTTGACGGCTCTACCGAAGGCTTTGTTCCTTATGACGGAGAAGCTTATAACACAACAGGTCTTGAAGAATTCCTAAAGGATATCAAGGGGGAGGAAAATATCAATTCTACTGAAAGCGTTCTTAAAACCTGCAGAGACATTCTTACAATCCAGGCAGCGGCAAATTAATAATTACAAATTATAAATAAAGGACGGCAAGCATGACATATAAATGCAGAATTCAGAGTGCTGAATGCAAAATGATATGCCGCAAGCGGCATAGTGAATTGCACCTTGCGGTGCATGAATGGTTAGCCGTCGGAAAGTTATCCGAACTCGTTTTTAAATTGTAAATTTTTGATATAATATCGTTAAAATCCTCGGTAATATCCGAATATTACCTGCGTTTTTGCCTCATTCTATCTAAAAATTTCCTAATTTAAAAATTCTTATAGAACCTATAACCCTTTAAAATTGTGATTTTTCAAGGCGGAAGGTTTTGATAATACGAGGTATATCGAAACCGACAACAAAGAAAAAGCCTATTTTTAAGGGTTTGAGGCGAGTTCGGATAGCTCTCCGACGGCTATCAATTCGATAACATGAATTGATTTTAAAAAATCATGAATTGTTGACTTATGTCAACATTAAGGATAGGACGGATATGCCATTCGGCATCCGTCCTTTTCTCGTTCCGCAGGAACATATCGAGTTTCAAAGAAACATATCGAGTGCGAAGCACATATCGAGTTTTGCTAAGCCAAAACATATCGAAAATCCGAAGGATTTATAAATAACGGCGTGCCGGGGTCGTCACGCCCTACCGATATCAGCAATCCAAAAAAGCAGGAAAAATTTCTTGGAATAAATGAAAAACACCCGAAGGTGTATGAGATACATCGAGAGGTGTTTTTCATTTATAACGCAAAGCATTTAATTCATAAATTTGCTTGCAAATTTATACCTTAATTTAGTAATGTACACTACAAAAAAATGTGCCTGCCCTTCGGCAAGCACATTATTTTTCTATCTATCCCCTGCTTTGCGTGGTCCGGGGAATTTTAACGCTTTTTTTACGTTTTTTACTTGCTTGTGAAGGCTACTTCCTGTAGATTCAACCAATGATTAACTGAGTTACCCTTACCAACAATTTTAATATATCTTGCTTTTATATTAAGCTCAATTTCCTCAAACTGTGTGGTTGTACCTGTTGATTTATGGGCTATTTTTACAGGTGTAAAGTTTACTCCGTCGTTTGATGAATAAAGGTCTATTGTATAAACTCTCTTATCTCCTGCAGAGAAGGCAATATGCATTGATGCGATATCCTGTGCTTTTCCTAAGTCAAAGATACCCCACGCTCCGTCAGGATTAGCTTCATCGTAACCCACACCCCATTTTGATGAATAATCGTTATCGGTAAGATTCTGAATAACGGCACCTGCACCGTCATCACCTGACTGAATAACATTAGCTAAATCAAGCTCGTTGTCAAGTCCGTGCATTGCAGGGAATCTTATTGTATTTCCCTCGATAATAACCTGTCTTCTTACTCCGTTCCAGTCAACCTTGCAGCCGAAAGATTCAGCAATAAATCTAACGGGAACAACAAATCTTCCGTCCTTTATCTGGGCAGGAGCATCAAGAGTATATGCAGTATCGTTTATATAAGCAGTCTGCTGATCTTTCGTGATTTTAACTGTTGTTCCTTCTTTAACTGCGGTAGCGGTAACGGTTGCTTCATCCCAGGAAACCGAAGCTTCAAGTGCTTCAAAAATCGCACGCATAGGAACCAATGTTCTTGAATTTTCAATAAAGGGCTCAACATCTGTTTCTAAAAGCATACCGTCAACAAACACAGTTATTTTATCGGATGATTCTGTTTTTACAGATGCTTCATAAACATCATATGTAGGTCTTGGGTCGTTAATTAAAAGTGAAGTTTTATCAACAGAATAGATACTCTGTAAGTAATCAGGATTACCGTTTGCTTTACCGATAGTTATAAATCTGTCCGGTGTTTTTGTACTTTCATTACCCGAAATTGTCTGGGTAGCATAGATTTTGTGAACACCTTCATTAAGCTCAACCTCAACCTTAAATCCGTTATCCGATGAAATCGGAGCATCGTAGGCTTTATCGTCGATAAATACAGTTACCTTTGTTGCACCAAGCTGAGCTATACCGTCAACCGTAAGCTTCTTATCGGTAAAAGTTCTGTCATATTTAGGATTAACAATAATCGGTGCGTTTGGTCTTGCATTTTTAATTGTATTTGTATGCTCTAAGGATAACTGAGCTTTAAATAAGCTTCTCGGTTCAACCGATGTAAATTCATTTTCAACGTAACCGTCTCCAACGAACGGAGAACCTTCTTTGGTTGCAAAGTGAACATCGGGAATTGCATTGAAGTTAGAGGTTGTTCTGTATATCGGAATATATCTTTGAATATTATTCTGTTTTGAAGCCATACCTGCAGGATCAGCGTAAATACCCCATGAACCTACCATAAAGTTCTGATACGGTTCAGGCGGTCTGTGGATAATGATTGCCGGAGCAAGACAGTTCCATACAATAGCAGATGCACCTGTCCAGCCCTGACTTTCAGAGCTTCCGTATATACCGTGGTTTTTAATACCTATACTTGCCTGAGTATCGTTTGCAATAGAGTATACATTATCGTAAAGGATACCTGTTGCCCAGGTACCGTGAGTTTCAACACCGCCGTAAGACTCGTCGGCAACACTGTCTAAAAATACTATAGGCCCTGTAACCTCAAAGCTTGTTTCGTAGTCGTGTCTGCCCTTGGATGAATAACAGCCTGTGTATAAAATCTGCTGAGCAGAGGTTGAGGTTGCAAAGGTATATCTTCTTGAGCCTGTAACCTTTGATACCGGTTCAATTGAAGAACAGTTAAGTGCTGTAACCTGTTTAGCCTTTTTACCGGATGAAATCAACGGACCGTAAAAATGCTTGGATGTTATATCTCTTGCAAATACATTTTTTGCATTTGAAACAGAGATTGCAACTGTGGCATGCTGTTCGTCGTCCGGATCGCCGTTATAGTAAGAAACTATTCTTAAGTTTTCTATACCAACATTTTCAGCTCTTGCAATATCAACTGTTTTCTGAACATAACTTTGCGAAAGATTCTTCATAAGAGGAATGAAAATTGGAATATCTAAAGTTATTTCAGTTCCGTTAACCGCTGTAACAGTTCTTTCCATAACAACATTCTGATTGTTTCCGCCCCATGAAGAGTCTTTATTTGCGGAGCTTATGATACCTGTCATTTCAACTGCTTTTGCCCACTCATCGGTAGCCGGGTGAGTAACCGTGATTAAATCGCCTACTTTAAGAGTCTGAGCGTCAGTAGCTGAAAGATTTATTGTTTTACTTCCTGCTTTAACGTATTCATCTGTAATATTCAGTTTATTTTCACTTAATTGAGGAACACCGCTTGCAATTTTAACAACTGTATATTGAGCCGGCTCGTATGCATAAAGTTCAGTACCTGTTGGGCCCTGACCCTCACCGGATAAAATGATACCGCTCTTTATGGTAATACCTTTTTTACTGATATTGTATTTCCCTGCTTTTAACTTAATCATTTTAAAGGTATTGTCAGGAGATTCGTTATAAACCTTGTCAATTGCCTGCTGAATCATTGCAGTATCATCATTGGTACCTGTTGGTGACAGAGTCATAACAACAGGAATATTTTTTGAATCAGGAAGATTATACTTTCCTGCATAGAAGCCTGCTTTGGAATAGTCCCCTGCAGTATCGCCATTTGCGTTATACGGATTATATGTAAGTGTATCTCCGTTGGGAGCAACAAGAGTTGCGTTTACAGGCGCAGTCTGTTTAGGAACTATAAACGCCGCATCGGAAATAACCGGAGCTATCTTGCCCTTCACTGCTTTAAAATTATCAACATATGCTTCGCCTGTTGAAGCTGCAAGACCGCAGATTACAACAGATGCATGTGTTGCATTTTTCGGAGCGGTAAGTGAAGATGTATTTGTTGTCCAGTTCGTACCAATCAGGTTAAGGCTCTTATTTTCAAGCTGTGTGCCCGCTGCATCAAAGAATTTAACAAACAGTTTGGTTGTACCGGATACAACCTTTGAATCAATCATAAATGTATAGGAGGTACCTGCAGTAACATTAAATTTATCTGACTGAAGTCCCGGTGCTATTGAAGAATCAGGGTCAACAACACGGAAGGATTTTTTACCGTCAGAAGCATCGTTATCAATTAAAGTAACATTGCCTTCGGCTTTGCTCCAGTATTTCCAGTTGCCAAGACCGTCTTCAAATGAGTTTGAGGCAATTACGGCACCCTCTTTTACACCGTCATCTGCAGGAGCCGAAGTATCTTCAGGCTTAGCAGAGGAAGTAGGAGCATTGTCAGGTGCTTTACCTGTCACGGTGCCCGCTGAGGCTGTGCCCTTAACCAATTTAACATTATCAATATAAGCTATGCCTTCAGAATTACCGAATGTTGCAACATATACATCGGCTGTAACCGCACCCTGAGGTGCTTCTGCCGAAAGAGCAATTGCCTTCCAGGTATTTTCTGTACCCGTACCGGTTTTATTTGATAAGGCTTTTTTATTTTCATCATAGAATCTTAAGTAAAAATTGATTTTACCCGATACAAGATACATATCACACATAGCGGTATATTTTTCGCCTGGTGTAACATTTACCATTTTTGATCTGAAGCCTGTGGCAAGAGAGGCAGAATCGTCCTTACAAAGAAGGGACTGTTTACCTTCTGTATATGCATCCAAAGAATATGAGGATAAATCCTTACCCGCATTTGCCCAGGGTACCCATCCTTCATTTTCATTTTCAAAGGTTAATTTAATTAACTCGTCGGCTGCCAATGCTCCGACAAATGTGAACATTGATAAAACCATTGTGAAAACTATCAATGCTGAAATAAGTTTTTTTGCCATTGTTTTTTCCTCCTTTTTTCCTTATTATACACCATACCGTGTATAAATTGAATATTATCATTTTAGAAAAAAGATAATATTTTTTAGTTTGTTTTATTTTATCATAAAAAAAAGTTTATGTAAATGAACTATCCTACTTTTTATTTGTCTTTTTTTACACAGATAACCCTGCCTTTTTTAGCTTTTATACGGATACAGCCATTTGTTACTCTTGTAAAAGCCTCAGCATTTCCGTCTATCGTAAGCCGGTAATCCTCCGCCTCCGAAAGACAGATAAGAATATGAGAGCCCTCCTCACAGCTAAGAATATCAAAGCTTACCTTGGAGTAATCCTCTTCCCACTTTAAATTGTCAATTAAAGTAAAGAAGCCTGCATTTACGGTGCCCGGTGAAAAATATGCCTTATACCATAAAAGCACGGGGGTGGAAAGACCCGAGAACTGATGGAAGCCCGAACCCCGTCCGTTGGCAATCATAAAATGCTCGTAGCAGTTATAGGTAAGCTCAACCTCTTTTTTCCAAAGCTCCATGGCAGTAAAGGCAATTTTATCACAAAGGGCAGCCTCCCCCTTATCAAGAGCGGTTTTAAATAAAACCCACTGATGAGGCATCCATACCGAGCCGTTCCAGTAGCCTCTGTGACTGAAATAGGGTGCCCTTTTGTCCACAACGCTTACACCGATATCGGTCATAAGCCCGTTTAAAATATTATCAAGTATTTTTTTATCCTTTTCTTTATCGGTAACCCCTGCAATAAAGGGATAAATTCCGTCAAAGCCCATATTGAAGTTAACATCTTCGGCTTTGAATATGGTCTTTTCCTCTTTATCGTAATAGCCGTAATAACCGCTTTCTTCATCCCACAGCTTTTCAAGGCTTTCGAAAAGCTTCTTTATATCACGGTCAAATTCATCATAACAAAGTCCTAAAAGCCCCGCAAAGCTTTTTAAGACTTTTGCAAAAACAACGGTTAAGGATGCGGTAATAACCGGATAAACTTTACCTGTAAGCTTATTTTCGTGAACTGCTTTTTGTGGCGGATAGTCATCCCAGCCCCCCGAGTTATAAAAATAATCCCAGGTTTTTATAAGCCCTGTTTCCTCATCGGCAATCCCCGTAAAGAAACGGTAATATCTCAGCATTTTTGGATAGAATTCTTTTAAAAATTCCTTATCGGTACGGGAATTCCATATTTCACGGAATAAAAACAGCTGGGTGGGAACAACGCTTCCCCTCATAATAAACGGAGCGGGATCCGATTCATCGGTCATATAGTTTGCTAAATTTTCCTCACCACGCAGCTTATCAAGAGCATTAAGCCCCATACCGATAAAGCCCGAATCCCAGGTATAAAGACTGTCCCACAGTCTGCCCGGTGTGCTGTGACGGATGTACTCTCCTTTAATATAGGTGGGATATGCCACATTGGTAAGGGTAACCGCGCTCATTATATCCATTGAAAGCTTGTACCTTTCTCCGTCAGAGTTTACTGAAATTTCTTTAAACTCGTTGTTAACGGGAAAGCTTACGCTTTTATCAAGCCTTTTTATTTTAACCGAAAAGCTTTTTCTCTCTCCTGCATTTAAAAACACAGGGCAGATAAATAAATCAAGACCGTGGCCCTCCCCTTCGCCGTAAAGGGTACTGCTTACGTGATTATGGATACTGTCGGTAAGAATGTTGCCGATATCCGATCCGATAAGCTCTCTTATATAATAATCCTCATAATCCCAGCTCATTTCATAAGCTGCATATTTATATTTTAAAGTTACCGACTTATCTCCCTTAGTGATTTCGGGAGTGTAGTCTTTAGCATAATCATGGAAAATATGCTTTTCTCCCCCTGATATAAAGCCGTCAAGATAAGCCTCGCAGCCCCCGGAATAAAGCCTGAATTTATCAAATTCCACATCACATTTGAATTCTGCAAGCCGTGGAGCAGGTGCTTTTTCTAAGATAAGAGGATATTTTTTTCCCTCTACCTCTATAAAAATTTCAGTATCCTCTCTAGAGGTATATCTTAAGCTTAAGGAATTTGTCTTTTTTATAAGGCTGTATTCTATAAAGCTTTCCTTATTGAAAAGACCAAGATAAATACCGTGAGCACCTGTAAAACCGTCAAGTCTTCTTACGCCGTTTAAATATCCTTCATTATTTATCTTTTCACTGCAGCTTATATGGGAATATGCGGTGGCATCAAGCCATTTGCCGTCCCCCTTATATTCCATAACGCTTATATTCTTTCTGAAAAGGGTGGGAAATTTTAAAGAAGCCACAGCGCTTAAAGTAAGGCTCTGGTTTTCCTCTGTATTATTGACAGCCTCAAGGCTTATTGTCATATCCCCGCTCTTGTCACAGGTAAAATCTGCATCAATATATACAAGATCCTTCCACATAAGCTCATATCGGATAAGAAAATGGGAAAGGTCGGCACTTGCCTTTAAAATTTTAGCACCGTTATCGCAGATATCCTTGGGCGGAAGCACGCTTCTTCTGTAAAAGCCGGGGAAAAGATTAATGTCAAAGCTTATTCCCCTCTCCTTATCGGCAATGTTGCTTACACCAAGATATTTTTTATTGTAGGGCCCCCAGGGAGCCAGGGATAAATCAAAAGATTTCATAGTAACCACCTCTATTTGTCATTATATCACAAAACAGAAAGATTTCAAGAACTAAAAGGGTTATCCCGCAAGGATTTCAGAAGACAAATGCCTGAACAATTTCCATTTTAAATTCATAACTGTATTTTGGCATAAAAAACCGACCTCCCAACTGTCAGAGTTTCTAACAATTGGGGGTCGGTTAGTGCAGTAAGACTTGAACACAATATGCCTTAAACCTGTTAAATTCCAATCTTTTTAATTTGTCGTCTTTGTAAGGCGACAGCCTGACTGCAGACTCCGCATCAAAAATCTTGAAAATTTTCCAAGGTTTAAGGTCTGCGAGTTTTAAAATGAGAAATTTTGGGTAAGATAAAGAAATTTCAAGAATTATACTTTCGTATGTTCGCAGGGATTTCTGCCATATTACGCGAAATTTCCATTTTAAAACCATATTGGGTTCGAGTATTACTGCACTAATCTTATTGTCATTTTACTGTTTATTTGCTTCAATGAATCTATACAGGAAGGTTACCACCTGTGCTCTTGTACAGTTGCTGTCGGGGCTGAAGGTATCAGCACTTGTTCCGCCGGTAATGCCGTTTTCGACTGCCCAAAGAACAGCATCATAATAATAGCTGTCCGATTTCACATCCGCAAACGGATTATTCTTTCCGTTTGGTTTCGGCTGACCTGCTGTTCTCCATAAGAAGGTAACCACCTGTGCTCTGGTACAATTATCATCAGGCGAGAAGGTTGTAGCACTTGTTCCGCCTGTGATTTTGCTACCTAAAGC
>SVKB01000009.1 GCA_015068665.1 Oscillospiraceae bacterium | reverse complement strand
TAGCTTTTCGCTTTGCATTTCCATTATTACCTTGGTTTGTTTTTTAAACTCTTTTAAAAAATCTCAAGGACCATCATATTGTTTAATTTTCAAAGACCGTTCCCCATCCGTTTTCGCGGTGGGAATTATATTGTAACATAAACTGCAAGAAAATGTCAACACTTTTTTTACATTTTTTCACAATTCCGTCACACAACTTCTATATTATAACAGTAGTTTCATATTTTGTCAAGAGTTATTTTTATTTTTTTATTTATTTTTTGTGAGCAGGTCTTTAATACGGAAAACAATGTTATCGGTTATGATATCAAGCTCCTTTTCCCCTTCGAAATAACCTGCGGGAACGGGCTTACCGTAAACAAGCTTTGTTTTCTTAAAGAAGTGCGGTTTCCCCACAACTGCGCAGGGAACTACTCCGCAGCCTGTTTTTTTAATAAGAAGCGCCATGCCATTTTTTGCCTCTCCCATTTCACCGGTTTTGGAACGGGTGCCTTCTGGAAATATAATAAGGTTTTTGCCTGCTTTGAGCACCTCTATCCCCTTTTTCATTGCACCGATATCTCCCGAGCCTCTTTTAACGGGAATAACATTAACCCTTTTAAGGATTGCTCCGAGAACGGGAATTTTACAAAGCTCCTCCTTGGCAATAAAATGAAACTTTGTTTTCCCGGTGCAGGCAATAAGCAAGGGATCAAGCATAGTTATGTGGTTAGCGCAAAATATGTAACCTGAATTTTCGGGGATATTTTCCCTGCCTACATATTCTACACGAAAGCAGATTTTGATGAACACAGTAAGAATTCCGCGCACAATATTATACAACACACTAAAAACTCCTTTACTTTTCAATACGTTCAATACATATATTATATATATGAAGTATAGTCTCCTCAAGTGTCATATCACTGTTATCCACAATAACAGAATCCGAAGAAGGTCTTAAGGGATCTATTTTTCTTGTGGAATCATTTTTATCTCTGAACTTTATATCATTTAATATTTCATCATAAGGAACTGTGCCGTTAAGCTCGTTAAATCTTCTTTCCGCTCTTTTTTCGGCAGATGCGGTAAGAAAGATTTTGGCATCAGCATCGGGAAACACACGGTTTCCGATGTCACGCCCGTCCATTACAACATTATTATGCATTCCCATTTGCTGCTGAAGGCTTACAAGCTTTTCCCTTACTTCCTTTATTACAGCAACCTTAGAGGCATATATTGAGCCTTCAGGAGTACGGATTTTTTTGGTAACATCCTCCCCGTTCAAATATACATACTGAATATCATCAATATATTTCATATCAATGGATATCTTATCAAGATGAGGTACAACCTCTTCAGGCTGAAGATTGTTATCAAGACAGTAAACCCCTACAGAACGGTACATTGCTCCGGTATCAACATATACAAAGCCTAATTTCTTAGCTACAGCCTTTGCGGTAGAGCTTTTACCCACTCCCGCAGGACCGTCTATTGCAATTTTGAACGTTTTCATATTACACCTCATTTAACAGTTCATCCCTGCAGTATAGCCTGTGGAAAAGGCAATTTGAAGATTAAAGCCCCCCGTATAACCGTGGACATCAATAATTTCTCCTGCAAAGAAAAGACCGTTTATTATTTTGGATTCCATTGTTTTCGGATTAATTTCTTTAACGGAAATTCCCCCGTCTGTTATAATCGCTTCTTCTATATCCCCTTTTGATTTTATTTCAAAGGATAAGTTCTTTAAAAGTCCGACAAGAGTTTTTCTTTCGGCACGGGTAATCTGATTTACTTTTGTGTCGGGATTTATTCCCGATAATTCAACTACTACGGGGATAAGCTTTTTGGGAAGTAATTCGTTTAAGCTGTTTGAAAAATTTTTATTGGCAAATTTTTCAAAATCGGAAAGTATTCTTTTTTCCAGCTTTTCCTCATCAAGTGCCGGTTTAAGGTCGATGGAAAGTGTCATTTTTTTATTATCCTCAACGAATGATGACATAGAAAGAATAACAGGACCGCTCACCCCGTTTTTGGTAAACAGCATTTCACCGAAATCGGAATAAAGCTCTTTTTTATTTTCATCATAAAGCTTTACCGAAATATTCCTTAGTGACAGCCCCTCAAGTAATTTCGGATATTTTCCATAAAGAACAAGTGGCACCAGAGCAGGCTTTAGTTCGGTAACGGAATGACCGTGTTTTTTCGCCAGCTTGTGACCTTCACCTGTGCTTCCGGTAAGAGGATATGATACTCCGCCGGTTGCAAGAACAACACTTTCACATCCGATAACGGTACCATCCGAAAGGCTTACACCTTTAACGGCATTTTCCTCAATAACCAGTCCGGTTGCCTTTCCGTGAATAACGGTAACATCCTTTATGTGCTTTTTAAGGCCGGTAAGAATATCGTTGGAACGGTCAGAAACAGGGAAAATTCTTTTTCCGCGTTCTTCCTTAAGCTTAATACCTTTATCCTCAAAGAAATTAATAACATCAAGATTGGTAAAATTATAAAATGCACTATAGAGAAAACGGGGATTTTTTACGATAAAGTCAAAGAATTCGGAAATATCTGCACCGTTTGTTACATTACAGCGCCCCTTTCCTGTTATAAGAAGCTTTTTACCGAGAATACTATTTTTTTCAATAAGTACGGTTTTCCTCCCATTTTGTGAAGCAACACCTGCTGCCATAAGCCCTGCAGGACCGCCTCCAATAACAACAACATCAGCTATCATTTATCATATACCTCGTATTCTTCCCAGATATTTTCAAGCTTTTTAAAGGTTTCGGAAAGTTCCTCCTGTCTGCTCATTGCAATTGCAACAATAATTGCATTTATAAGACTTAAGGGCGCAACAAGCGAATCCGCAAAGGATGCCATATCACTACGCGCAATAAGAGAATAATCGGCAACTGCAGTAAGAGGTGACATCATACTGTCGGTAATTGCAACAATTTTACTTCCGCAGGTTTTTGCGTATTCAAGAGCCTTAAGAGTTCTTCGCGAGTATCTTGGGAAGCTTATTCCGATTACAACATCATCCTCCGAAATGTTTATAATCTGTTCAAACATTTCACTTACGCTGTTTGTATTTACCAGCTTAGTGTTATCAAACATAAGGTTAAAATAAAAGCCTAAAAAACCGGACAGGGCTGCAGAGCTTCTTATACCGAGAATATAAATATTCTTAGCATTAAGAATTGTTTCAATAGCCCGGTCAAATGCCTTTTTATCTATATCGGCAAGAGTTTTTTTAAGCTTATCTATATCTGAATTGATTACATTTGTAAGAATATCCTCTTTTTTAAACGAGGAGGAGGTTATTTCAATTCGCTGGACAGAGGTTAGCTTACCCGACATTTCCTCTTTTAATCTTTTCAAAAATTCAGGATAGCCCTCAAAGCCGATTTCCACAGCAAAACGAACAACGGTAGAATCGCTGACTCCTACCGTTTCACCTAATTTTGATGCAGTCATATAAGCTACCTTATCTCCGTTTGAGATAACGTAATCTGCTATTTTTTTATGCCCTTTACTGAAGGAGGAATACTTTTCCTCAATGGTTTTCATTAAATTCTGCATAATAAACCTCGTATATTAAGGATGTAGCCACAGACTACATCCTTTTTGTATTAATTCGAAATTTTTATATCCTGCCAGATTTCAGAGTATCTTTTTGTAAGCTCCTTGTCATAGGTGAAAATTTCCATATTATCAACCTTAGTAATATCGGGATAGCGCATTTTGTCATTCTTAACACTATCGTCAAGCTGTTCCTTAACCTCACCGATAGGAGTTGAATATTCTATATATTCCACATTCATTTTAGCAATATCAGGACGGCACATAAAGTTGATAAATCTTTCCGCCTCTGCCTGATGCTTTGAGGTGGTAGGAATAACCATTGCATCAAACCAAAGATTTGTGCCTTCCTCAGGAATTGCATAAGCAAGGTTTTCATTCTGAGACATACAGTAATATGCATCACCTGACCATACTACCGATAAAGCTGCCTCCTCATTTATCATTTTATCCTTAACCTCGTCTCCGCAATAAGCAAGAACGATGGGCTTTTGCTTAATAAGAGCATCCTTGGCTGCATTTAATTCTTCTTCATTTCCGCTGTTTAAGGAGTATCCCAGCATCTTAAGAGTTATACCGAGAGTATCTCTTTCAGTATCAAGCATAAATACATTCTTTGCATACTTTTCATCCCAAAGGATTTTCCAGCTCTTAACATCCTCTTTTACAAGCTTTTTGTTATAAAGAATTCCCATTGTTCCCCACATATAAGGAACGGAGTATTCCTGGTTTTTATCGTAATCAAGCCCCTTGAATTCGGGAGAAATTTTTTCGTAATTGGGAATATTTTCAAAATTAAGTTTATTTAAAAGTCCTTCCGCTTCCATCTTCTGAATCATATAATCGGATGGAAATACAACATCGTAATCAGAGCTTTTATTTGCAACCTTAACATACATTTCTTCATTTGCGTAGTAGGTTTCGTAGTTTATTTTTATATCGGGATTTTCCTCTTCAAAGATATCAATAACATCTTCATTTATATAATCGCCAACATTATAGATATTAAGTTGAGTACGGGTATCAGGCTGACATGCAGTCATAAAACCTGTTAAAATTACTACTGTTAAAATCACACAAATAAACTTTTTCACTTCTTTTATCACCTTTCTTCAGTTCAGCAGCTTTTAGCTGAACAGTACATTTTTTGATTTATCCTTTGATGTTCTTTTATTTACAATAAACAGTAAGCATATAACAACAATAAACATAATTGTTGACAGAGCATTTATTTTCGGATTCAAGCCTCTTTTTGCCATTGAATATACATAAATTGACAAGTTCGACACACCGTTACCCGTTGTGAAGAAGCTTATAATAAAGTCATCAATTGACATTGTAAAGGAAAGCAACAGACCGTTTATTATTCCCGGTAATATCTGAGGAATAATGACCTTGCGGAAGGCAAAGAACGGCTTTGCACCAAGATCCAGGGCAGCCTCATAGATGTTCTTATCAAGCTGACCGATTTTAGGCATTACCGATAATATAACATAAGGAATATTAAAGGTAATGTGAGATAACAGCATTGTTGTAAATCCCCGTGGAATTTTTACAGCAACGAACAAAATCATAAGAGCAACACCTGTTACTATATCGGGACTGACTACCGGAATATTTGTAACTGTATTTATCATTGCACGAACTGATTTTTTTCTGAAGGCATTAATTCCGAAGGAAGCCGCAGTTCCTATAACGCAGGCAACCAATGAGGAAATTATTGCAATTATCACGGTATAATAAAATGCAGATAAAAGTGCGGAATCGCTGAAAAGCTCTCCGTACCACTTTAAAGAAAAGCCACCCCATGAGCCTCTTGATTTGGATGCATTGAAGGAATAAACCATAAGCACCACAACAGGCAGGTATAAAAACAAAAATATTATAAAAAGATAGGTGGATTCTATAAAGCTTTTTACAGCACCTTTGCTTTTTTTACTCATTACTTTTTACCTCCTTTTTTTTCAGTGGAGGTATCCTTTTCAAAGACATTTGTAATTGCCATTGACAAAAGAATAAGTACCATCATAAGAATTGATATTGCAGAGCCAAAGTTCCAGTTATCAGCAACTAAGAACTGATTTTCAATAAGGTTACCGATAAGCATATAATGTCCTCCGCCCAAAAGCTTGGAGATTATAAAGGTAGTAACCGCAGGTAAAAATACCATAGTTACTCCGGATACAACCCCGGGGATACTTAATGGCAGGGTTACCTTACTGAAAACCGTAAAGCTGTTTGCCCCAAGATCCTCTGCCGCCTCTATGATACTGTTATCAATTTTAATAAGCACCGAATAAATCGGAAGAATCATAAAGGGTAAGAAATTATAAACCATACCGAGAACAACGGCTCCCGAGGTGTAAAGTATATTGACCTGAGGCAGATTAAGAAGCTCTAATAAATTATTAAGTATACCGTTCTTTTCAAGAATGGTAAGCCATGAATATGTTCTTAAAAGCATATTCATCCACATTGGAAGAATAAATATCCACACAAGACCGCTTTTACCGGTTCTTTTTTCACGGTTTGCCAATATAACCGAGATGGGATATCCCAACGCAAGACATATTATAGAGCTTATAACTGCAAGATAAACAGATCTTATAAATATATTAAGATAATTGGCGTCAACAAGCTTCTGATAATTTTCAAGAGTAAATATAGCCTCTCCGTTTAAGCCTGTTGTCTCAAAGCTGTATACAAGCACCAGAAGTATCGGCACAAGAACAAACACCAGCATCCAGAAAAGATGCGGATAAACCAAATATTTTTTGAACAATTCCCATTCCTCCGCATGCGAAAAGACGCACTTATTTTTTCATAATGTGAATATCAAAGGGCTTTACACTTATACCTACACGACTACCCTCGGGGCGCATAATGGTATTGTGAATAGTCCATTTGTATTCACCGGTATTTACTATCATTTCATAATGAACACCCTTAAAGGTTACCGATTCGATAATTCCGTTTAATATATCGGGGTTTTCATCTGAAATAATAATATCCTCCGGGCGGATAACAACATCAACGGGCTCATTTAATTCAAAGCCCTTATCAACACATTCGAAATTTCTGCCTAAAAAGGTAACCGAAAAGTCTTCATTCATAATACCGTCTATTATATTACTTTCGCCGATAAAATTGGCTACATAGGCGTTTTTAGGTTCATTATATATATCAACAGGTGTACCTATTTGCTGTATTTTACCTTCCTTCATAACAACAATGGTATCTGACATTGTAAGAGCTTCCTCCTGGTCATGAGTTACATATACGAAGGTAATACCAAGCTCCTTCTGCATATTTTTAAGCTCTATCTGCATCCCCTGTCTTAATTTTAAGTCAAGAGCCGCCAAAGGCTCATCAAGCAAAAGAACAGACGGTTCGTTTACTATGGCACGGGCAATTGCAATTCTTTGCTGCTGACCGCCGCTTAAGGAGTCTACACTTCGGTCATGAAAACTTTTAAGATTAACCAGTTCAAGAACTCTCATAACCTTTTTATCTATTTCCTTTTTATCCATCTTTTTTATTTTAAGACCGAAGGCTATGTTTTCATATACATCCATATGCGGAAATAAAGCATACTTCTGAAATACGGTATTTATAGGTCTTTTATAGGGCGGAATACTGATAAGATCCTTCCCTTCAAATAAAATTGAGCCCTCAGTGGGATCCTCGAAGCCGGCAATCAAACGAAGCAGGGTTGATTTACCGCAGCCCGACGGTCCGAGCAAGGTAAGAAATTCATTGGAATCTATATAAAGATTAATATCTTGTAATGCTTCAGTGGTATCAAACTGCTTATACACATTTTTAAATTCAATTAAGTGGTTTGACATTTTTTCACTCCCAGTCTTCAAAAAATTCTTTCAGATTAGTCCCAAGGCTTACCAGGATATCATTAAGGGTTGCAATGGACGGCGAGGCAATATCTCTTTCAATCTGAGATATAAAACCTTTGGTAAGATCGCACCGCTCCCCGAGCTCCTCCTGAGTCAGATTGTTTTTCATTCTCAGTGCCTTAAGCTTTCCCCCGATACTCATAAAAAACCTCTTTTCCAAAAAGTTTAAAAATACTAAACTTATTTAATGAGATTATTATATTACTTATAGTCTTCAATGTCAATATTTTTTCATAATTCGGGAAAATTAATTTTTCTTTTCTATTTTTTTCTTATTTCCATCCTTATCCACTACATAAACATTGTCAAGAGTATTAAGCATCCCCTGTCTGAACTGTCTTATGTATTCTTTTCTTAATTTATCCTGTTCAGCCTTTTCATCCTCGGTAAGACCTTCGGTTTTGGATTTTTTAGAAAGGAAATTAATTCTTTTTATTAATTCATCAGTCATTTTGCTTCTCCTTAAATTTTAGTAAGCTTTGCAAAGGTTGCCATAAGATTCTTTTCGTCACCGCTGTCAAAAAGAATGGTAACCTTATAATCGGCACCCAGCTTCAGAATACCCGTAACGGTACCGTTACCGAATTTTTTATGGTTCACCCTGTCCCCTTCACCATAGGTAAGCGTGAAGGGTTTAACCTCTGTATTTACAGAATAACCTGATGCATTTACCGTAAATGACGGTCTGAAGATATATTCTTCCCTTGGCGCCTGCTTTCTTGACTCTTCTGCCTTTATCAGGTTTGCAGGAATTTCGTCTATGAATCTTGAAGGACGTGAATACATTGTGTTACCAAAAAGAGTACGTCGGCTTGTAACCGTAATATAAAGCTCTTTTTTCGCACGGGTTATGGCAACATACATAAGACGTCGTTCCTCTTCAAGCTCCTCTTTTTCCATCATTGCACGGGATGACGGGAAAATCCCTTCTTCAACGCCGGCAATAAAGACTACATCAAATTCCAGTCCTTTAGCCGCATGCATACTCATTAAAACAACAGCATCCTCATCGTTATCATAATTATCTATATCCGATAAAAGTGCCATATTTTCAAGGAAGGCTTCAACAGTGGTTTCTTCCTCATGCTCTTTAAAGTCCTTTACCATAGAAAGAAGTTCCTTTACGTTTTCCGCTCTGGTACGGGCTTCGATACTGTCGTCCTTATTAAGCATATCAAGGTATCCTGAACCGTTTATAACTATTTCGGCATAAGCCTCTATATCCTCAATTTCTACTCTGAAATCGTGTATAAGCTTAACGAAATCCCTTAACACCTTATGATATCTTGAAAGCTCGTCATAAATTTCAATTTTTTCACAAACCTCAAAAAGAGATATCCCCTCTTTGTTTGCAATCTGAGTTAAACGGTCAATTGCAGTTTTACCGATACCGCGCTTAGGCTCATTGATAACTCTTTTAAAGCTTATGTCATCCTTACCGTTAAAACCAACACGCATATAGGCAATTATATCTTTGATTTCCTTACGGTCAAAGAATCTTAAGCCGCCGACTACTCTGTGGGGGATGGCATTTCTTAAGAAGTATTCTTCTATAGCACGGGACTGGGCATTCATTCTGTAAAGAATTGCCACATCGCTGTAGCGGTGCCCGTCCGATACATACTTATCAATCAGTTTTCCGATTCTTTCCGCTTCATCTCTTTCGGTTTCGGGATTTAAAAGATTTATTTTACTTCCCTCACTGTTATTCGTCCACAGCTTTTTAGCCTTACGGTTAGTATTGTTTGCAATAACGGCATTTGCACCGTTTAATATAGTCTGAGTGGAACGGTAATTCTGCTCCAGCTTAATTACTGTTGCATTGTCAAACTGCTTTTCAAATGACAGGATATTTGTAATATCCGCACCTCTGAATTTATATATACTCTGATCATCATCTCCCACAACGCAGATGTTCTTACTTTTTGCAGCAAGAAGAGAGATAAGCATATACTGAATTTTGGAGGTATCCTGATACTCGTCCACTACAACATATTTGAATCTATTTTGCCATTTTTCCAGAACCTCTTTATGCTCCTTAAAAAGGCGCACCGTCTGAAATAAAAGATCGTCAAAATCAAGGGCATTGAATTTTTTCAGCTTTGCCTGATAGAGTCTGTAAACCTTTTCTATCATTCCGGACACATGATCACTGTCAAGATGATTTGCCGCTTCATGGCAGGAGATAAATTTATCCTTAAAATAGGATATACGGGATAAAAATACTTTATGGGAGATTACCTTTTCATCAATCCCAAGCTCGTCCATACAATCCTTGACAAGAGTTTTCGAATCCATAGAATCATATATGGCAAAGCTTTTATCATATCCTAACTTATCTATATCCTGTCTTAAAATTTTTACACAGGCCGAATGGAAGGTACATATCCACATATTATTTGCAATATTACCCACAAGTTTTTCTATTCTTTCCTTCATCTCCCCTGCCGCTTTATTGGTAAAGGTGATTGCCAGAATATTATACGGATCTACAGGATTGCAGGTAAGGAGATTTTCAGTATAAAAATCAAGCTTTTTTTCTCTTAACCTGTCCATAAGCTCGGGAGTAAGATTTTTCGGAAGATATTCAGTGTTGAAGCTGTCTCCGAATCTTATCATATAGCTTATACGGTTTGTTATGGTTGTGGTCTTACCGCTTCCTGCACCTGCAAGTATAAGAACAGGGCCGTTGACACAAAAGGCAACCTGTCTTTGAATATCATTTAAGTGACTGTATTTCTGCGATAAAATTTCTTTTTTCAGTTTCGTAAATTCTGCTAACATCTTTTCTCCTACATATATTTAAAAAGTTCGTTATATTCTTTAGTAATATTAACCTCAACCTTATCCTTTAACATATCATAAATTGTTTTTAAAGAACAGTTTTCGGTTTCGAAGTGACCTGCATCAATAACAGCCATTCCCGCATCCATACAGTCAATGGCAACATGATGCTTAACCTCTCCGGTAATAAATACATCAGCATTTTTAAAAAGCGCCATCGTATAAAAGCTGCTGCCTGCCCCCGATGCTACCGCAACGCGCTTTATCATTTTATCATCTTCACCTGTATACTTTACACTTTTTAAATTAAGCTTGTTCTTTAAAAAGGCAATAAACTCCTTTAACGGCATCGGAGTTATTTCACCCATTTTACAAAATGCGAACTCATCAGAATCAATATTTTCCACATTTTTCAAATCTATTTTTTTACAAACCGTATCAGTTGTTCCATCCTCTGCCTTGTCAAAATTAGTATGATATGACAAAACATTGATATCATTTTTTATAAGCTTTCTTATACGGTTCCCCGAAGGAGTGCCGTAATCAATTGTCCTGAGCCCGTCAAAAATCACGGGATGATGGGAAATAATAAGCTCTGCGTTTTCGCGGATTGCTTCAGCTATAACCGAATCGGTAACATCAAGAGTAACAATTACCTTATTTATTTTAGAATTTTCATCCCCTATTATCAAGCCTGAATTATCCCAGCTCTCCTGTAAGGACAGTGGTATTTTTTCTTCGATAATTTTTTTAATTTCTTTAAGCTTAAGCATAATATTTCTCCAGATCGTCAAGAATTTGTTTTACCGACAAAAGCTCCTGCTCCTTCGGTTGTTTTGCTTTTTTCAGATTTTCATATAATTTTTCGGTATGCTTTTTGCGTTTTTCTATATACATAAAAAAGGTCTCATCACGTTCAATAATATCAGGATGTCCAAGCTTTAAAAAGCATTCACTTTCATAGCATCTTTTTTCTTTTCCCGGAACAGCCTCGATAATATTATATATTTTTTCATTTTCACGGACCAGATGCTCTTTTATAATTTCAAAGCTGTTATCAATAAGGTATTTTCTTAGAATTTCCTGAGAATACATTGGCTGAAGAATAAATTTTTCCACCGAAGTGGTTTTATCACAGCTTTCCTTTAATATATCAGCTATAAGTATTCCACCCATTCCTGCAATGATAACGGTATCCGCTTCACCGTTTTTCATCGGAACAAGACCGCTTCCCAGCCTTAAATCAATATAATCGGATAATCCTGCAAGACGGATGTTTTTATCTGCATTTTTTAAGGGACCTTCATTTATATCGGCAGCTATTACTTTTGCCGCTCTGTTTTCCTTTATTAAAGATATGGGAACATAACCATGGTCAGTTCCCACATCAAATACGGTATTTGATTTTTCAATCAGATTTTTTATTTTCTGAAGTCTTTCTGTAAGCATTTTACACTCCAAATAAACGTTTTGCATTTTCCAGGCTTAAGCGGGCAATGTTTTCGGGAGTATCCCCTCTTAAGCAGGCAAGCTCTTCCACAATATATTTAAGATTGAAGGAGGTATTTCTTTCCCCTCTTACAGGCACCGGTGCAAGATAAGGGCAATCTGTTTCTATAAGAAACATATCAGAAGGAACAAACTTCGCCACTTCTTTTAGATTGGTGGCATTCTTATAAGTTACCGTTCCTGAAAAAGAAACATAATATCCTTTGTTAAGAACTGTTTTCGCCGTTTCCACGCTTCCTGCAAAGCAATGGAACACACCGGTATTTTCTCTTGGTAAAACTATATCGAGGGTATCCTTTGTTGCATCCCTTGAATGAATAACAACAGGAAGCTTAAGCTCCTTTGCAAGCTCAAGATGGTTTGCAAATTCAGTTTTTTGCTTTTCACGGTCCGAATTATCATAGTGGTAGTCAAGACCGGTTTCTCCGATTGCCATTACCTTCCTGTGAGTACTGAGCTTTCTTAAAACATCATAGGTTTCGTTATTAACATCGTCTGCATCATGGGGATGAACACCTATAACCGAATAGCAAAAATCGTATTTATCACTAAGCTCAATTACCTGACGGGAAGATTCAAGGTCATAACCTACATTCATAATATAATCAAGGTTTCCCTCTTTATTAAGAGACAGCAAAAGCTCATCCCGGTCCTCAAGAAAGCGTTCATCGATATAATGGGCGTGAGAGTCAAAGTATTTTAGCATATAACCGCACCCGAATTAACCGAAGGGTCAATTTCAACTATTTTAATCTGACCGTTATCATCGGAGGATAGAATCATTCCCTCGGACATAATACCTCTTAATTTAACCGGCTTAAGGTTTGCTATAATAACTACATTCTTACCGATCAATTCTTCAGGTTTATAATATTTTGCAATACCCGAAACAATTGTTCTTGTTGTTCCGGCAACATCAAGGGTAAACTTTAAAAGCTTATCCGCCTTTTCAACCTTTTCACAACTTAGAACCTTAGCTACTCTTAAATCCAGCTTTTCAAAATCAGAAAATTCGATTTCCGGCTTGAATTCGGGAGCTTTTACGGTATTTGCTTCAATTTCGGTCTGGATTTCTTCAAGTTTCTTAGCTTCATCTATTCTTGCAAACAAAGGTGCACCTTCACTTACCTTATGACCGCTTTCAATTGCACCGAAAGTTAATATACTTTCATAGGAAGCTTCAGTTACATTAATCTGATTCAAGATATTCTGAGCGGTTTCGGGAATAAATGCGGATAAAAGCACAGCACATATTCTTATGGTTTCAACAAGATTATAAAGACACGCATTTAGCTTATCCTTATCATCTTCGGATTTAGCAAGCACCCACGGAGTGGTTTCATCAATATATTTATTGCTTCTTCTTAACAAATTAAAGATTTCTGCCAGTGCATCGCTTACCTTAAATTCATTCATTTTTTCAGTAACCGACTTAACTGTATTCAGTGCAGTTTCTTTTAAATCGGCGGAAAATGCATCCTCGTAGTCACTCTTTGCAACAACTCCGCCAAAGTATTTATTAACCATTGCAACCGTTCGGTTAACAAGGTTACCTAAAGTATTTGCAAGCTCGGAATTATATCTTGCGATTATGTTTTCATAGCTGATGGTACCGTCCTGAGCATAAGGCATTTCGGACAAAAGATAGAATCTTACCCCGTCAACTCCGAAGTGACGGACAAGATCATCGGCATACATAACATTTCCCTTGGATTTACTCATCTTATCGTCACCCGATAACAGCCAGGGATGACCGAAAATCTGCTTGGGCATCGGTAAATCAAGAGCCATAAGCATTATCGGCCAGTAGATAGTATGAAATCTTAAAATATCCTTACCGATAACGTGAACATCACAGGGCCAGTTTTTATTAAACAGCTCGGAGGGATTTTCAGGATCATAGCCAAGAGCTGTTATATAATTTGAAAGTGCATCTATCCACACATAAATAACATGCCCTTCATCAAAGGTAACCGGGACACCCCAGGTAAAGGAAGTACGGGATACGCATAAATCCTGAAGTCCTGCCTTAAGGAAATTGTTTACCATTTCCTTTTTTCTGGATTCGGGCACAATAAAATCGGGATGAGCTTCAATATATTCTATCAATTTGTCGGCGTATTTACTCATCTTAAAGAAATATGCTTCCTCCTTGGTAAGAGTAACCTCTCTGCCGCAATCGGGGCATTTACCGTCTACAAGCTGAGTTTTTGTAAAGAAGGATTCACAAGGGGTACAGTAATGACCTTCGTACTCCCCTTTATATATATCCCCTTTCTCATAAAGCTTTTTGAAAATTTTCTGAACGGTTTCCTTATGCTTGGGATTGGTTGTTCTTATAAACTGATCATAGGTGGTATTCATCAAATCCCATATTGACTTGATTTCACCTGCCACATTATCAACATATTCCTGTGGGTTAATTCCCTGCTTTTCTGCTTCAAGCTGAATTTTCTGACCGTGCTCGTCTGTACCGGTTAAAAAGTACACATCATAGCCTAACATTTTTTTAAATCTTGCTATTGCATCCGACAGCACTATTTCATAGGTATTACCGATATGAGGCTTTCTTGATGCATAGGCAATTGCGGTTGTGATATAGAATTTTTCTTTCATTTTTATCATTCCTTTACGCATAATTTCACATTGTATTTATTTTACCACTTTTTTTCAAGATTAACAAGAGGAAATTTCAAAAAAATGCGGTCTTTTTCGTAAAGAAAAAACCGCATAGTTTTTATTCCCTGCACGGAGTGAATTCAACAATACTGTCTCCGTACACTGTGATTTCATTTTTTTCGCCGTCCTCATATACTGCATAAGGTAAAGTATAATAGGTTTTATCATACTTAATCCCCGGTCCGTAAAACAAAATTCCGTATCCGCCCGAAGCGCTGTAAGGAACTGTTGCCTCTGCACGGATTACATTGGAATATCCATCCTTAAAATACTGTATCGGAAGGTTTTCTTTCGAAAACATCATTCCGTACTCCTTAAGGGTATAGCCTTCTGAATCCGTATCTACTCTGGCAAATACAACACCGGAAGCCGTTACTGCCTCATTTCCGGATTCATCGGTATAGGTATAAGGTCCCTGAAAAGCTTTACTGTAAGAGATTACCGCAGGTAATATCTTTGTATATGAGATATCTGCGTTTAAAAGCTTATCGTTGTGCTCACCGATATCAACGGACTGCCAGTTTTTTTCGGTACTGCTATAATACACATTTTTTAATGATGTACAGTTATAAAAGGCATAATCGTCTATTTTTTCAATTCCTGCAGGAAAGGTAACTGTTTCAAGTCCGATACAGTCATAACAAAGTCCGATTGTTACTTCACTCAGTAATTCAGGAAAATCAATTTCCATAAGCTTGTGACAACCTCTGAAGGATTGCTGACAGATACGGGAAAGTTTTTTTGAAAGTGTTATATTTTCAAGACCGGTACACCCGTAAAACACAGCCTCCCCCATAGTTTCAACATTATCCGGAAGTATTATTTCAGAAATGCCGCTACAACCGTAAAAGGCGGCATCTCCGATTGCTGTTACAGTATCGGGAACCGTAATTCCGGTAAGTGATGTACACTTAAAAAATGAAAACATACCGATTTTATCCAGAGCATGCGGTAATGACACACTTTCAAGAGCCGTACAATTATAAAATACATAATCACCGACATATTCCACACTATCCGGCAATGTTATTTTCTTAAGCCTGCCGCAATTACGAAAGACGTGCCCTCCTAAATATTTTAACCCGTTAGGTATACTGATTATTTCAAGCTGTTCACAGCCTGTAAAGGCTTCATCGTAAATATGAGTCAATCCCTCAGAAAATTCTATACCCTTTAAAGCTTTACAGTTTGAAAAGGCATTCTTTTCTACTACAACCAGATTTCCCGGAATATTTATATCGCTGAGTGTTTCACACTGAGCAAAAGCATAAGAATCTATTTTTTGTACCGTATCCGGTAATTTTACACTTTTTAACAAAACACATTCCTGAAACATTGAATAACCGATTTCGGTAATGCCGTCAGGAACAGATATGCTTTCAAGTTTTGAACATCCGCCAAAAATTCCTTCGCCGAGGTTGCCGACTGTATCGGGTAAAACAATTTCCTTTAAGCTTGCACAGTTTATAAAGGCACCCTCGCCGATTACTTCAAGTCTTTCGGGTAAATCCAATAATTCAAGCTTTATACAATCTGCAAAAATATAATCGGGTAAGCTCTTTATATCATCATTAAGCTTGACAGAGGTAAGACTTTCACATTCTCTGAAGGAATATTCTCCTAAAGTACTTACTTTATCGGGAATAACGATATCTTTCAGGTTTTTACAACCGTAAAAAGCCCCGTTTTTTATATTCAGAAGACTTTCCGGTAAAGAGACACTTTCAATATTCTCACATTTATAAAAAGCATTTTCCCCGATTGAGGTTATCCCCTCACCTATTACAGCTTTTTTAATACTGTCCGAATAGTTTTTCCACAGGCCGCCGGTGCTGTCAGGTAAATCACCGCTTCCCGTTACAGTCAGGGTTCCGTCCTCACTGACTGACCAGGAAACTGCTTCACTTATATTTCCGTTTACCGTTTCAGCATAAGCAGTTGTCGTAAAAACAAGCAAAAGACCGATTACAACACAAAGTAATGCTTTTTTCATTTTTTCACCTTTATTCTTTAATTTTTTTCCAGAATTCTTCTATTGCTTTTTCAACTTTATTATTACCGTATTCATAATATTTTACATTTTTTATATTATCGGGTAAATACTGTTGTTTAACGTAATTATTCGGAAAAGAATGAGGGTATTTATAGGTAAGCCCTCTTCCAAGCTTTGCCGCACCCGAATAGTGGGCATCCTTAAGATGAGGCGGTATATCTCCGCAATCCTTACCCTTTATATCCGCAATAGCCGCATCAATTGCACATATAGCTGAATTGGATTTTGGTGAGGTTGCAAGTAAAATTACTGCCTCGGCAAGAGGAATTCTTGCCTCGGGAAGACCAAGCATCAAAGCGGAATTACAAAGGGAATTTACAATTCCCGCCGCCTGGGGATAAGCAAGACCTATATCCTCGCTTGCTATAACAAGAAGCCTTCTTATCGGAGATTTTATATCCCCACCCTCCAACAGTCTTGCAAGATAATGAAGTGCTGCATCCGGGTCACTTCCTCTTATTGACTTTTGAAAAGCACTTAAAATATCATAATGGTTATCATCGGATTTATCAAACCGTAATGATTTTTTAAAAACAGCCTCTTCAACATCCGAAAGAGCAACCTCACTGTCATCCATTTTTGAAAAAGCAAGAAGCTCTACAATGTTTATAGCCGAACGCACATCACCGCCACATACCTCAGATATATGCATAACAGCTTCATCACTGAAGGATATGGGGCTTTCTTCGTTAAGAATGGCTATTGCTCTTTTTATCGCTTTTATAATATCCTCTGCACCAAGGCTTTTAAATTCAAACACCGAGGAACGGGATAAAATTGCATTATAAACGTAAAAATACGGATTTTCGGTGGTAGATGCAATCAAAGTGATACTGCCGTCCTCGATAAAGGATAAAAGAGATTGCTGTTGTTTTTTATTGAAATTCTGAATTTCATCAAGATAAAGCAACACTCCACCCATTGAATCAAAACCATCCAGATCACTTATTATCTCTTTGATATCCGAAACCGATGCATTGGTAGCATTAAGCTTATAAAGTTTTTTATCGGAAACCTTCGCAAGAATATTGGCAATAGTGGTTTTCCCTGTCCCCGGGGGGCCGTAAAAAATCATATTGGGAATATTACCGGTTTCTATAATATTTCTTAAGATTTTACCTTCTCCGATAAGATGCTCCTGTCCGAAAACCTCATCAATGGAATCGGGTCGTATTCTATCTGCAAGGGGCTTCATTTTACACCTTCTTATATTTAATATCGCCGCCAGTTACTGACGGCGATTATGTTTATTATTCGTATAACGGATACTTGTCGGTAAGCTTTTTAACCTCTGCCTTTATTTCTTCCTTCTTAGCCTCAAAATCAGCACCCAGTGTTGTTGCAATAAGCTTTGCAATAACCTTCATATCCTCCTCCTTAAAGCCTCTGGAGGTTGTCGCGGGTGTTCCGATTCTGATACCGCTTGTAACAAACGGACTTTCAGGATCATTTGGAATTGCATTCTTGTTAACAGTAATATTAACCTCATCAAGTCTCTTTTCGGCTTCTTTACCTGTGATGCTGAATTTTCTTAAATCAACCAGCATAAGGTGATTATCGGTTCCGCCTGAAACAAGATCAAAGCCTTCCGCTACAAGTCCTTCTGCAAGTGCTTTCGCATTTTTAACAACCTGAGTCTGATATACCTTGAACTCATCAGATAAAGCTTCCTTAAAGCATACTGCCTTACCGGCAATAACATGCATCAAAGGACCGCCCTGAAGTCCGGGGAACACAGCCTTATCAATAGCCTTGGCATATTCCTCCTTACACATAATCATACCGCCTCTTGGACCTCTTAAGGTTTTATGAGTGGTGGTTGTAACGAAATCGGCATAAGGTACCGGATTAGGATGAAGACCTGCAACAACAAGACCTGCAATATGAGCAATATCAACCATTAAATATGCTCCTACCTCTTTTGCTATCTCAGAGAATTTAGCAAAATCAATTATTCTCGGATACGCACTTGCACCGCAAACAATCATTTTAGGCTTGTGTTCAAGAGCAAGCTTTCTTACCTCATCATAATTTATTCTGTGAGTTTCATCATCAATACCGTAAGGAATAACATTAAAATACTTACCGCTGATGTTTACGGGACTTCCGTGAGATAAATGACCGCCGTGAGCAAGGCTCATACCTAAAATGGTATCACCGGGATTAAGCATTGCGAAATAAACAGCAGTATTCGCTGCAGCACCGCAATGTGGCTGAACATTAACATGATCACATCCAAAAAGCTGTTTAGCTCTTTCTCTTGCAAGATCTTCCGCGATATCTACACATTCACATCCGCCATAATATCTTTTTCCCGGATATCCCTCTGCATATTTATTTGTAAGCGGTGTTCCAACTGCCTCCAGAACTGCTTCGGAAACAAAATTCTCGGAGGCTATAAGCTCAATATTACCTCTTTGTCTTGCAACCTCTTTTTCAACAGCGGCAGACAGCTCAGGATCAACCTTTGAAATTTTCTCTGTAAATAACATAATACTTCTCCTTATAACTTTACTTTACAGCATTATACCACATGTTACAACTCTTTGCAACAGTTTAATTGACAAAAAAACAATTTTTTTATATAATATACAAAAAAGTAATATGAGGTACACGCAATGACAAAAAAGGATAGATTTTTAAAAATCAAAGAGATTTTCGACACGGTTTATCACGATGCTATATGCTCGCTGAACTACCGCAAACCGCACGAGCTTCTCATATCTACAATACTCGCGGCACAGTGCACCGATAAAAGAGTTAATCAGGTAACTGTAAGCCTTTATAAAAAATACCCTGATATAGAAGCCTTTGCTAAAGCTGACTATAATGAGCTTTGCGAGGATATAAAGTCAACGGGATTTTTCAGAAACAAGGCAAAAAACATTATATTGTGTGCACAAAAAATCGTTGATGAATTTGACGGTAAGGTGCCTGAAGATTTCGACAGTCTTACATCCCTTGCGGGAGTCGGCAGAAAAACGGCAGGAGTTGTACTTGGGGATGCCTTTAACAATCCTCATCTTGTTATAGATACGCATGCTAAAAGACTGGCAAAGAGAATGGGTTTTACAAAATTCGATGATCCCTATAAGGTAGAACTTGATCTTGCAAAAATAGTTCCTAAAAAGGACCGTTCACAGTTTTGTCACCAGCTTGTTTTTCACGGCAGAGCAATCTGTGATTCGCGAAAACCCAAATGCGATGTCTGCCCCATAGCTCATTTATGTCCTAAGAACATTGGCAAGAAATAACAAAAAGCTCTGCTTAAAGCAGAGCTTTTTAAATAAAAAAATAACCCGGAAAATTCCGGGTCATAAAAATCATTTTTGTTTTTTAAAAACAATACAAACTGACTGCAATTATTTGAACTTTCTTTTTCTTGCAGCTTCGGATTTTTTCTTTCTTTTTACACTTGGCTTAACGTAGTGTTCTCTCTTTTTGATTTCAGTTAACACTCCAGCTCTCGCACACTGTCTTTTAAATCTGCGAAGAGCATTATCTAAAGATTCATTTTCTTTAATTCTGATTTCTGACATTTGTTTTCCCTCCCTCCGCTAAAGCAAATGCATTGGGTGCTTAAGTATTTAAGCGTTGCATATCAAATAAATACAATATGCTTTTATATTATACATACTTTTAAGCAGTTTGTCAATAAATATTTATAAAAATTATTAATATTCCCATTCCTTATAAATTTATACTCCGAATTTCAAAGCTCTTGATTGTAAATAAACATAAAAGTTTGTCAAACGTTTTTTTATAATCACCTACCTGTTATGACATTTTTTTCACTTCAGGCAGTATATAATGGTACAAGATATTTATACATACAAAGGAGAATTACAATGGAGCTTGCGAATGAAAGAATTGCCGTTACACAAAAAATAAAAACAAATCTTTTGTTGATTTACGAAAAATACAGCAAATTGATTTTTTTAAGCATAATGGCCTTCTTTACGGGAAGAATTGAATTTATGGCAGGGATATCCCCTTTTTCACTGCCGCTGCTTCTGGCAACGGATATCAATCCTCTTGTGGTTGTTTTTAATCTGGCAGGGATTTTTTCCAATCGGAATTTATACTCGATAAAATATGTGCTTATATGTCTTACAGGGATTATTCTTACCACACTTATAAAATGGATAATTCCTGCCTCGGATGCAAAACGAATAAAGCCTGCAGTATGCTTTGTTTCCGTTTTTGTTTACGGTCTTTCCTTTACATTATTTAAAGATTATGTCATATTTGATATTTTACTTGTTATTTTTGAAGCAACAGTTGCCTTTCTTGCCTATTTCCCGTTAAAAAAAGGGATTACTATTTTCAGCACAGCTGCGGGAAAGAAATATTTCACCCCGATTGAAATTACCACATTTCTTCTGACATTAACAATATTTACTGCAGGAATCGGTAATATATATTTGTTTGATTTTTTATTTCTTAAAAATGTTTTAGCTGTGTACATAGTTTTTTTAGGAGCCGGGGTATCAAGCATGGGAACAGGTGCCCAGATATCCGCATTTATGGGAATCGCCGCAGGTCTGGGAAGTGATTTCCCGGGAATTTTTCTTGCCACCTACTGTATCAACGGTCTTATTGCATCAACGGTATCAGGCTATGGTAAAATTGCGATTATAGCCGGTTTTTCCTTAGGAAATGTATTCACCTCCATACTGATGAATTATGAGCCTTATATGGTTATTTCCTTTTCTGAAATACTGATTGCCGCTTTATGCTTTTTTATTTTCCCCGATACACATTTTAAAAAAATTTTCTCCTCGGCAGCAGACAATATGCGCGAGCTCAATTCAGCTGAGGCAATCAAGAAAATTGCAACCGTAAAATTAGAAAGGCTCAGTCTTGCCTTTAAAAAGCTTTCGGATACAATTTTTATATCAGGTATAAAATCAGATCCTCTGAAGCCCGAAGCAATTAATAATCTGTACCGCGATGTTGCCGACAAGGTATGCAAAAGTTGTGCAATGAATTTCTATTGTTGGGAAAAGGATTCCAATATTACAAAAAAGGTTTTAAACAGAGCCATATCACACATAAAGGATAACGGTAATCTTACCGAATCGGACTTACCCGCTCATTTCAAAGGAAAATGTGTAAGAACGGAGGAAATAATCTCCTCTCTTATTACCAATTACGAAATATACCGTCTTAATTCGATATGGGAAAACAAGGTCAAAGATATTGCCTCTGTATATAAATCACAATTTTCCGAGCTGTCTGACATTGTGCTGAAGCTAAAAAAAGAGATTGAGCTTAATCCGTATTTTGACAAAGCTCTTTCTCTGGAAATCTCTTCTGCACTTGAAAATGAAGGACTTAACATAAAGGAGCTTAATGTTATAAAGGATTGCAATGAAAATACAGTTGTTGAAATATCCATGTTTCCCTGTCAGAAAAAGGATAAATGCTATCCGATGATAGAGGAAAGCCTTTCTGAAATTTTCGGAATTCCGTTTGTAAGAACATCGGGGAAATGCTCATACAAAGAATGTTCGCTGAAATTCAGAGAAAGCGAAAAATATTTTTTAAAAACCTCGGTAAGACAAAAAGCCAAAAATGAAGTTTCGGGAGACACCTATTCCATAAAAACTCTCGATAATTCCTCGCGGTATATACTGTTATGCGACGGAAGCGGCAGTGGAGAAATCGCCGCAGATTACTCAGAAAACACAGTCAAACTGATGGAAGAATTTTTAAAAACAGGTTTTTCAAAATCCACCTCGGTAAAGCTTATAAATTCCTCCTTTCTTTATAATTTTACCAGTGACCGTACCTCTACCGTTGACCTCGGAATACTGGATCTTAAAAACGGTGAGCTCGAAATATTAAAAAAAGGCGCTTGCCCCACCTATATAAAAAAGAAAACCGGAGAAATTGTCATTATAAGAAGTACAAGCTTTCCTGTAGGCATAACAGATGATTCCGATAAAACCGCAAAAATAAATCTTGACGAGGGAGATTTACTTGTAATGCTCAGTGACGGAATTTATAATGCAGTTGATTCAGAGGACTGGATAGCAAAAGCTTTAAGGGCAATAAAATCCGATGACCCTGATATAATAGGTAAAACCATTCTTAAAATCTGTTTAAGCACCAAACATAAGGATGATGACGATATGACAGTCATAACAGGAAAAATATGTTTGTCATAATGTATAAAAAAAGTAAATTATGGGAATTATATCATTAAACAAAAACATTAGCCGCAAAAGAGCTAACGGAAGGAAGCAACGATGAAAATAAATGACGAGATTATCATGATAAGCGAAACTGATTCAGAGTATATTGATAAAATCATACTGATAATCAACAAGGATAAAAAAAGAGCAGCTCCAAAAGAGCTACTCATTAAACAGGCAGAAAAAATCATTTATGAATATGAAAACAGACTTCCGGATAGAAAGAAAAATAACCTTTTCAAGCTTTTCTTTTCCGTACTGGCGTGTATAACCGCTTCACTTATTGCCTGTTTTTTAGGTATACATTTATTTTATTAAGATTGTTATCCTCAAGGAAGTTGTCTATATTGTATATAAACAATACTTCTTCTATTTCATTTTCCTCAAGATAAGCAGGAATACTGAAATTGTAATATCTTAAATCAAATACTGTAATTTCACTGTAATGGTTTGCTAAATACGGTATTATACTATGAGCATAAGAATCCTTTATTATAGCAATTTTTTCCCCAAGTTTTTCATTTTGTTTTCCCAATGTTGTCTTTATAGTTGTAATACCGTGATTGCCATCAAGATAATAAGTATATTTATCCTTGATGGCAATATTTTTTTCATTGTACAAAGAATCGGATTTTTCGGAAAGATCATATACGACCTCATAGCTTACATCGAACTTCGGCTCATATTTTATTATACTGTCACCGGGAACGGTTAAAGGTGTTTTTGACCAGGTGGTGCCGTAAAATTCCCGGGATACTGTGGTTATATTAAAATCCTCTTTAGAATACGGAATTTGCCCTGTTTTCTCCATTATATCCCTGTAAACATAATAGCTACCGTTAGCAGTCTGATGGTGGTCGGTTTTATAATACAAATACTCATCCTTATGACTGTCAAGGATATTATAAGGATTAATAAAATTCACATTTTCAAGTTTGTCTTTTGTGTAACCCAAAACATTTTGCTGATAGGGATGGTATGCATACATAGGAAGCTTGTCCTTTAAAACCTCATAGGCAGTAGGTATAAGTGCAAAGCTTACCTTAAGCCCGGAATCTTTTGCAAGATTATTGACTGCCGATATATTTGAATCAAGGATTTCCGTATAATCCATATTGTCAAACATATCAATAAGATAATTATCCTTTGCAAAATAAACACCGTTATTATCCTTTTTACCAATCAGCTTTTCGGTATTGCTTTTTGCAAATACCCAAAAATCTCTGAAGGCAGCTTTATCGGTTATATATTTTTCAAATCCGCTTGTAAATTCACCTGATACAAGACTTTTCCAGGTAAATTCCGGCATTTTTGCTCCGTAACGGTTTTCATTTTCCAAAAATTCTACAGAAGGCAGAAACATATTATAAATACAAAATAAAAGGAATATTATTCCGAATATCATTACAAATTTCTTCTTCATAAAACCTCCTAAAATCTGAAATATAAAAACGGATTATAGCTTGAATTAATTACGTAGGCAAGTGAAAGTATAAAGCCTGCAATAATCAGCAAAGCGGAAACATACCTGTTGATTTTGATTTTCTTTATAACAGGAGTTGAAGCCACAGCAAGAATTATCAACACGGGAAGGTAGGAAATAAGGTAATACATCCCCTGCCCGTTTACTACTGAAGAAGAGCCGCCAAGCATACCACGGATATAGGAAATACCGTCACCTATGGAATCAAAGGCAAATATAACCCAGCCGATAAGAACAAAGAACAAGGTATACAGTCTTTGTAAAAAAGCGGGCAGCTTGTCAATGTATTTTTTCAGCAGGAATTTTTCTACTATCAGTAAAATACCGTAATACAATCCCCATATTATAAAGTTATAGCTTGCACCGTGCCAGAGACCTGTTGCAAACCAGACAATTAACAGATTAAGAATATTTCTCGAAACCTTAACACGATTTCCGCCAAGAGGAATATACAGGTATTCCTTGAACCAGGTTCCCATTGAAATATGCCATCGTTGCCAGAACTCGGTTATGGATTTACTGATATACGGATAATTAAAGTTTATCGGGAAGGTAAAGCCAAACATTTTACCAAGACCGATTGCCATATCGGAATAACCGGAAAAGTCAAAATATATCTGAAAGGCGTATGCAATTATACCGAGCCAGTACAAAAGCACCGACATTTCGTTCTGCGGCATAATCTTAATTGCATCCCATAAAAGACCGATATTGTTTGCAAGAAGCACCTTTTTACATAACCCGCATACAAAAACAGAAATTCCGTCATAGATTTTATCATAGCTTTCCTCCCTTTCATTAAGCTCCAGGGATATTGTATGATACCGCACAATGGGACCGGCTATAAGCTGAGGAAACATAACCACATAACAGCCAAAATCTATTATATTCCGTTGTGCCTTGGCTTTCTTGAAATAAACATCTATTGAATAGGACATGGTCTGGAAGGTATAAAAGGATATACCTATGGGCAATGGCAGATTTAAAAGCGGAATATTAAGCCCCGAAACTGAATTTACTACTCCGATTAAAAAATCAGCGTACTTAAAAAAGCCTAATATTGACAGATTTCCTACAATTGCCAGGATAAGGAAAAACCGTTTGATTTTTATGTTATCGTCATGCTTTTCGATCATATAACCGTTAATAAAATCAAAAACAGTGGAAAACAGCATAATCAGTACATATACAGGCTCTCCCCAGCTGTAAAAGATAAGACTAACCACAAAAAGAGCAAGATTCCTTGCTCTTTTTGGAAGTATAAAATATAAAATAATTGTTATGGGTAAAAAATACAGTAAAAATAGAACTCCTGAAAAAACCATATTATCTCCTATTTAGTAAGACTTTCAAACTGAGAAGCTACCCTGGAAACTTCAGGTGATATTATAAGAGCTGCGTACTTACCGCTTGCTTTAATAACACCCTGCTTAACCATTTCGAACTGTTCGGGAAGATACTGCTCCCAGGTTTTATAAACCTGCTGTTTTCGCGCTTCAAGCACTGATTTTGCAGTTGCAATATCCCCTTCGTTTTTAACCTTTATTACTATTATTTCATTAGCCTTGACATTTATCATAGTACCGTATACAATAACCTCTTCAAAAAGAGAGGGATCTATACCGTAAATATCCTTATAAAAGTCCTGTGGCATAGCTTCTAAATTGTGTAAATCAGACGGAATAACCGACACCATGGAAGCGGCAATATCCGATACCTTCTTTTCTTCCTTTACAGCAGGTTTTTTATCCTCTTCAGGCTTTTTGTTCTCTTCCTTTGAAGGTTCATTTTTATCGGGCTTCTCATTTTTAGTTTCTTCATTTTTCACAGGCTCATTCTTAATTTCTTCTTTTTCTTCTTTTTCAGGCTCATTTTCTTCCGGCAGGCTTTCCTCTTTATTTTCAGGCTGAGCATCTGTAACCTTATCATCTTCAACAACCGGCGGCACTGAAGGTGAGCATGCTGCAAATAAACCTACAGTTAAAATAATTGCTAAAAGCATTGTAATTGTTTTTTTCATATTGTTTCTCCTTTTTGTTAAGATTCACATCATTTGACCTGACTTATCTCAATTATGTTCCTTTTTTTTAAAAAAAGATGCAAATTTTAAAAACTCGCATCTTTTAATTTTATTTATCATTACATTCTTTTCTTCTTTTTATATACATTCCGGTAAAAACAATAAGCAGGATAACGGAAATTAAAACGATAACTCCAAGAATAACAACAGTCCCTACAACGGGAAGCATGGCAGATGTCATCGCATCAAAATCTATTTCCGAAGCAGTTCCCGGAATCAAAATCCATTCAGCGCTCTTTTTATCCTCCGAAACAAGATTGGCATTGGTATCGGTAATAGTTCCCTTATCCATCTTTACAACCAATTTAAGACTGAGATGTGAAAATTCCTTCTGAAGCTCTTCACCGGTAATAAGCTTTCCTGCACCGTCGGTAATTTTACCGATATTTAAGAATTCCGACAAATCAATTTCGGAATCAATATTATAGGTATTATATAAAAAACCTTTTTTATATTCAATATCGTCAAGAGCGGATATATCAAGATTATATTCTTTAATAAGAACATTCTTAAGTTCGGAAAGCTTTACATTTTCTTTTGTAAAGCTAAATCCCAGCATACCGTTTTCGTTTACATCTGAAATTTTATAGCCCTTGTCTTCAAAAGAAGTCTTGATTTTATCTATATCCTCATTATTATATGCAAACTCCTGGTCACTGTAGAGCACGGTGGTTACCATATCGACATCCCCGTCCTCATTAAGTGTAAGCATACAGGTAATGTTGACACAGCCTGTAAAAACAGTAATCATAACAAGTGTTACGGCAAGTAACAGTATTTTTTTAATATTCATTTGCAGCCCTCCGCATACGTGGAATTTCTTCCCTTTTTACTTTGGTTAATAAAAAACTACTATTATAATAACATACTAAGACAAAAATTTCAATAAAAAAATACCATTTTATTCATTCTTAAAGTTTGTCTCCCCTTTTCCCCGCGCCTCCTTTTCTTCAAGAAGCCGTAATCTTATTTCAATTTTTTCAAGCTGTCTTTTAAGTCTCTGCTTCTCAGTTTCTTCAGATTTTCTCCCATCATCCGAAGCTATCCTTCGGACCTTATTCAAATCCTTATAAAGAACCAGTTCAGGTACAAAATCTCTGATTACTCCGAAGCATTCATTTATTTTTTTATCATTATCATTAAAAGCCGTTTTTATCTTTATTACAGCTCCATCCGTAAAGATGCTGTACCGGGAAGAAAAAGAGATTTTTTCCGTATCCGTTTTGTACGCAAAGGTAAACTCCTTTCTTTTTACGGTAATCCATAGATTTTTATTATCAAGCATAAGAGTGAGATCATCATTTTTTTGAAGAAATTCCAGAGGGTATTCCTCACTTAGCATATTGTCAGCCGATTTTTCCAGTATTGTAAGAAAAAAATCCTCCTGTTTTCTTATTACCAAGTAGATTTTCTCCGAAAATCCTTTAAGTGCACAAATCAACTCTCCCTCACACAGCTTTTCATATCCCGTAACCTTCTTTTGAGACCATTTAAAAACATTAAAGCCCAGTTCTTTATCTCTGTTATAGATAAAAATCCTGTTGTATTCATTATCCACACAGGTATAATAATTCTTCCCTGTTATATAATCCACCGCCAGCGGAGGCTCGTTCTCATTATCCGCAAGCTGAAAGGACAGCATATTATTTCCATTATATTCAATAATATAGCTTATCCCCAGCCATCTTCCGTGCATAAGAAGGACAAAGTTTTTATCATATACCAGCTTACTTTTGGAATTAAGAAGAACTGTTTTTATAAATTCTTTGTTATTTTCTCTTATAAATACAATTCCTCCCTCCTTATTTTGACACACTATCCCCAGCTCACCGAAGCCCGTATCCACGGCATAAAAATCCCCCGAAAGCTCAGGGTATATGAGCTTATAACGATTGGAAAATCCGTTTAGTTCCTTCATACAAAGTCCTTTTTTTTCAAATAAATATAAGCATCTGCCGTTATTTGTTTTTATAATAAAATCATTCACATTAATCACCATTAAATTATATAAAAAAAATGCGGAAAAAATCCGCATTTTTTATAATAAACTGTATAATCTTTCAATTGTTTTGTAATCGGTTTCCTTAAAAGCCTTCATAGGAAATTCAATTCCCATCTGAGAATATTTTGTTTCACATAGCTTTTTAAAGGGTAAAAGCTCAATTTTTTCAACATTATCATATCTCTTTAAGCTTCTTAAAAAATCTATGTTTGCATCCGTATCATTGACACCTTCAATGATAACCTGTCTTATCCAAACCCTTTTGTTTACGGAACTTAAATATTTAAAGAACTCAAAAGGCATATCAAGCTCACAGCCCGTATATTCCCTGTAAAGGTGATTATCAGGCATTTTAAGGTCAAGAAGCACAAGGTCGGTAAGCTCAAGAAGCTTTTTTACACTGTCATTTAAAATACTGCCATTGGTATCAAGTGCTATGTGGTAGCCCTTTTCTTTAAGCATTTCAAAAACCTCAATAAGTTTATCCGCCTGACAAAGAGGCTCTCCGCCCGAGAAGGTTACCCCTCCCTTTTCAAAAATAAAGCTTTTATACCTTTCAATTTTCGAAACCAGCTCCCGGGGTGACACTGTATTATCTTCTTTAAATTCCAGCGTTTCGGGATTATGACAGTATTTACATCTGAAATTACACCCTTGTAAAAATACAACAAATCTTACGCCGGGCCCGTCCACCGCACCAAGGGACTGATATGAATTTATACTGATCATAGCTTAAATATTGCCGTGGAAGGTTCTTTTGATAACCTCCTGCTGCTGCTCCTTATTAAGCTTGTGGAAATTAACCGCATAGCCGGAAACTCTGATTGTAAGATTAGGATATTTTTCAGGATGGTTATAGCAGTCAATCAGAATATCCCTGTTCATAACATTAACATTGATGTGATGAGCTTTATTTATAAAGTAACCGTTAAGAATTGCTACCAGATTATCAATTCTTTCCTCTTTGGTTTTACCGAGTGCTTCCGGAACAATTGTAAAGGTGTTTGAAATACCGTCCTGACAGTAGTCATAGGAAATCTTGCTCACGGAATTCAAGGATGCCAGAGCACCGTTTGTTTCACGGTTATGCATAGGGTTGGCACCGGGTGCAAAGGGCTCACCGCATTTTCTTCCGTCAGGTGTTGCACCTGTTTTCTTACCGTAAACAACATTTGAAGTAATGGTTAAAACCGAAAGAGTATGCTTTGCATTTTTATAGGTCGGGGTTTTGGTAAGCTCGTTATAAAAGTCCTCAAGTATTTCACAGGCAATCATATCAACACGGTCATCATCGTTTCCGTATTTCGGGAAATCACCTTCAACTGTAAAATCACATACTATTCCGTCTTCATTCTTTACGGGTGTAACCTTTGCGTATTTGATTGCACTGAGAGAATCGCACAAAACCGAAAGACCTGCCACACCAAAAGCCATAAATCTGCCAACATTTGTATCGTGAAGTGCCATCTGAAGCTTTTCATAAGCATATTTGTCATGCATATAGTGAATAACATTCATGGTGTTGACATATAAACGGCACAACCACTCCTTATATACATTGAATCTTTTTAATACATCCTCATAATCAAGCACCCCGTCGGAAACAGGCTCAATGACAGGTCCTACCTGAACACCGTCTTTTTCATTCTTTCCTCCGTTAAGTGCCATTAAAAGAAGCTTGGCAAGATTACATCGGGCACCGAAAAATTGCATTTGCTTACCAACCTGCATAGCTGATACACAGCAGGCAATGGCATAGTCGTTTCCGTATTTTTCACGCATAATATCGTCATTTTCATACTGAATTGAATCGGTATCAATGGAAACCTTTGCAACATATTTTTTAAAGCTTTCGGGAAGATGCTCTGACCATAATATAGTAATATTAGGCTCGGGAGCAGTTCCCAGATTATAAAGAGTATGCATAAAACGGTATGCAGTTTTTGTAACATAGGATTTTTTATCATCAAACATACCACCTATGCTTTCGGTAATCCACACGGGATCTCCTCCAAAAAGGTCATTATACTCGGGAGTTCTTAAGTGTCTTACAATTCTCAGTTTTAAAACAAACTGATCCACCAGTTCCTGAGCGCCCTTTTCGTCAAGAATTCCGTTATCAATATCACGCTTGATATAGATATCCAAAAAGGCGGTGTTTCTGCCAAGACTCATCGCAGCGCCGTTTTGCTCTTTAACTGCTCCAAGATATGCAAAATACAACCATTGAACCGCTTCACGGGCATTCTTTGCAGGCACGGATATATCATATCCGTACATTAAAGCCATTTTCTTAAGAGCCTCAAGGAAGGATATCTGCTTATAGATTTCCTCACTTAAACGGATATTTTCTTCAGTCATATTATTATAGGCAAGTGCTTTTTTATCCTTTATCTTTTCTTCAATTAGTCGGTCAACACCGTAAAGAGCAACCCTTCTGTAGTCACCTATTATTCTGCCTCTGCCGTACGCATCGGGAAGCCCTGTAAGTATTCCCGCTTTTCTTACACGGCGCATTTCATCTGTATATACGCTGAAAACACCGTCATTATGGGTTGTCTTATACTTAAACTGATTTTCAACCTCATCTGACAGCTTGTAGCCGTAAGCTTCGCAGGCACCTCTTGCCATTCTTATACCGCCAAAGGGATTAACACCACGCTTAAGGGGTGCATCGGTCTGAAGTCCGACAATTACCTCATTTTCTTTATCAACATACCCCGGGCCAAAATTAAGAAGTGATGTAACGGTAGATGTGTCAACATCCAGCACTCCGCCGTTTTCATGCTCTTTTTTCAAAAGCTCTTTTGTATCGGACAGTATTTTTTCGGTTTTCGGGGTAATCCCCTCCAAAAAGCTGTCGTCTCCTGTATATTCAGTATAGTTTTCAGAAATAAAATCGGAAACGTTAATTTCATTTTTCCATTTTTCACCTTTAAAGCCATTCCAGAAACTCATATTATCATTCTCCTTTCATTCCCTTTTACTAAAAATCATTAAAAAAGGACATTTCTCTTTTCAAAGAAATGCCCAGACGGTCGGCTAATATACGATATATCACATTGTGGTTAATTCCACAAAATCCGTCAGCAATATATCTAAGGGTATTGTACATCACTTTTTTTAAAATGTCAACCCCTAAAATATATTCTCGGGATTATTTTCCTCAAGCTCTATATCCCATATATCCGTAAAAAATATATCCTCCTTGACAACCGTGAGCTTTTCTCTTTCGTTATCAATTTTTGATACCATCCCCTCTTTTTTTACATATTCACCTTCACGGTACCAGATGATTTTTACCATCATACCTTTTTTTATAAGATTAAGTTTTTGACTTAAATCCTGAGCCTTATCCTCAAGCATCTCATGTCGGGGAACAACAATCTTTTCTTTCTCGAGAATTTTTGAATAAAAGCCCTTTAGAGGTGAAAAAGGAGAAAATTGTTTTGCTCTGTCAATCACCGTTATGACCTCCCACAAGCTTATTTCTTATTCTGCCCGTTGCTTTTTCCTTATAATTCATTCCCTTCAGGATTGCATTTTTTCCGTACTTTTTTTTGATTTCAATTATTGCCTTTTGCTTCTTTCTTTCTTTTTCATCGAAAACAAAATCCGAAAAAAAATCAAGATTCAGATATTCTTCAACCACAAGATTATTTAAAACTACTGTAAGCTTTCTTATCGGAGCATTTTTATGAGTGGTCTTATCATAATAATCCATAAAAATATCGGTAAGCTTTTTTTGCGAATTTGTATAATTTCCTATATTCAGGGAACCACCTGTTGATTTAACTCCGGAATCGGAATAGCCTATCCTGAGACTTATTGTATTTGTAACTAAATTTTTATCCACAAGTTCCAGCACTAAGATATCAACCATTTCCTTCAGCACCAGTCGTGCATCATTAAAGCTGTAATCCTCAAATAAAATCTGACTGTTTGAAAGCGAGGTTGTTTTTGTCTCATAATTCTTTATGTCAGCTATGGTACAGGGCTCAATTCCCTTTGCATGATCGATAAGATATTCAGCGTTTACACCGAATTCGCGGTAAAGAATACGCTCATCCATCCCGGTTATCCCATAAAGGTCATATACTCCGTATTTTTCAAGACGGTTAGCAATTCCCCTGCCCACATTCCATACATCGGTCATGGGTTTATGGTGCCAGATGCTTTTTTTAAACTCATCAATATCAAGATAGCCTATAAAATCATCAGCATGTTTGGCAGTTATATCAAGAGCTACCTTGGCAAGAAAAAGATTAGTTCCTATTCCGGCAGTGGCACGCACTCCCGTTCTTTTGTAGACTGCATCTATAAGCATTACCGCAAGCTCGCGTGGAGTCTTGTTATAAAGTTCGAGATAAGAGGTGATATCAAAAAAGCATTCGTCAATGGAATAAATATGAATATCTTCCTTTGAGATATATTTAAGGTAGGTTTCATAAATATTTGCGGAATATTCTATATACAGATTCATTCTCGGCTTTGCAACAAGATATTCGATTGTATCGGGTATTTCGAACAAACGGCAACGGTTGGCAACACCCCGTGATTTAAGTGCAGGAGAAACCGCAAGGCAAATTGCCCCCTTCCCCCTCGTGGAATCAGATACCACAAGATTTGTTTCAAAGGGATCAAGTCCACGTTCAACGCACTCTACTGATGCGAAAAAGCTTTTTAAATCAATACATAAATAATATTTTTCCATAACCGTCAATTACATAAATCGGCTAACAGCTCAATAAGAAAATCCCAGACTCTTTTTACTGAAGCGATAGAGGCTCTTTCCTTTGGTGTATGGATATCCGGCATATCGGGGCCGAAGGATACCGCATCAAGGTTATCAATTTTTTCTGCAAGGACACCGCATTCCAGTCCGGCATGAATGGCCTCATACTTCGGAGCTTTCCCGAAAAGTCTTTCGTAAACAGCTGTTACCTTCCCTCTTAAATCTGAATCAGCCCGATATTCCCAGGGTGAATATTCCCCGGAAACATTGGTTTTAGCACCTGCCAGCTCAGATACTGCTTTTATTTTTTCAATAAGAGCACTTTTCTCACTTTTAAGTGAGCTTCTTACCGAATAGGAAAATTCCATTTTTTCGGGATCGGTTTTTAGAATTCCCATATTAAGTGAGGTTTTAACAAGTCCCGGTATTTCAAGATCCATATTTATAATACCGTTTGGCTGTGCGAGAAGAAGCCTGGAGGCTTTTAATGTCAGCTCTTCATCCGTTGCCATTCCTTCGAACCGTTTTTTTTCAACGGTAATTTTCAAATCAGGGTCGGAAACACGAAATTCGTTTCTCACTTCCCTTTCAAATTCCTTTACCGTATCTTCAATATCACTGTCGGATAAGATTTCAAGCACCGTAAGATTAGGAATGGCATTATCTTTTAAGCCTCCGTTTAAGGAAATAAGCTTAATACTGTATTTGTCACACAGTATATTTAAAAGACGTGCCGCAAGTATATTCGAATTTGCTCTGTATTTATCTATTTCAACACCTGAATGACCGCCAAGCAAGCCATCAATACAAACTTTGTATCCGATACCCTTTGACATACTGTAATTAAGAGGAAGTACACAGCTTACAGTCGCACCGCCTGCACAACTTACGGTAAAAATCCCTTCCTGTTCGCTGTCAATATTAAGAAGGATATTCCCTTTCGTTTCGGTTAAATCAATGGAATTTGCACCAATAAGACCAATTTCCTCGTCAACGGTAAATATAGCCTCTATATCAGGGTGAACAATGCTTTTATCCTCCAAAACTGCAAGAGCATAAGCTATTGCGATGCCATCGTCGCCGCCCAACGTCGTGCCTTCTGCTCTAATCCAGTCACCGTCAACCTTAAGAGCAATCGGATCATTTGAAAAATCAATATCATATCCGGGCTCCTTTTCACATACCATATCCAGATGTCCCTGAAGCATAACGGTTTTATCACTTACTGTATTTTGCGCGGATTTAAAAATTATAACATTGTTAAACTCATCCTGAATATATCTTAAGCCCTCTTTTCTGGCAAATTCAACACAAAAATCACTTATTTTTTTAGTATTCCCCGAACCGTGGGGAATTTTTGAAATTTCACTAAAATAATAAAAAACTCTTTTTGGCTCTAAATTGAGTATTGCTTCCATTTCTCATACCTCTTTACTTAACAAATTTCTTACTTTGTAATATATACAAAAATTTACATAACATCTTTTCGGATAAAATACGTCTTGCGAAAACAGCAATTTTCATAAGCAAGCCGGGAACTATTATAAGCTTTCCCTTAAACATCATTTTTATTGCATAGCGGGATACCTTTTTACTGTCAGATATTATCAGGTCACGCCCGGGCTCATCACCGCTACCGAAGCTTACACCTGCCACCTGTTCGAAACCGGTTTTAACGGGGCCCGGACAAAGCACCGACACTCTGACATTTGATTTTTCCTGCTTAAGCTCCTCATAGAGAGCTTCAGTAAGACGGAAAACATAAGCCTTTGTGCTGTAATATGCACCAAATAAAGGTCCGGGAAAAAATGCCGCAACTGATGCCACATTCAGTATGTGTCCTTTGTTTTTTTCTTTAAATTTTTTTGCTGAAAGCTTGGTTAAAATATGTACCGCCTTAACATTGGTATCAAGCATCCTTAGTTCATCCTCTAAAGATGATTCACAAAAGGAACCGAACACTCCAAAGCCTGCATTATTTATAAATACATCTGCATCGTCAAGATATGCTGATATTTTTTCTATGTCCTCTTTTTTTGTTACATCGGCGCAGACTGTAATGACATTTGTTTTTGCCTGTTTTTTTAAATCTTCAAGCAGTTCTTCTCTACGGGCTATTGCTACAATATCATATCCCATTTCCGATAAAATTATAGCCATATCCCTGCCAAGCCCCGAGCTGGCACCTGTTATTACCGCTTTCATTTTATTCCTCCTTTATTATATATTCCCAAGTAAACTTTTAATCAGTAAAATCTTATCATTATCCTTCTTACCTCTTACCTCCACTCGGTATCCGTCCAACAAAGATGCCTGATAGACACAAAGATACTGGTTAAGATTAAGCAAAAGAAATTCAGAATTTTCAACAGTCAGTTTATCTATTCCTGAAGAATTTATTCCTGCAAAGTCTTCAAGCTCTTCAAGGGATGCATAGGAGTAGCTGATACCGTCTTTTAAAAAACTGTGCTCGCGCTCATCGGCTAAAGCAAAGCCTTCGGCGGTAAGCAGTTTTTTAAAGCTATTCCATTTTTCAGTAAGATAACCTTCAGGAATCAGAATGTCTATATCATCAGAGTCAAGGTTTTCTCCCGTCAGGTATTCCAGTCCCAAAGAGCCGTACATTAAAGGGATAATATTTAATTTTTCATTAAGAAGTCTTGCATTCTCAAAAAACAAATTCTTTTTCATATTTTCTCCTATGACAAATAAAAGACTTAGTGCAGTAAGACTTGAACACAATATGCCTTATATCTGTTAAATTACAATCTTTTTAATTTGTCGTCTTTGTAAGGCGACAAGCCTGACTGCAGACTCCGCATCAAAAATCTTGAAAATTTCCCAAGATTTAAGGTCTGCGAGTTTTAAAATCAGAAATTTTGGGTAAGATAAAGAAATTTCAAGAATTATACTTTCGTATGTTTGCAGGAATTTCTGCCATATTACGCGAAATTTCCATTTTAAAACCATATTGGGTTCGAGTATTACTGCACTAGCCGTAATTTATCATCATGCTTATATTTATTATATAACATACAGAAAGAAAAATCTATACTAAAAAAGAGTTTTTAAAAAAGCAGGCAAAATATGCCGAGCGTTTTTTAAATCGCCCGGCATATTGTTGACGAATAAAACATCACTAAAGTCAAGCATTGTGCCTTGAAAATTATTCAGTCTGAAGCTTCTCCTTTATTTTCAAAACGTCAGATGCCACCAGAGTTTCCTTTTCAAGAAGAGCATTTACAACGGCTTCAAGATAGTTTTTATTCTTAAGCAACAGGCTTTTAGCCTTATACATAATACGGTGAAGCTCACTTTGAACAACAGCCTCGCTTCTTTCCAGATAACCGGGCGAGCGCTCTCCTTCATATCTGCAGCTTACGTCAAGCATTCCAAAGCCCATTAAACCGTTGGCAGCCATTTCCCTTCTTATCTGATCGGTAGCTCTGCTTACATCAGATGAACAACCATCCGCACATTCTCCATAATATAATTCCACGGCGACCTTTCCCGCCAAAGAAACAAGAGCATGCTCCTCGGCATTTTTAAGCTTCTTACATCTTCTTACAAAGCCTCCAACCGATTCATTACCGCTTACTCTTAAAGAAGCCAGTCCAACACTTCCGGGGCATAAAATGTCACTCATTACAACATGTCCCGCTTCGTGAAAAGCTACTTTTTTGAGCTCGGCTTCAGATACCTTAGTCAATTCGTCGGGAGCGTTATACTCTTTTTTCAGTACCGCCTTCACAACATCATCCATATCTATTTTAGCCTTTCGTTTGAAGCCTGCCTCAATTGCCGCCTCATTTATAATAACCTCCAGATCGGCACAGGAGCTGTAGGTAATCATTTTGGAAATATCATCTATATTCAGTTTATCTGAAACACTTTTATCCGCCAGATAATGTTCTATAATTTTTTTACAGTCGGTTTCATTAGGTGAAAAAAACTCTATATCCCTATCAAATCTCCCCGATCTTAAAAGAGATTTCGGGAGCTTCCAAAGCTCGTTTGCTGTTGCAATTACGAAAACTGCTTTATCCCTTACCCCGTCAATGGCTGCCTGAATCGCAACATATTCTTCGGCATCCACATGCTCGTCATCCTCATTGGCAAATTTATCCATATCATCAAGAAAAACAATTGAAGGTCCGCTTTCCCCGGCCTTACTAAAAATTTCAGTTATGTATTCAACAAAGTCTTCACTTTTCACTTTTCTTACTGTAAAGGACGGTAATCCGCTTTCCTCGATAAAGCATTTTGCCATCATTGTTTTTCCCAACCCCGGAGGTCCATATAATAACACTCCTCTTGGAAGCTTGGCGCCAAGTGCAGAATATATGTCAGGATTTTTTATCATATCACATATCTGCATAAGCTCGGTTTTAATAGAATCGTAACCAATAATTTTTTCAAAGCTGTTCATATTTTTTCCTCCTGTTATTTTTATTACAGGCTTATTATAAAATATAGCATGGGACATTTTAGGGACATCTGAAACATTTTTTAAAAATAATGAAGATGGTGTAGATAAGAGTGCAGAGAAAATAGTGAAAAGATAAAAGTACAAAAATAAACGACAACTGTCTTTATCGAAAATTGTCGTTTATTCTTGTAAGCAGATATAATTTTACTGTCATACATTTTTAATGAAATATCTCACTTTGTTCGATATGAAATAATTTCTTATAGAAATTGTGAAATAGAAAGCTTTAGCTTTTTCTGGCTTTCACGTTCATAATAGATACAATTTTCAATGTTAGTCAAATAGTTTAAAGTTGTGATTTTACTTCGTAAAAGTTATGATGAAACCTTACGGTTTCAGTTATGATATATTTGCCCTTAAAACAAGCATTGACGAAGTCAATTCATAACTTGCGAAGCAATCTGAACTCATAACTTGCCGTAGGCAAATATAACTGAAAAAAGACTATTCCGAAGAACAGTCTTTTTTCTGGCGGAGATGTAGGGATTTGAACCCTAGCGCCGGCGGAACCGACCTACCGGATTTCGAATCCGGACCCTTCAGCCACTTGGGTACATCTCCATATATTAAGAAGTTTCTTTACAAAGCTTCTTAAGTATTGTATCAATTTTTAGTTAAAAAAACAAGTGTAAATTTAAAATTCTATTAAATTACTTTTTCGGTCACGAGATGCAACATAAAGTTCAATATCTTTTCCGGGCTTGATCCCCTTCCTTATAAGAGCTGTTTCGGTTACACTGTAGGCAAGCTCGGGAGTATTCGCTTCACCGCTTAAGTGTGCAAGCATAAGTCTTTTTAAACCCGCATAAGCCAGCCCGGTTGAAAATTCAGCAGATACCTCATTGGACAAATGCCCTTTATTTCCCAAAATCCTTTGTTTAATATGCGCCGGACGGTAACTGTTTTTAAGCATTTCAACATCATGATTGGATTCGAAAAACAAAAGGTCCTTTCCTTTTATTTTCTCCTTGAAATCAGACTCGATACATCCGATATCAGTTGCATAAGATGCGCTTTTATTTCCAAAAAAGAAGTTAAAACCGATTGATCCGTTTGTATCATGAGGGGTTTTAAAGGAGCTTACATCAATATCATCAACAGAAAAGGTCTGTATATCGGGAATGATAATACGCCTGTCCTTAGCCATATTAATTCCTTTATCAAAAATCTCCTCATGTGTACCGTAGGATGCGTAAACGGGTATATCGGTATATTTTATAAGCATAGGCAATGCATTAATATGGTCAATATGGGAATGAGTTATAAAAAGTCCTTTTATATCATCAAGATATAAACCCATTTCCTCAACACCGTTTTTTATCTGTTTCATAGATCCGCCACAGTCTATAAGTATCGGTGTTTTTTTATACATAAATACCGAAGAATTCCTGCTGCTGCCCGAAAATAACGAAATAAATTTAACCATCATTCTTTAATTCTTTCTATATTACCGCCAAGCTTTCTGATTTTTCCAACCAGATTTTCATAACCTCTATCTATATAGTGGATCTGACTAATCAACGTTTCACCGTTTGCACAAAGCCCTGCAACAACAAGTGCCGCACCTGCTCTCAAATCAGTTGTTACAACATTTGCGCCGGAAAGCTCTCTGACGCCGTTTATGGTAGCGGTTATTTCAGACACGGTAATCTTTGCACCCATTTTTTCAAGTTCTCTCGCATAAGCAAAGCGTGCACCTGTTACAACCTCAACAATATTACTTACACCCTCTGAAATACAAAGAAGAGTAGCAAGAATAGACTGAAGGTCAGTCGGAAATCCGGGATAAGGCGCAGTTGTTATCACAGTTCCCTTTATATTACCCTTTTTGTACACACGTATATACTCTTTAACAGTTGGTATGCCGTTTTCAACAACATTTTCGATAGCCTCTTCAACGCCAACGCCCATAATTTTCAATGTTTTTGTAAGGGATTCCATATGCTCCTTGACAATATTTTTAACAACAATATCGCCACCCGTTGCAGCAGCCATTATCATATAGGTTCCTGCTTCAATCTGGTCGGGAATTATCTCACAATTTGCACCCTTTAGTGAATTAACACCGATAATTGTTATTACATCCGTACCGGCATTTTTGATATTGGCACCCATCTGAATCAGAAAATTGGCAACCGCAGTAACATGCGGCTCTCTCGCAGCATTTTTAATAACAGTTGTCCCCTCAGCTTTGACAGCCGCAAGCATAATGTTTATGGTAGCACCTACCGATGGGGTTGCAAGAATTATCTCATTCCCCTTAAGACCGGGGGTTTCAAAGGTTATTTCACCGGTAGTATAGCTATGATAGGTAAGCTTAGCGCCCAGAGCTTCAAACGCCTCAACGTGATAATTTATTCCTTTAAGCCCTTCCTGACGGTTGCCGATAGGACATCCGCCGGGATAAGCTGTAGAAATTTTCTTATATTTTCCGAGCATTGCACCCATAAAATAGTACGAAGCTCTCATCTGGCGAACAAGATCTATATCACACTGAACGGTGTTTATACCGGTACAGTCAATTTTAACAGTATCATCATCAAGCTTATCAACTGTAGCACCTAATTTTCTTAATATATCAAATTCTACTTCAACATCGGTAATATCGGGAATTTTATCTACTATGCAAGGTCCGTCAGCAAGAATGCAGGCAGGAATAATAGCAACTGCGGCATTTTTGGAAGGACTGATTTCAACCTCTCCTACCAGTGGAGTTCCGCCAATAATTCTGTATTTATCCATCGTATGTACCTCCGGAAATTTATTTTATCAGAAAAATGTATTTTTACAAATAAAAAACGGAAATTTAAAAATTTCCGCTACTGGTGGGCGCAATAGGGATCGAACCTATGACCTCCTGCTTGTAAGGCAGATGCTCTCCCAGCTGAGCTATGCGCCCTTATTATTTTTACATTAAAATATTAACATATTTATTATGTGTTGTCAATAGAAAAAAATTTATTTTTCTTTTAAATTTGTGAGCATTTTGTTTTCGAAGCAGGAACACCTCCCCTACTCTCAGACTGTCAAAAATACCAACTACATAATAGATGCAAGGGATTTTAGTGAAATATCAACTTCGTTGATGTGAAATAATTTACTTCGTAAATTGTGAAATAGAAAACTTCGTTTTCTATGAAATGAAATAAATCCACATTCGCGTAGCGAATATTTCATACACCGAAGGTGTATTTCACGTGCGAAGCACATTTCACAAATCCTGAAAGGATTTATTTCGTTGAAAAAAGACTATTCCGAAGAATAGTCTTTTTTCTGGTAGCGGCGAGTGGACTTGAACCACCGACCGTACGGGTATGAACCGTATGCTCTAGCCAACTGAGCTACACCGCCAAATACTCGAATATTATAATACACATTTTGTCTTTTGTCAATACCTTTTTTTATTTTTTTACTGAAAGACAGTTAAATATTGAATTTTTCAGGCTATGATGATACAATATAATATATATCAATAAAAAAGGGATGTTCAGATGACAGCTACCAATATAAAAGACAAACATACAATGATGACAACCGATCCGGTTGAACCCCTTATTCTGAAATTATCCGTGCCTACCATAATCAGCATGCTGGTTTCCTCATTTTATAATATGGCTGATACTTATTTTGTAGGTAAGGTTTCTACCGAAGCAACTGCTGCAGTCGGTGTTGTTTTCTCACTTATGGCTATTATTCAGGCTATCGGATTTTATTTCGGTCACGGTTCGGGAAATTATATATCAAGAGAGCTTGGGAAAAAGAATGTTGAAGATGCTGAATATATGGCATCAACTGCATTTTTCTCTACTCTGACAGCAGGCGTTATACTTCTTTTGTCAGGCAGTATTTTTGTAAAGCCTTTCGCTGTTTTACTGGGTGCCACACCAACTATTTTAAACGATGTTGTTGATTATATGCAGATTATTTTAATCGGCGCCCCCTTTACTATGAGCTCCTTTGTTCTTAATAACCAGTTAAGATATCAGGGTAACGCCGCCTATGCGATGCTTGGAATAGTTTCAGGTGCAGTTATAAATATCGGTCTTGACCCACTTTTTATATTTGTATTTGATATGGGGGTTAAGGGTGCCGCACTGGCAACTGTTTTAAGTCAAGTTATAAGCTTTATATTACTTCTTATCGGAATGAATAAAGGCAGTATCATAAAGCTTTCGGTTAAGAAAATAAAATTCAGACTTTATTACCAGATTCAGATTTTCAAGGGCGGACTTCCTTCTTTGTTAAGACAGGGCCTGGCAAGCATCTCCACCATGCTTTTAAACCATGTAGCGGGAGGTTACAGCGATGCGGCAATAGCCGGAATTTCGGTTGTAACCCGTGTTACCATGTTTGCCAACTCAGCACTTATAGGCTTCGGACAGGGCTTTCAGCCGGTGGTGGGCTTTAACTTTGGCGCCAAGCTATATGACCGTGTAAAAAAAGGCTTCTGGTTCTGCGTTAAAGTAGCATTGGGCTTTCTTGTTACCGTGTCGGTAGTAGGATTTATTTTTTCCGAAGGAATTATTTCTGCCTTCAGAAATGACCCTGAGGTTATAAAAATCGGAGCCTTTACCTTAAGAGCTTACGCTGTAGCCTTCCCCTTAAATTCAATTATAGTTATGTCCAATATGCTGTTTCAGTCATCGGGAAAAACCGTTTCAGCTTCCCTTATGGCTTCGGCAAGGCAGGGACTGTTTCTGATACCGATTTTATATATTATGAATTACTTTTTCGGATTACGGGGTATTCAGCTTGCGCAATGCATCACGGATTACTGCTCCTTCTTCCTCGCAATCCCGCTTCTTATAAATTATTTAAAAAAGCTTTAGGAGATTTTTATGGAAAACTTAACGGATATTTCGGTTATAAAAAAAATATGTGCCCGATACGGCTTTAAATTCAAAAAAGGATTTGGTCAGAATTTCTTGTGCGACGAGGATATCGTTAATGAAATAATATACGGCTCCGGCATTAATGAGAACACAGATGTTATCGAAATCGGCCCGGGCTTCGGAAGTCTGACTCAGTCACTTTTAAAATATGCAAAATCGGTTACTTCAATTGAAATTGATTCTTCGCTGGTACCTGTTCTTACCGATTTATTCGGAAACGAAGAAAACTTCACTCTTATTAACGAGGATGTATTGAAGCTTGACCTTAACGAGATTATAAAAAGCGATAATACGGTTTTGGTTGCCAATCTCCCTTACTATATAACAACTCCTATTCTTACCTATCTGCTGGAAGGAAGATTCAATTTAAAGAGTGTTACCGTTATGGTGCAAAAAGAGGTTGCAGACAGAATGGTTGCACCTCCCGGCTCCAAAGATTACGGTGCTATAACCTGTCTTATAGATTACTATTCGGACAGCAGAATCATCGTTGATGTGCCAAAGGAATGCTTTATACCTGCTCCTAATGTTAATTCCGCAGTGGTTAAGCTTGATATTTTAAGCGAACCTAAAGCTAAGCCCTTAAGCGAGAAAAATATGTTCAAGCTTATAAAGGCATCCTTTAATCAAAGACGAAAGACCTTTTTAAACGGTGTTTCAAACAGCTCGGTTACCGATAAATCCAAAGCAGAGCTGGAAGAAATTCTAATTAAATCGGGCTATGATGCAAACTTAAGGGGTGAAACCTTGTCGATTGAAGAGTTTGCAGAATTGTCGGATAAAATATTTTAACCATCCCGTTAAGGAGTAATTATGAAAAAAGCACTTATTGCAATGAGCGGCGGAGTTGACAGCTCGGTTGCCGCATTTCTTACAAAACAGCAAGGATATTACATAGAGGGAGTTACCCTTAAGCTATGCTCCACCGAGGAGGATGAGCCATCCTGCTGCACCTCAAAGGACATTGAGGATGCAAGGTCAGTTTGTGAAAAGCTTGGTATACCCCACCGGGTTATAAACTTTACCGATGATTTTAACAAAAAGGTTATTGATAAGTTTGTAAACACGTATATAGAAGGCGGAACCCCTAACCCCTGTGTTGACTGCAACAGATTTATAAAATTTTCAAAGCTTTTTGAAATTGCAGATGAGGAGGGCTTTGATTATGTGGTTTCGGGGCACTATGCCAAAGTGTGCTTTGATGAAGCTTCGGGAAGATATTCACTAAAAAAAGGCACCGATGAAAGCAAGGATCAAAGCTACGTCTTATACTCACTTACCGAAAAACAGCTTTCAAAGCTTCTTTTTCCCTTGGGAGATATGACAAAGGAAAAAATAAGAAAAATCGCTGAAGATGAAGGTCTTATAAATGCAGACAAGCCTGACAGTCAGGATATTTGCTTTATAAAGAACGGAAAGCATGGTGAATTCATAGAAAAATATACCGGCAAAAAAAGCCCTGAGGGTGATTTTGTTGACCTTAACGGCAATAAGCTTGGTACTCATAAGGGAATTATAAACTACACAATCGGTCAGAGAAAAGGATTAGGACTTGCTCTTAAGCAATCAATGTTTGTGGTAAAAAAGGATATTAAGGCAAACAAGGTAATTTTAGGATATACCGAAGATCTTATGAGCAAAAGCTTTATTGCAGGTGATATTAATTTAATCGCCTTTGACGAGCTTAATGAAAAAATAAGAGCCACCGTAAAAACAAGATATAAGCAAAAAGAGGCTCCGGCCACGCTAGTTCCGCTTGAGAACGGAAAAATCGAGGTAGTCTTTGACGAGCCCCAAAGAGCAATAGCCAGAGGACAGGCAGCCGTATTTTATCAGGGGGATAAAGTTATTGGCGGAGGAACAATTGAGTAGTATGAAAAACTGTGAAATTATAGAAAAGCTATATAAAACCCAAAGCGCTGATTTTGACGAAATCCTTACTCTTCTTAGGGATTATGATATTGAGCCGATAAGACAAATGCTTTTTGAAAAATCAGCTGAGGTTACCGAAAAGCATTTCCAAAAGAAAATATATATCAGAGGTCTTATTGAATACTCCAATATATGCAAAAATGACTGCTACTATTGCGGTATAAGAAGAAGCAATGAAAATGCAGTACGCTATAGACTTACAAAGGATGAGATTTATACATCCTGTGAAAACGGATACCGTCTTGGATTCCGCACTTTTGTTTTACAGGGGGGTGAGGACGGATTCTTTAATGATGAGCTTGTATGCGAAATAATTTCAGAAATAAAAAGAAGATATCCTGAATGTGCAGTTACCTTATCCATGGGAGAAAAAAGCTATGATTCTTACAAGAGCTTTTATAACTGCGGTGCAGACCGATATTTATTAAGACACGAAAGTATAAACCGAACCCACTATTCAATGCTTCATCCGAAGGAATTAAGCATTGAAAAAAGAGTTGAATGTCTTAAGGCACTAAAGGAAATAGGATACCAGACAGGCTGCGGATTTATGGTGGGGTCTCCCTATCAGACTATGGAAAACATTGCCGAGGATATTATGTTTATAAAGGATTTTAAACCTCATATGATTGGAGTCGGACCGTTTATTTCCCATAAGGATACACCCTTTAAGAGCTTCGGAAACGGAAGCTACAGGTTAACCGTATTTATTTTAGGTATATTAAGGCTTATGAATCCCAATGCTTTAATTCCCGCCACAACAGCACTTAATTCTATTTCAAAAAGCGGAAGAACTGAAGGTCTTAAGGCAGGGGCAAATGTTATTATGCCAAATCTTTCTCCCGTTGATGTACGGGATAAATATTCTTTATACAACGGAAAATTAAGCACGGGAATTGAAGGCGGAGAAAGTATTTTTGCCCTTCAGGAAGAGGTAAAAAAAGCAGGCTTTGAAATTTCATTTGAACGCGGAGATTACAAGGAAAAATAAAAAACTGTGGATTTTCCACAGTTTTTTATACACATTCCTGTATAGCAGAGACTCGCGATCACCTATATTTTTCTACAATTTTAGACATTTATTAATTGCAAGGCATAAGATTTAGATGCAGCCCTTTTTTGAACTAATTTCTGTCAAGACCGGACTGAAAATTCCTGTTTAAGATATTAGTTCTTCCCCTTTGTCATTGTTTTTCCTTTTTAAAAATCAGTTTTATCACCTTAGTCGAAACCTTATTTAAAATAACTGCTGCTACGAGTATCGCAGATAATGCAACTATACAATTCAAAGGAAAGACAAGTTTCAAATTGTTAATCAAGTCAATTAAGACAAATTGGACTATATATATTTCTAATGTCAGTGATCCTAAAAATTCAAAAACTTTGAATATTGGCTTGTTTTTATATTTTGAAAGATACTTCTCCATTCCGATCAAGAGCAAAAAAAACGTTACAACCGTCCCTATGCATAGTAGAGTTTCTACAAACTGAAGTTTGAGCAAAAATTTAAACTTTTGCATAGTCACGAGAAAAATATAATAACATACGAAATTCAAAACAAACCAATAAGCTATTTTTTTATCTTGAACGAGCTCAATGAATTTATTAACATTTTTTCTTAAATATGCCCCCAACAGCATAAGGAAGAAACTAAAGATATAGCTAAATCTTATTCCATAAATCCCGATCGTCTCAACAACATAGCTCTGCTTGTCCAACATAAAATATATGCTCGCATATAAAACACATAAAATAGCGGTGCAAATTAAAAACTGTTTTCTTTCAAATTTATGCATTATTATGTAATATAAAATTGGATACATAACTATTAGTGCGCAAACAAACCAGTATCTTTGAGGAAAAATAAAATCAAATAATAATGTTTTAAATACATTTTCCGTTTTCAGTAAAACATACAAATTAAATAATATAAGAGGGGTATACAATCTTATCAATCTTTTTAGATACCAACTCTTAAAATCAGTTTTGGGTTTGTACAGACAAAATCCTGAAACCAAAAAAAACAAAGAATTTCCAAGTGCTCCCCCTGTTGCCAAATCGGGAATAGGATACAGTGATCCAAAATGACTATTTGTAATCAGCATAGTCGCGACAGCCCTTAATATAGAAATAAAAGTAAACATGTAATTTACCTCCTAATGTAAACTTAAAATTAATTAAAACTATTGTTATACCAAAACTTTGCATTTTCCAAATGAACCGTCAGATTGTCAGTCTAAGTGCAATATTCGACATCTCTCAATTGATTTTGTCAAGTTAGGAACAAAATTTTTCGATATGCAAACTAAAGTTTGCTCGATATTTTACTTCGTAAATCGATATGTTTTTACTTTGCTCAAAACTCGATATGATATGAATTCTCGTTGCCGCAAGGCAACATATCGAGCCGTCAGGCATATCGAGTGCGAAGCACATATCGAGAATTCGCAAGAATTCATATCGATGCGTTGCTATGCACCGCAATTGCGACACATAAGGTTTAGATGCAGCCCGTTTTTAGCTAAATTTTGCAACAAGTTGCAAAGCTAAATTATCCCGCTTCGCCCCATAGCTAAATTACTCCTTTGGAGTAGCTAAATTAAATTCGCTTTAAGCGTGCGAAGCACATTTATCTGCCATAGGCAATTTAGCTGAACTTGTTCAATTTAGCTCGCGTTAGCGAATTTAGCTGCGTTGTTATGCAACGCAATAGTTCGTGTCAAGTCAGGATAAAAAATTACACTCCAATTGCTTTAAATAAATTTTCCGAATAGTATTCAAATCCCTCGTCATTTGGATGGAGGCGTAAATCTGCAAAATATTTTTCATCCTTGGGAACAAAGTCAAAGCCTGAAATTACAGTTATGTTTTCGATATCCTTTACACATTCTCTTATCAGCTTTTCAATATCACAAAAGTCACCGAAGGGATGTTTATCAAACATATCCTTTCTCCAGATTGGAGTAATTGCATATATTTTAACTTCGGGGTAATTATTATTAAGATTTTCAAAAAACTGCCTGCAGTTATTTTTAAAGGTTTCCCTGTCAAGCCTCTTCCAATCATTGGAGCCGTATGAGACTGTTATGTAATCGGGTGTAAATGAATCCTTCAGTGCTGCAAGGGATGGGAAAAATTTTTCTCCGCCTATAGCCTTATTGAATTCTTCCGCTTCAAGCTTTTCGGCAAGCTTTGCAATATAGCGGTTGGAGGGGTGCAACGCATCATAGCCCTGGGTAATTGAATCACCGAAAACAAGTAATTTCTTTTTTGGCGTTACGGCTTTTATAAAAGCTCCATCATCTATTTCAATTTCCTTAATAGCCGTGCTTACCGACCAGGGTAAATGCACACATACATTTTTTTCTCCCTCACCAAGATTAAACTCCTTTTTGAATTCACCTTCAGGGAACTCAAGCCCGGTATAATCGTGAGGCAGAGTAAGGAATGAATAGTTATCAAGACAATCGGTTAATTTTCCGTCCACAACAACATCAACAGAAAAATATCCACGCGAGCTCCCTTTCGATGTTTCAATATTCAAAGTCATTTTTTTACTGTTTGTTCTGAAAATAAGCTTTATACCCGATGATGAGAAGGTTTTAAAATAAAGCTCACTGTTTTTTGTTTTATAAAGTTCTTCCTGCTGTCTTGTAAATCTGTACAGCCTGATAACACCGTTATCTTCAACCACACGGACTGCACCTCTTATGATATCTTTAATCTGATTATAAGTTAATTTCATTATTTTCTCCTTGCATATCTTTAATGTATTTAATTATAAAGAATAAACACCGAAGTGTCAACCAAAAAACGGAGTGTCCAAAGCATTTCGGGACATTCCGTTTTTAAATTCAATTTTTAAATTCTGCCTTTATTATTGATAAAGTTTCTTAAATAGCCATGTATGTACGGAAGTGCCTGATCAAGATAGTTTCCGAAGCATCCTAAACCGAGCTCCCAGTTGTAGGCTCCTTTATAGCCGACCTCATTAAGGGCATCAAAAACAACTGCCCAGTCAATTGCACCGAAGGCACCGTTTAAGGGCATTAAATGACTGTCATAAAAACCCTGGTTATCGTGAAGGTGTAATACCTCAATACTTTCCCCCAATGCCTTTATTGATTCATACATACCAGGGCCGCCGTAGTAAATTGCCTCATTGGTATGGCCGCTGTCAAAGCAAAATGACTTCCACTTACTGTCTATTAAATCAAAGCTTTTTCTTAAATTGCGGGCATCCCCCACATAATCGAGAACGGAGCCGGTTGATATTTTTGAGCATCCGTGAGTTTCCAAGGCAAACTTAACCTTATATTTTTCACATAAAGGAGTAAGATAGTCTTCAAAGAATTCCTTGTTTTTTGCAAGAAGAAAGTCTTCTTCAAGGCAAACACCTTCCCATTGCTTAAGCTTTACCCCGTGAAATACACATACAGGTGCATTTAAAATACCTGATGCCTTTAAATCCAGCTCGGAATTGATTTTTATAGCTTCGCATAAATCTTTCTCGGGAACGCAGGTTGTAAGTCTGCCGTGAGTCTGTGAAATCTCCAGTTCTAAATCATCGCATATTTTTTTTATATTGGAAAAATAACTTAAAAATTCATCTTCGGATACATTATAAACAGTATCTGCTTCCTTGCTATAGCCTGTAAGGCTTATATCTACCGAATCAAACCCACTTTGCTTTATAAGCTTAAATCCTTCTTCAATCCCGTATCTGTTTGTTACGCCTGCTGACGATATTCCAAGTTTCATTTTCATTCCTCCGTTTATCTTATATTATTCCATTTTTCCGGACGAACACCCTATATTCTTTATTAAGCTCCATGCGCGGTTGTTCTTTTAATATTATAAACTTTTTTTCAAGAAATTCAATAATTAAGGCAGAATTTGTCAGTTTTAAAGTTTTTTACCTATCCCATAAAAGTGTGAAGAGTAAAAAGCTTTTTAAACTCCCTCATTTTATGGTCGTGAAACGGAATTAAGCTCCGTCAGGACTATTACAGGTTTGTTGTTTACCCGAAACGGAAAAGAGCTGTTTCCCAGCCCACGGCTTACAATCATTTTCGTACTGCCGTACTCATAAAGACCGTCGTAATACTTTGGGAAAAATCCCTGACCCGGGGCAAGAATACCGCCTATAAAAGGAAGTATAAACTGTCCTCCGTGAGCATGACCTGAAAAAACAAGATTGGCATTACCTGCATAATAGTCTATATATTCAGGTCTGTGTGCAAGAAGGATTTTATAATTTTTATTTTCAGGTATAGCGTCAATATGAATGTCAGCAGGATTTCTTTTCCAGCCCGGACCGATTTTTTTATTGAACTTCGGATCGGATATACCTGTTAAAGATATTACGCTTATCCCCTTCCGAAGAGTTACGGTAGAATTTTCAAGAACAGTAACTCCGTAAGCCTCAAGCCCACTCTTTAACTCCTTATAGGCATCGGGAACCCTTGATTCATTATTTCCGTTAACATAATAGATGGGCGCAATTGCGACTGCCTGTTTAGCAAAATCAAGAGCTTTTTTAACATCAACTCTTCTTGAATCGATTATATCCCCTGTAATTACGATTATATCTGCCTCTGTCTTTTTTAACTGCAAAAGAAGCTGTTCATTATTTTCACCGAATTCAGCGTCGTGCAAATCGGATATCTGGGCTATTTTAAAGCCCGAGAAATCAAGAGGAATTTTCCCGTCATTTATCAGTATAAAATCGGTTTCCAGGGTTTTGTTGCCACGGATAATCCATAATACAACAAATGGGATTGTCAAAATCAAAAGTATACCAAGCAGTAAAAACATTTCAGTCATTTCAGTAATTCAACTTCTCCTTTTAATTTGTTTTAATAAAGCTTTTTTCACTTTCCAGAGTAATGAGATTAACCTTACAGGAATATATTCCCGGCTCCTTAACTTCAGGTGAGGCTGAAATCAAATCATTTGTATACACATATTTATAGGAAATAACAGAGTTATAGTCTGAAAGCGTAATATCGGAAATTTGCGGGAGCTCTCCGTAAAGGCTTAAAACCGGTCCGCAGGGCAAAAGATGGGATTTACCGTCGTTTCCTATAAGTGTAAGGATATACCTGTCATCACCGTCACCCGATAAGGGAGTTCCCGTTTTTAAATATAATACAACACCGTAAGCACCTGTATCAAACCTTTCTATTACCTTATCAGCTTTAACTTCTTCAAGATAGTTTTGAATTCCCTGCTCAAGTACACTTAAATTATCCTTTGGAATAAAGTTTACAAGGGTTGTTTTTTTACTAACGAGATTTGCTTCAAAATAATAGGTGCCGGCTTTGTGAATTTCACTTCCATCCTCTCTTTTTAATTCTGTATCAAATGACACTTCAAAGGAAAAATGAGTTTTCTCGGGATAAAAGCTTATATTATTTATTTTCGGTATATAGTAATAAATTTTTCCTGACGGAACCGGCTCGGTAAGATTATAGGTTATCCCGTTTTCGTCAATGAGTAAAAGACTGTATCCCCGTGCGTGCATTATTCCGCTCATATAAGTATAATAAACTGTACCGTAAGGGGTTTCATATTTTTCAATAAGAGTTATAATATTGGTATTTGAGAGCAGCTCCCTTTCAGCAATCTCCTTGGACATTTTACGGCGGATTTTAGCGTTTCTGTTATGCTGTTCCCAATCGGTATCACCATCAAGTCGGTTAAAGGTTACTATTGCCTGTTCCCTTGTATATACACCGCCCGGCTCAAATAAGGAATCGCTCACACCCTTCATAATCCCCTTTGCCACACAAAACTTCACATCGGATAAAGCCCAATGAGAAATACTGTCATTATCGGTAAACTTTATATCAGAGTAAAGATAAATACTTCCATACAGGTTGTAAAGTCGTGCAAGCATAGAAGCCGCTTCTTCTCGGGATATATGCTTATCGGGTAAAAATGAACCGTCGTCATAACCGTACACAATACCCAAGCGTGCAGCAATTAAAATATTTTCATCAGCAGTATCCTTAAAATTCACCTTACCAAAATCAGCATCTACTATTTTTATAAATTCTTCAGCCGAATAGCCAAGCTCATATTTTAAAAAGCTTACTGCCAGGCTTGCAAATTCGCCTCTTGTTATGGGAGAGATATATTCAGTCTGAATTGCATCAGGAATATATCCTGCCGTTAAAGCATTGTTTACTTCCTCCTCTGCCCACTTACTCGGAGCATCAGCAAAAACCGAAACCGAAGAAAACATAAATAACACTGTCAGTATTAAAGCAAAAATCTTTTTCATAAGTAACTTTCCTTTCTAAAAATATCTATGACCGCAAAATGGACATTTCGGATAGTCGCAGTCGTGCTTTTTACCGCACTTTGGACATTGAGTTTTTGCTATTCCTGACTCATCATATTCGGTATGAAAAAATTCAATTTTTCCACACCGGGAACAGGAGTATATATCCACTTCCATTGAACCTGCAATTAAGTTTGGAAGATCCCCTAAAACCCATCCTGTTTCACCCAACTGAATTTTTCTTGTACCACTGTATTTCATTTCTCCATTGCATCTTAAACAGTTTAAATGTTTCATATAATCCTCCCATAATCAAGGTAAAGCAATATATCTTACTGTTACGGTTGCTTTATTTTCACTAATTGCATTAAGCTCCATACGGATATCCATTCTTGAATAGCTCTTACCGCCGAGCATTTTATTTATATTTTCCTTTTTATTGCCATCAATACCCGGAGTCCAGTCCTCATAATATTTACACATAGGCTTAATATCAGATAAGCTCTTTATATTATCAAAATAATCCTTTTCGGTTTGTATCATCCCGGGATAGGTAACTTTTTCTCCGTATGTTAACTCCAGGTCCTTTCTTAAATAGGAGGCGAAATTATATGCAGACTGAAGGTTATCATATTCATATTCAAACCCTGCCACAATTCCGTTATAAAGTATCATATTCATAGCGGTAACATCGTCACCTCTTATATATTCGGTATATATTTCCTGATTACCCGACACGTCGGGCTGCACAGCTTTTAAGGCTTCAAAATGCATAAGAACTGTTTTCTTATCAACACCTAAAAGGCCGTGATTATGTCGGAAGTTATCATACATTGTGTCTTTAGCATTCAGGGTTTTTCCGAAAATACTGTAGCGCATATCATAAACGGTATATTCATCACTGTTAAATCTTCCTGCAACCGATTCAACCTTATACCCTATACACTTATAAACACCGTTTCCCATCTGATCCCGCGCTGTACTTACGGTAAAAATCGGTTCTTTTAAGTTTTTTGCCCTGATATAGTCGGTAATTGCCATAGCCGACCATAAAATGCACAGACAAAGTATGATGATAATTACCTTTTTCTTCAATGTTTTCCCCTCCAATCAGAATAAGTCTGATGACAAATATCTTTCTCCCGTATCGGGAAGCAGTGCAACTATATTCTTAAACGAATATTTTTTCGAGATAAGTGTTGCACCGTAAAGAGCTGCCCCTGATGTTATCCCTACAAGATACCCTTCTGTTTTAGCAAGAAATCTTGTTGCTTCAAAGGAAGGCTCCCAGTCTATTTTTAAAACCTCATCTACCACATCCAAAGAAAGTGTATCGGGAATAAAACCCGCGCCTATCCCCTGAAGCTTGTGAGAACCTGATTTTCCTTCGGTTATAAAGGGAGAATCCGAGGGCTCAATACCAAATATTTTTATATCAGGATTTTTTTCCTTTAAAAATTTCCCGACACCGCTTATTGTTCCTCCGGTTCCGATTCCGGCGATAAAGGCATCTATTTTTCCATTTGTAGCCTCCCATATTTCGGGACCTGTGGTTTCATAATGCACCATTGGATTTATCTTATTTTCAAACTGACCGGGCATAAAGCTTCCGTCAATCTCAGATAAAAGCTCTTTTGCTTTCTTTATGGCACCTGCCATTCCCTCTTTACCGTCAGTAAGAACAACCTCTGCTCCGTAGGCCGAAAGAAGCTTTCTTCTTTCAATACTCATAGTATCGGGCATGGTAAGAATAACACGGTAGCCCTTTGATGCGGCAACAGCGCTAAGACCGATTCCCGTATTTCCACTGGTAGGCTCTATTATACATCCCCCTTTTTTTAAAAGACCTTCGTTTTCGGCATTAAGAATCATAGCATTCCCAACTCGGTCCTTAACGCTTCCTGCAGGATTAAAATATTCAAGCTTTGCCATAATCGGATCGGAAAGTAAATATTCTTTTGAAAAATTGTTTAAGCTTACAAGTGGTGTATTCCCTACAAGCTCGCTTATATTATTGTAAATTTTCATTTTTAACACCTCATTTTTTATATGATACCTTTATTATTGCACCTATGTCAATATTTTTTTATTAATCTTAAAAATAATTCTTTAAAAATGAAAAATAATATGTTATAATTAAAAAAATACAATACCAAGGAAGGATGATTTTATGGAATGCAAATATAAAAGAGTTCTTCTGAAATTAAGCGGTGAGGCATTATCCAATGAAGGGGGCTTCGGTCTTAATTTTGTGAAGATAAAAAAAGTTTGCGAACAAATCAAGATTTTAACCGAAATGGGAATTGAAACTGCAATTGTTGTAGGTGGCGGTAACTTCTGGAGAGGCAGAAGCGGCGAAAGCATGGACAGAACGAGAGCTGACCATATGGGAATGCTTGCTACTACCATCAACGCGCTGGCTATACTTGACACGCTGGAAGATGTAGGCGTTCAGGCAAGAGTTCAGACAGGTATTGAAATGAAACAGATTGCGGAGCCTTATATAAGAAATAAAGCTATAAGACATCTCGAAAAAGGAAGAGTTGTTGTATTCGGTTGCGGAACCGGTAATCCCTTCTTCTCTACCGATACTGCGGCTGCATTAAGAGCTGCCGAGATTGATGCAGATGTTATACTGCTTGCTAAAAATGTTGACGGTGTTTATACCTCAGATCCCCATGTTGATAAGGATGCTGTTAAGTTTGACAGCATAAAATATATTGACGTTCTTAACAAGGGCTTAAAAGTTATGGATTCTACCGCAATTTCCCTGTGTATGGATAATAATATCCCTATTGAGGTTTTTGGTCTTGATATTCCCGAAAATATCATCCGTGTTGTCAAAGGTGAAAAAATCGGAACCTATGTTGGTAAATAAGTAATAGAAAGGAAAGATAATTATGAAAGAAACAATCAGTAACGCTGAAGTAAAAATGCAAAAATCTATCGAAGCACTTAATAATGAATACGCATCAATCAGAGCGGGCAGAGCAAATCCTGCAATTCTTGACAAAATCAAGGTTGAATACTACGGAACTCCAACTCCGATTGCACAGCTTGGTAACATTTCGGTTCCTGAAGCAAGAACACTTCTTATTCAGCCATGGGATGCAACCGTTTTAAAGGAAATTGAAAAAGAAATTCAAAAATCTGATATAGGAATCAACCCTACAAATGACGGTAAGGTTATAAGGCTTAACTTCCCTCCTCTTACCGAGGAAAGAAGAAAGGCACTTGTTAAGGATGTAAGTAAGATTGCCGAAAACACAAAGGTTGCAATAAGAAACATCAGAAGAGATGCAATTGACAAAATCAAGGCTCTAAAAAAAGATAATAAGATTACTGAGGATGATGTTAAGGATGCCGAGGATAAAATCCAGAAACTTACCGATAAATACGTTAAGAACGCAGATGATATAGCAAAAGAAAAAGAAAAGGAAATCCTTACAGTATAAAATTACAAAGGATGTGAAGATTGTTCTTCACATCCTTATTTTTTTATGGTTTCTTTTAAAAATCAGACTGTATATAAACACACCGGAAAAACTTCCGCAAAAATCAAGCAGCACGTCGGTTATCATCCCTGCTCTGCCCGGAATAAATGTCTGATGGATTTCGTCACTTACTGCATAAAAAAAGCAACCAATCAAAGCAATTATTACAGCCCTTTTATTTTGGGTATAACAAAGAGAAAGCTCATAAGATAGTACGCCTAAAACAGCATATATACTAAAGTGGGCAAGCTTTCTTACAAATGTATCCACACTTTCGGCAATTTTCGACACAGCTTCCAAAAATCCCGTTGAGGAAACCGGGATATCAATCACACCGTGTTCGGCTAAAAAGATTATTATTTTTGCACTGAAGCTTTGAGATAAATCTGCCGATTTTTCTGCAGTCTGATGAGAAAACATAAAAATCATAAATGCCCATAAGATACACGCTATCCACAAGATAAGTTTCTTTTTCATATCATTTCCTTATATTTTTCAAAATATCTTAAGCCGAATTTTCTTAAGGCTCTGGCATTAAAATGGATACCGTCAGCCTTTAATTCAAGCTCCTTTGAAGAAACAACCGATATATTATTTATTTCCCGGGAAATTTCATGAAAGGCTTCATTAAGCTTCTTTGCAGCACCTTCATCCACCCAGTTAAGAGTTATATTTTCGGATAATTCTCCGATTATTACGGGGAGAGTTTCGTTACCCAATTCTTTTCTTAAGGCGGTTATCATTATTTTAAAATCTTCCTTATATTTTTTTACATCAAGGTTTACACAGTCACTTTCACCCTGGTGCCATAAAATACCGCCTATTTCCGAGGTTCTCTTTGCGAGCGAGCACATGAAAACCGCATGGTCGAATAAAATCTCACCGGGCATCCACTGAGAAAGCTTTGTACCACCGTCTGCACAGGGAATAAGACCGCAGGAGGCATTGAATTCTCTTGCGTATGCATCAGCAAAACTTGCTGACAGCCCTACACCGCTGTGAAATCTTACACCCCAGATTGCCCTGTCAGGATTAATGGGCTCAGTCATCTTTTGCCATCTTCCCATACGAAGCATAAAGCATTTACTGTTATCAATGGGCTCAACATCATTAAATTCCCCTCTGCCAGCCATATTTGACTGGCCTATAAGTAAAAATGAAGTTATTTTATCTGTGGTATTTACACCGTCTTTTACCATTATATTCACCTGCTTTTATAATTATATCTGAATTATAGCATAATTTTTTAAAAAAATAAAGCCTTACGGCTTTATTTTTTCACAAGATATTTTCTTACATCAATAGAAACAGCAAGTATAATGATTAGTCCCTTTATTATATACTGATAATATGGGCTTATTCCTACAAAATTAAGTCCGTAGTTTATAAACTGAAGAATAATGGTACCGATGATTACTCCGGGTATGGTACCCACACCACCCGAAAAGGATACCCCACCTACTACGCAGGCACTTATGGCATCAAGCTCATAATTTATACCCGTATTACTTGTTGCCGAGCCAACTCTGCCTGCCTCTAAAAAGCCGGCTATACCATAGAGTATTCCTGATATAATATATATCGCCATTATGTTTTTAAATAAGTTTACTCCCGAAACAGCAGCCGCCTCCGGATTACCGCCTATAGCGAACATATTTTTTCCAAGAGTTGTTTTATTCCAGATAAACCACATTATAAGGGCTATTATTGCAAGATAGAAAATGAGATAAGGTATTTCAAGATTTCCAACCTTGAAATATCCTGTTACAAAATCTACATATCTCTCGTCAAAATTCGCTATTGGCTGTGCACCGAGAGGAGGTCTGTCGATATAGATTGCCGAAAGGCCGTAAGCAATAAGCTGAGTACCAAGAGTTACGATAAATGCGTGAAGGTGAAGCTTACTTACCCCAAAGCCGTTTATAGCGCCGAATATTGCACCCACAATTACCGCTATTATAAGAGGCAAAAACAACGGAAGCTGCGGTAATGACGGATACATTCTTGATGCATAGTTTACCGATTGCAGTAAGGATGCAGAGATAATTGCAGTAAGACCTAAAATTCTTCCGGCAGAAAGATCGGTTCCCTGCAGTACAATAAGCCCTGCCACCCCCAATGCAAGTATTCCTCTTGTGGATGCCTGACTTAAAATATTTGTTATGTTCTTAAAAGAAATAAAGCTTGGGTCGTGAATAATAACCGCAAGAATCATTATTCCCAGAACTATATATAAAGAATAATTAAGGAGAAGATCTGATATTTTCCTTTTCATAAAATTCACCTCCTAAATATATTTTGAAGCAAGTCTTAATATTTCTTCCTGGGTTATTTTTTCATCATTATCTAAAATCCCTGCACATCTTCCGTTGGACATCACAAGTATCCTGTCGCAGATACCTAAGAGCTCAGTCATTTCCGAGGAAACCATTATTACAGCCTTATCCTTTTTTGCAAGCTCTAAAATCAGCTGATATATTTCATATTTTGCACCTACATCAATACCTCTTGTAGGCTCATCCAGCATAAGGATTTCAGGGCTTGTAAGAAGCCACCTTCCCAAGATAACCTTTTGTTGATTTCCTCCTGAAAGAGTTTTGATTTTTGTTTTTTGCCCCGGTGTTTTAACATTCATACTATTAATAACCCACTCGGTATCCTCACTCATTTTTGAATCGTCGAGCATTCCGTAACGGCTATAGTTTTTAAGATTGGATATTACCGAATTAAATTTAATGCTCAAGCCTCCGAATATTCCCGTTGCGCGTCTTTCTTCGGTAAGAAGCGCAAATCCGTTTCTGATTGCGTTTTGCGGCGAGCTGTTTACAACAAATCTTGAATGAAGCTTAACTGTTCCTGTCTTTATTTTCTTTACTCCAAACAAGGTTTCTAAAAGCTCGGTTCTTCCTGCTCCCACAAGCCCTGCAACACCTAAGATTTCGCCCTTTCTTAAATCAAAGCTTACATCGGTTATTCCGGGTGCATAATAGGAAGTCAGATTATTTACCTCCATTATTACATCACCGGGCTTATTTAATTTATCGGGAAAACGGTTAGTCATATCACGGCCTACCATAAGCTTTATAATCTTATCCATATCAAGATTTTCCGCTTTTTCGGTAGCAATCCATTTACCGTCTCTCATTATGGTAACATCATCGGAAATTCGTAAAATTTCCTCCATTTTATGAGAAATATATATAATACCGCAGCCCTTATTCTTTAGCTTATCTATAATTTCAAAAAGCTTTTCAACCTCCGATTCGGTAAGAGACGAGGTAGGCTCATCAAGAACGAGAATTTTTGCATTATAAGAATATGCCTTTGCAATTTCAACCATTTGCCGCTGAGAAACAGACAGCTTATGAATCTCAGAATCAGGTTTTATGTCAAGTTCAAGCTCTTTGAATATAGCCAGGGTATCCTCATACATTTTTTTACTGTTTATGATACCTGCCTTAAGAGGGAATCGTCCTAACCATATATTATCCATTACGGTTTGCTTCATCACCTGATTAAGCTCCTGATGAACCATAGCAACTCCCGATTCCAAAGCCTGCTTCGAGTTTTTAAAATTCACCTTTTCTCCGTTAATGAAAATGCTGCCGCCATCCTCAAGATAAACACCGAAAAGACATTTCATAAGGGTAGACTTTCCGGCTCCGTTTTCTCCCATCAGGGAATGAACTGTACCCGGTCTTACCTCAAGCTTTGCTTTATCAAGAGCAAGAACACCGGGAAATTCCTTTACAATATCCACCATTCGTAGTATATAGTTTTCTGTTTTCAAGCTTTCCACCACTTTTACATACCGGTATACGGTTTATAGGGTATTCTTACAGCAACACCGGTTGAATCATAAGAATAGTCGGTACCTTCAATAATATCCTTTCCTTCGATAAGGTTAGAGGCAGCCTTAAAAAGCATCTTACCCATTTCTTCTCCATCCTGAACAACCGTACCGGTCATATATTTTTTTGTTATAAGCTCTTTGGCGGCATCGGTAGCATCAACACCAACTACGGGAATGAATTTATTTTCATCACCCTTATTGTAGTTTGCTGCCTGAAGAGCTGAAATTGCACCCTGTGCCATACCGTCATTATTGGCAACTACAAACTCTATTTTATCTCCGAACTTGGTAATCCAGGCTTCCATAGCCCTGTTGGCAAGCTCGGTATCCCAGTTTGCCACCTGAAGTCCAAGCTGTTCGGTTTTTACACCAAGCTCGTTGGCTCTTTTTATTGACCATTCAGTTCTTGCAACCGCTTCGGGATTATCCGGCTCACCCTTGAACATTACATACTGCATTACTCCGTCTTTATTCTTATCGTACCTTCCGTCCTTCCAGCTTTCGGCTATAATTTCGCCCTGGATTACCCCTGCATCCTTTGCGTTGGTTCCGATAAAGCGAGCCTTATCATAGCTTTTAAGAACTGCCTCGGATGGTTCCCGGTTAAAAAATATGATAGGGATATCAGCAGTTTTGGCTTTGTTTACTATAGTCTGAGAGGCACCCACATCCACTACATTAACTAAAAGCACATCTACGCCTTTTTCTATCAGCAGGTCTATCTGGTCATTCTGGGTTGCCTGATCTCCTTTGCCATCATTAAGTAAAAGCTCTGCTTTACCTTCGGCTGCATTTATAAGGGAATTCTTAACGGTTGAAATATAGGTGTCATCATATTTATAGATGGCAACACCTATTTCAGGCATAGAATCCTCATTTTTAGCACAGCCTGCCAAAAAAACAAGAGTAAAAATTGTAAAGATTGTTATTATTTTTTTCATAATAATATTTCCTTTCATTAATTTTATTAAATGATATAAAACATTTATGATGTTATATATTAAGCATTTGCATTTTAAAAAAAAATATAACAAAAAAAAGCAATTGTTTTTACAATTGCTTTCAGACTGTCGAAAAAGTCGGTCTACCGCAAGAAATGTAATAATAAATCCAACACAGTTGATAATTTAAAATAACTTTACATTTTTAAAAAAGCAAGGGGTTCATCGAGAACCCCTTGTTTTTCCTTGCTTTTCACCAAAATGAGCCTTGCCGTACAAAAAAAGCAATTGTTTTTACAATTGCTTTTATATCTGTAATTTATTTTTCATTATATTTAACAGTAACCTTTTCAGGCAGATTATTTATAAATGTCACATTGTCAGTTTTACAATCAAATATTCCGCAGGTGTCCCACTCAAAGTTTTTTTGTGATTTTACATATACATCAGTTACTTCTCCTGCAGTTTTTCCCATATACACTTTTTGAGCTTCATAAATATTTCTGCCATTAAGAATAAGTGAAATTCCTGAAGTTTCACAATTTAATATCTGATAACCTGCATTTCCTGCAATTCCACCTAAGTAAATGTTACTGTTAGGTTTATCGCTTTTTACTATTTCAGCTATAATTTCAGTAGTTCCGTTTCCGATTACCTTATTGTTTTCAAGAGATACCTGCTTTTTGTGTATAGGTCCTATGTCAACACCTACTATACCTCCTGCATATATTTCCTTCTCGGTAGAACGAACAATTATATCAAAGCTTTCTCCGTTTACAACACAGTCAGCTATTCTGCCTGTATGCTCCAGTCTTCCAATTATACCTCCGACAGTTGAACCATAGGTGGTATTTTCAACAGAGGATTCCAAACGTTCTGATACAAAACTTCCGTTTTTAACATCAACAACAGACTTCTCGATTGTCAGATTATTAAATGACAGCCCGACAAGTCCTCCTACATTGGTAGAAGTACCTGCTTTTTCTTTTGCGTAAAGTATTTCATCGTATTTATCCATTGAGGCTTTAAAAGTACAGTTATTCATATAATTTCCTTGTTGGCCTAAATTTGTCCTGTTATTACTTCCCGCACCAGAAAAACCTAAAATACCTCCTACTGCATATTTATAATACTCCTGCTGTCCGCCTGTATATATTGTAACATTAGTATCACCATCAGTATAAGCGCCAATTGAGCTATTAATTAAAGATACATCAACATCTGTTATTTTAGAATATTTCGCATCCCCCACTGCACCGCCTACACAACTTATTTCTCTGTCGGATTCAGCAACAATATCAGAGTTGTATAGCTCTACTTTACATTTTTCTATTTTTACCATATTTGACAGTGTTCCTGAGGTTTTCCCCACAATACCACCCGTAAACATATATCCTACGCTTTCCTTTGTTTTGGAATTAAGCAGAGTAGAATCTGTAAGCTTTATATGACAATTTCTAATATAATTTGCTTTATCTGCTGATACGTTTCCTGCAAGACATCCGACTATTGAATTTCGATTGCCAATTGATTTTTGATCAATCCCTATTGTTGAATTACCGGTTACATCAACAGTCACATTGGATATTTTACAATTATTCATTTCACCGGCAAGTAATCCAAACATATAATTATTATGGCTTGATAGTACTTTTAAATCTCCATTTACCTTAATATGCAGATTAGAAACCGTAGCTTCATCCATTTTTCCAAACAAACCAATCACAAAGGTTATATCTTTATTACTATTTTCAATTTTTATACCATAGGAGGATTTTAAAGTAATCGTTTTATTGTTACCATTAAAAGTACCTGAGAACACTGTACTGGAATCGCCAACACATATACCTATAAACTCATTTTTATATCCTGATATATCTTGATACAGATGGGATATACTGAAATCAAGCTCAATATCATCAGCAAGTTCATAAGATGCTTTTTTCAAATATTCAATCTTTTCGGTTTTAGTTGTTATATTTTCCGGATAAGAAAACATTTTTAAATCCTCGTCTTCGTTATATCCGGAAATTCCCTTCTTAATAGAAGAAATAGCCATAAGTCTTGAAAGTGCATACATCTGTTCAGCATTATAAATACTGATAACATCAGTTTTCGGGTTTTCGATTTCCTCATTACCAAGTAGTATATTATAAAGAATAACTGCTACATCAGCACGGCTTACATATTCCCCCGGAACACCTTTTTGTCCTGTTGTCAAACCTTTTATTTGAGCTGTATTTACATAAACCTGTGCCCAGTTATTGTAATCCCATTCAATATCCTTATCCATTCCTGAAGCACTTAAAATCATCTTCAATGCTTCCTCATACAATATATAATCCTCGGGTCTGAAATTACCATTTCCATCACCATTTATTATTTTGGAATTATAGGCATAATTTATATATCCTAAAGCCCAATGACTGCTACTTACATCTGAAAAGTAACATACATCTTTTAATTCACTTGCTTCATTGGATTTTTCCAGCAATCTGCATACAATTGTAGCCATTTCAGCTCGGGTAATATTACCTTGACCGCGAAATGTGCCATCTTCGTATCCAGTTATAATACCATTATTGTCTAAATAGACGGCAGCTTCCTTAAAATAATCTTTATCTTTCACATCTGAAAAGGCACTTACCCCTATAACATTTACTGATAATATCAGTATTGCCAAAATAAATAAAATAACTTTTTTCATTGTTTCCTCCTTAATGAATATTTATTACTCGTATGGTAATATATATTATAAATGTATCATATTTATTTTTATTTGTCAATAATATAAAATTAACATAGGGTGATTGAATATGAATGCAAAATTTATAAACAATTATATTCAAATTGGATTAAAAGTATCATATTACCGAAAACTAAAGACTTATACTCAGGAACAGCTGGCTGAGAAATTAAACTGCAGCGTTTCTTTTATAGGTCAAATTGAAGCACCAAACATATATAAAGCAATTTCACTTGATACGTTATTTAAAATTGCTGACGCATTAGAAATACCTCCATACAAATTGCTATATTTTGAAAATTAAAAAAGCCATTTGCATTTTTATAAGCAAATGGTCTTTTTCTTTAGTTTTATTAGTCGTTATATTCTTCGTCTCTTCTTAAAAGTTCCTGAAAAACTTCTTCTTCCTCTTCTTCAGTTTCAAGAACAGAAAAAATTTCTTCTCCGTCAACCTCTGTTACCTTAAGCATTGTTACTTCTAAAGGAACTTCTTCATCATATTCATCCTGAAGAGGTGTAACAGCGGCATATACGCTGTCATTATACTCGAAAACGTCTATAATTTCATAGTCCATTCCGTTATTATTGTCGTCATATAAGGTTACGACATCTCTTTCTTCATTATATTCAGCCATTTTTATAACCTCCGTTTAATTATATTTTTTATTTACGCTCTGCTGTCAAGATAGCACTGAAGGATAAATACCGCACTTACGGTATCAACTACTTTTTTTCTTTTTTTACCGCGGACATTGGTCTCGTTCAAAACACGGTGGGCACTTACAGTAGTAAGTCTTTCATCCCATAAAACCGTTTTGATACCGAATTTTTCTTCAAATGCCTTGGCAAACTCCTTTGCCATTTCTCCTCTTTCCCCTACGGTACCGTTCATATTTTTGGGAAGACCTATTACCACAGCCTCAAGATTGTTTTCTTTGACAACAGTCTCAAGCTGATTAAGTAAATCCTCATGGTCCTTATTATATAAGGTTCCGTATGAGTGAGCCATCATTTTAAGTTCATCTGACAGGGCGACACCTGTTCTGGCATCGCCTAAGTCAAGTCCCATTATCTTCATATAAAAACCTACTTAACAACAATATTTACAAGCTTACCGGGAACAGCAATTACCTTGACAACAGTTTTACCCTCTAAGTTTGCCTTAACCGATTCAAGCTCTTTTGCCTTTGCTTCATACTCTTCTCTCGGCAGATCTACGGGAATAATAAGCTTATCTCTTGTTTTACCGTTAATCTGAACTACTATTTCAATCTCATTATCAACGGTTTTTGCTTCATCATAGGTTGGCCACGGCGTCTGATTTAACATTCCGTCAAAGCCGTTTAACTCCCACATTTCCTCGGTCAGATGAGGTGCAAAGGGATTTAAAAGAGTGATAAGAGTTTTCAACTCTGCTTTATTTATCTTACCAACCTTATAAATATCATTTAAAAGCGCCATCAAAGCGGCAATTGCTGTATTGAATTTAAGGTTTTCGATATCCATTGATACTTTTTTAATGGTTTTGTGGAATGACTTTTCTAACTTTTCAGTATATTTATCCCCGTCAACAACAGCATTGTTAAGATTCCATACTCTTTCGATAAATCTGCTGCAGCCCTTGATACCATCGGCTGACCAGGGAGCTGATTTTTCAAAGTCACCTATGAACATTTCATAAAGACGCATTGTATCAGCACCGTATTCATTAACAATGTCATCAGGATTTACAACATTACCTCTGGACTTACTCATTTTTTCACCGTTCTCACCTAAAATCATACCGTGAGAGGTTCTCTTTGCATAAGGTTCTTTTGTAGGAACTACGCCGATATCATATAAGAATTTATGCCAGAATCTTGAGTAAAGAAGATGAAGAGTCGTATGCTCCATACCGCCATTATACCAATCAACCGGTGTCCAGTAATCCAAAGCTTCCTTGGAAGCTAAAGCATCCTTATTATCAGGATCAATATATCTTAAGAAATACCAGGATGAACCTGCCCACTGAGGCATTGTATCGGTTTCACGCTTTGCATGACCACCGCATTTCGGACAAGTAGTATTAACAAAGCTTTCCATCTTGGATAAAGGTGAATCACCTGTGTCGGTTGGCTCATAGGAATCAACCTCAGGTAGCATAAGCGGCAGTTCACTTTCGGGAACGGGAACAAAACCGCACTTTTCACAATGAACAATCGGAATAGGTTCTCCCCAGTATCTTTGACGGGAGAATACCCAGTCTCTTAGTTTATAGTTAACCTTTTTTGTGCCTATTCCTTCTTTTTCAAGGTACTCAATAATCTTTTCCTTGGCATCCTTAACCTCTAAGCCGTTTAAGAAATCACTGTTTACAAGCTCCCCTGTTGCAGTTTCGGTATAAGCTTCCTTAAGCACATCTTCTCCGCCCTTAACAACCTCAATAATAGGCAGGTCAAATTTCTTTGCAAACTCCCAGTCTCTTGTATCGTGGGCAGGAACAGCCATAATAGCACCTGTTCCGTATGTCATTAAAACATAATCGGAAACATAGATTGGAATTTCCTTCTTGGTTAAAGGATTGATTGCACTGATGCCCTCAATTCTTACACCGGTCTTTTCCTTCACAAGCTCGGTTCTTTCAAAATCCGATTTTTTATTTGCTTCTTCTCTATATGCTAAAATATCATTAAGATTTGAAATCTTTTCACCAAATTTATCTATAAAGGGATGCTCGGGGGATACTACCATATATGTAGCACCAAATAAAGTATCAGGTCTTGTGGTATATACTCTTAGCTTAAAGTCTACAGTTGTATCAAAATCAACCTCTGCGCCGGTAGATTTACCAATCCAGTTCTTCTGCTGAATTTTAACTCTCTCAACATAATCTACCTCATCAAGGTCGTTGATAAGTCGTTCGGCGTATTCGGTAATTTTAAGCATCCACTGACTTTTTACCTTTCTTACAACCTCACTCTGACATCTTTCACAAACGCCGTTAACTACCTCTTCGTTTGCAAGAACTACTTTACAGGAGGTACACCAGTTAACAGCCATTTCCTTTTTATATGCAAGACCTTTTTCAAAAAGCTTTAAGAATATCCACTGAGTCCACTTATAATATTCGGGATCGGTAGTATTTATTTCCTTGGACCAGTCAAACGAAAAGCCCAGTGATTTAAGCTGTTCTTTAAATCTTGCCACGTTGTTTTTGGTTACTTCACGCGGGTGAATTTTATTTTTTATGGCAAAGTTCTCGGTGGGAAGACCAAAAGCATCCCATCCCATCGGATATAACACGTTATAGCCTTCAAGTCTTTTCTTTCTTGAAACTATATCAAGAGCAGTATAGGATCTTGGATGACCTACATGCAAGCCCTGTCCTGACGGATAGGGAAACTCAACAAGAGCATAAAACTTTTTCTTGGTGTAGTCCGTGCTTGTTTTGAAGGTTTCTTTTTCATCCCATATTTTTTGCCATTTCTTTTCTATGCTTTTAAAATTGTAATCCATTTTAAGATTCCTCTTTCTTAATTAATCTTCTTTTATAATATCGCTTATATCAACTCTTTTTGCATCCTGCCAGAGTCTTTCAAGTGAATAAAATGCTCTTGATTCCTTATTAAAAATATGACATACCACATCATCATAATCAATAAGTACCCAACCTGCCGTACGGTACCCTTCGGTGTGAGACGGTACAACACCGTTTTCTTCTTTCAGCTTAAACTCTATTTCATCTGCAACCGCTTTAACCTGTAACTCGCTGTTAGCAGTACAGATAACGAAATAATCGGTAAGAGAAGAAACTCCAGAAATCTCAATAAGCTCAATATCATGAGCTTTTTTCAGGTCGGCAAGTTCAACGATTCTTTTTGCTTTAGCTAATGCTTCCATTTACTCTCTCCTTAATATAATCCCGCAGAACGATAATATCAGGTTGAATATTTTCATACCCTACATAGTTTATCGTGTTGTCCACGGAAGTTAAAATTGCTTTATCTATACTATTATAAGCCATTTCTCTTAAAATTTCAACACCTTTATACACTCTTTCTTCACTAATTAAATCGGCTATATAGATTATTTTATCAAAAAGAGTCATTTTCACATCGCCAAGGGTATGAAATCTTATTGCATCAAGTATAATCCTGTCGGTTATACCAAACTCCTCTTTTGCAACATAAGCACCTGTAAGCGCATGAATAACCTTTGGAAATTCAAGTTCTCTTTCCTTAATCGTATAAATATTATTTCTTTTTATTATTTCAAGCTGAGCATCATAATCCATTTTCTTTGCACAGTCGTGCAGCAGCCCCGCATAATATGCCTTATCGGCATCCTCGTTATACCTCAAAGCAAGTCTATAAGCTTCCTTTGCAACATTTATACTATGAACAAAACGCTTCTCCCCTATCATTGTTTTAAGCTTTGCAAGAAGTTTCTTAGGGTAAACCGTTTTATTCACAATATACTCCATTACATTTTCCGGAAGCATTTCCCCCACCGCCCGGCAATTCTCAAAAGCACACCTTATATCCGATGAGGAAATATCAATCCCGTCAAAATCAATTGACAGGATTTTCGCATTGTAATCTTCCTCAAGTTTTTTTATACCCTTGTCATTAAGCTCATACTCCGGTCTTTTTATAAAAACAAAGGTTGCATATCTAAATAAAAGTGCGGGATTCTTCCAGCTTGGAATAGTTTCGATATTATCTGAGCCCGCAATAAAGAAAAGCTCGTCGTCAGGATAATTATTTTTGAAGTATTCCAGGGTAATATAAAGGTAGGAATAATCCTCCTTCAAAAGCTCAAAGTTATCAATTTCAAATTTTTCATAAGGATTGATGGCAAGCTTAAGCATATTAAGCTTATCCTCACATAAAACCGAGGATTCCTTCTTATGAGGAGGTACTCCGTTAGGAACAAATATAACCTTATCAAGCTTCAGCTCACACAGAGCAAGCTTTGCGATTTCTATATGAGCTTTGTGAACGGGGTCAAAGGTTCCGCCCAGAATTCCTATTTTCATTTTCCCACCTCATTAACGCTAATCAAGATCCATTACATCGCAAATTCCCTTGTATATAGCATCCGCAATATTATTTATATAGGTTTCATTCTTAAGCTTTGCACGATCGGATTTATTGGTTACAAACAAAGACTCGGTAATTACCGCAGGCATATTTGATTTTCTTAAAATATAAAGAGCGGAGTTCTGTCTTGGTCCGTAATCCTTACCTTTTGTCGCCTTAACCAGATATTTCTGAATAGTTTCGGCTACGGTTTTCCCCGATAACTTATAACCGGTTTTTGCTGTATTATAAGCATACATAGTCATTGTTCCGCTGGTGCTTGTATTTTCCGAAGCATTATTATGTACACTGACAAGTAAATCTGCTTTCTTCTTATTTGCGAAATCAACTATTTCGGAGAGCTCTAAAAACTTATCGGTAGAACGCGTCATATAAACATTAACCTTTTCATTTTTAAGCTTTGCATAGACCTTAAGGGCAATCTTAAGATTAACATCCTTTTCCTTTAGTACGATAACGCCGTTTTCCGTTCCTACGGCACCCGGATCCTTACCGCCGTGCCCTGCATCAATAACAACTGTTTTATACTTACTGTTATGCTTAGGCTCTTTATAAACAACATTTTCATCTTCATGGAAAAATTCAACTGTCAGCATATTTTTCTCAACATCAATCTGATATGCAGAATCCCCGTCAAGCTCAAAAACAAGCCTTGTAACCATTGGTTCTTTACTGAACTGAGCACATCTGAACGCGGTGAAATAATCACTGTCTGGAGTCGGGTCCTTTGTAGTATATCCCTTTATACAGTCTTCTATGTCAATTACAAGACGGGTTGGCGATTTTAATGTAAAATACTCGTATTTTACCGATGATGTTTTAAAATTAACCGTAGCTGAAGATTCATCCAGTTTAACGGAAGTAAGATAATTATATTCAGTTTTATCACTTCCTGAGGTATTCTTATCGTTATCGGCATTATTTTTATCAGAAGCTGATGAATTCCCCTCTTTATCGGTGGACGATGCTTTGCCGCTGTCAATTTTAACCGTTCGGGTCTTGTCCACCCATTCAACCTTCATACCGCTTTTTTCCACCAGAAATCTTAAGGGAATAAAGGTTCGGTCAGAAATTAAAAGAGCACGGGTATCAAGCTGATGCTTTGTTCCGTTGACAAATACCACCGGACTGTCAATATGGAAAATAAAAGTATCCTTCCCGTTTTGAATGGTAACCCGTCTTTCCTTTGCCGCCCAGCCAATCTCTGCCCCCATAGCTTCAAATATCATTCTTGCAGGTACCAGGACTCTGTCATTATAAATAACAGGGCTGACATCAGATTTCAGCTCTTTATCATCATATAACACAGTAATATCTCCGGCTGCATTTATAAAAACAGGAATCAGTAAAGCTACAATATTAAAAAGAAAAAACAAAACCAATAACAGTGCTATAATGTTCTTTTTATTCATAATTGCCTCCTTTAAGACTTTGCCGGAACTTACTATCCGGCAACCGCGCAGAAAAGCTTCTTTATTCTTACTACATCACAACCGTTAAATATGTAAGGAACAATGTGTTCTCAGGGATACCGGACGTAATAAATTACACTATCGGGTACCATCAAATAAAGGAATCTCATTTCGTTGTTTAATAAGAAATTATATATAACTTGCCTGCCGCAGTATTTATATGTATTATTTTATAGCAATTGAAAACCGCACAACTAAAACATTGTACATTATACCACATACATTATATAATACTTTTCGACAAAATACAAATACATTTTGATTACATTTTTGTGAACTTTTAATTAAAAATAACCAAAAAACGGAACTTTTTTAAAAATTGTTTTTTAATGTAAAAAAAGGTATTTGCCGTTAAGACAAATACCTTAATTTTTATTTATTACACAGTGTGAATTTTATTTTCACTATCCATATGAGCAACATCCATTTTATATTTCTCTGCTTTTCTGTGCTCAAAGAATTTAATTGCCACCTTGTCAAACAATGCGTAGGAAAGAACATCCTCGTCCTGCTCCATATATTCTTTAATCTCGCCCTTTAATCTGTCAAGCTCGGGAGCAATTTTATCTGCGGGTCTGCAGGTAATTCTTTCTTCATTGCCGATAATCTTTTCAATGATTTCAGGCTTGATTTCAACAGGAGTTTTACCGTATTCACCCTTAACAAGACCTTTGGTTTCATTGGAAATCATCTTATATCTTTCACCGCTGATTACATTTAAAACAGCCTGTGTACCAACAATCTGACTGGTAGGTGTTACAAGTGGTGGGAAGCCTAATTCTTCTCTGACTCTCGGAACTTCCTTTAATACTTCATCGAATTTATCCTCTTTACCTGCCTGCTTAAGCTGAGATACAAGGTTGGATAACATTCCGCCGGGAACCTGATATTTTAAGGTATTGATATCAACCTTTAATACCTTAGGATCAAGAAGACCGGAAGCAAGTGCTTTTTCTCTTAACACACTGAAGTAATCTGTAATTTCAGATAATTTATCAAGATCAATTCCTGTGTCGTACTCTGTACCCTGTAAAGTTGCAACCATTGGCTCTGTTGCAGGCTGGCTGGTTCCCAGTGCAAACGGAGACATAGCAGTATCAATTACATCGATACCTGCTTCGATTGCCTTTAAGTAGGTCATAGAAGCAACACCTGATGTATAATGAGTATGAAGCTGAAGAGGAATTTTCACTTCTTCCTTCATAGCTTTTACAAGGTCATAAGCTGCATAAGGAGTAAGCAGACCTGCCATATCCTTGATACAAATTGAGTTTGCGCCCATATTTTCTAAATCCTTACCCATTTTAACGAAGGATTCAACATTATGAACGGGGCTTATTGTATAACATACTGTAGCCTGAACATGACCGTTTTCCTTCTGAGCGGCTTTAATAGCAGTCTGAAGATTTCTTACATCATTTAAAGCATCAAATATTCTTAAGATATCGATACCGTTTGCAATTGATTTCTGAACAAAGTATTCAACAACATCATCAGCATAGTGACGGTAACCTAAAACATTCTGGCCTCTGAATAACATCTGAAGCTTTGTATTAGGTGCTTTAGCCTTGATTTTTCTCAATCTTTCCCAGGGATCCTCATTCAAGAATCTTAAGCAGGAGTCAAAGGTTGCTCCCCCCCAGCATTCCAAAGAATGGTATCCGATTTTATCTAATTTTTCAACTATCGGCAAAATGTCATCAGTAGTCATACGGGTTGCAATCTGAGACTGATGAGCATCTCTTAAAATAGTTTCGGTAATTTTAACTTTTCCCATTTTATTTTCCTCCATTATTTAGCGTACATTGATAAGAACACGCCTGCGGCAACGGCAGAACCGATAACACCTGCAACGTTAGGTCCCATAGCATGCATCAATAAGAAATTCTTAGGATTTGATTCCTGACCAACCTTTTGTGACATACGGGCAGCCATAGGAACGGCAGATACACCCGCTGATCCGATAAGCGGATTGATTTTACCACCGGAAAGCTTGCACATAAGCTTACCAAGTAATAAACCGCCTGCGGTACTGATAGAGAATGCAACAAGCCCCATAAGTATGATAAGTACAGTCTGCGGGCTAAGGAAGTTATCAGCAACAGCTGTAGCACCAACGCTTACGCCAAGACATATCGTTACAATATTCATAAGCTCATTCTGAGCTGTTTTTGAAAGTCTTTCAACAACGCCACATTCCTTCATCAGGTTACCAAGCATCAGCATACCTACAAGAGGTGTGGCATCAGGCAGAATAAGAGCAATAACGGTTGTAACTAAGATTGGGAAAATAATCTTTTCGGTTTTGGAAACAGGACGAAGCTGTTCCATAACGATTTCTCTTTCCTTTTTGGTTGTAAGAGCCTTCATAATAGGTGGCTGAATGATAGGAATAAGAGCCATATATGAATAAGCGGCAACCGCGATAGCAGAAAGAAGCTCAGGTGCTAAAGTTTTTGTAACAAAGATAGCAGTAGGACCATCGGCACCACCGATAATACCTATTGAAGCAGCCTGTTCAACTGAGAACATTCCTGACAACAAAGAGCCAAAGAATGTAACGAAAACGCCAAGCTGAGCAGCGGCACCTAAGAATAAGCTCTTAGGGTTTGAAATTAAGGGACCAAAGTCGGTCATCGCACCAACCCCCATAAAGATAAGTGGCGGAAATATACCAAACTTAACGCCTAAATATAAAAAGTCAAATATTCCACCATGGGCTGCAATCTCCGAAAAAGGAGCCATTGCCGCACCATCTGCCTGTGGCTTAAAATATTCCGGATGATAAACACCCGAATTAGGAATATTTGTAAGTAACATACCGAATGCAATCGGTAATAAAAGCATTGGTTCATACTCTTTAACAATAGCAAAATACAAAAGAATACATGAAATTAAAATCATTGCGGCTTGCCCGAGTGTTATAGAGAATATACCCATAGTGCTTATAAAGTTTATAAAACTTTCAACAATATTCACTATTAAAAACCTCCCTTATTATTTACTGTTATTTTTAAATTAACCGATAACAGCAATAACAGTTCCGGTTTCAACGGTTGCACCTGTATTAACATTAACGGATACAACCTTACCTGCGCATGGTGCAGGGATATCATTTTCCATTTTCATAGCTTCTAAAACAGCAACAGCCTGTCCTTCGCTGACTGTGTCGCCAACCTTAACGTTTAGCTTTAATACTGTACCCGGCATCGGTGCTTCAACCTTTGTTCCGTTAGCAGGAGCTGCAGGAGCCGCTGCCTTAGGAGCCTGAACAGGTGCCTGTACGGGTGCAGCCTGCATTACAGGTGCAGAAGCAACTGAGCCTGTTTCTTCAACTGTTACATCATAAGATTTTCCATTAACTGTGATTATATAATTTTTCATAATTTTTCCTCCTATTTATTCCAATTACTTATTCTCTTGATTGATTTTATTTTAAAATTAGTTGCGCTCTGATTAGTCATTGCACAAATTGCAGCGGTGATAACAGCAACGATTTCGCTTTCATCTTCTTCAACCTGAGGAGCAGCTTCAACTGCTTCTGTAACTACCTGAGGCTTGGCAGCTTCCTTAGCCTTTCTCTTTTGAGGTATTTTATAAAACACCTGCTCAAAGCCTAAAAGAATAGCCCATAGAAGTATAAGAATTCCGAAAACGATTGCCATACCGATGACTAAAACAACAACGCCTTCACTTAATCTTTCAGCCATACTTCTCACCTCTTATTAAAGTGGCATATTGCCATGTTTTTTATCAACAACTTCTTCTCTTTTTGCAAAAAGAACATCAAATGCACTTACCAATACAGGTCTTAAAGCTTCAGGGTCAATTACATCATCGATATAGCCACGTTTTGCAGCTTCATAAGGTGATGCAACCTCATCCTTATACTTAGCTATAATTTCTTCTTTTCCTGCCTTTGGATCGTCATACTTTTTAATTTCATCCGAATACAGCATATTAAGAGCAACCTCAGGAGTTGCAGCTGTTATGATTGCAGTAGGAAGAGCATAAGAAATATCAGCGCCCATCTGCTTGGAATTCATATAAAGATAAGCAGCACCGTATGCCTTTCTTAAAATCACGTTAACTTTTGCAACAGATGCGTTTGCAAATGCAAAGCCTAATTTTGCAACATCCTTAACCATTCCCCATTTTTCATCAGCCATTGAAGCTTCAAAGCCCTCTGAATCCGTGAAGGAAAGAACCGGGATACCGAAGCTGTCGCACTTACCGATAAAGTCAGCCGCTTTTTTAGCGCCAAGGTTATCAATAACACCGCCGGTTACTTCAGGCTGATTAGCAACAACACCAACAGTATAACCACCAAGTCTTATAAAGCCTGTAACCATATTCTTTGCATAAGCTTCCGATACTTCTAAGAATTCACAGTTATCTGCAACTGATTTTATGATATCGCATACGTTATAAGCGCTCTTATCATCAGACGGAATAATATTGATAATATCCGGAGTTGCTCTGTTAAAGTCATCAGCGGTTTCAATATTCTCAGCATCCTCAAAATAGTTTGAAGGTAAGTAACAAAGAAGCTTTTTAACTGTTAAGAATGCTTCATCTTCACTTGAAGCTGTGAATTCAACTGTACCGTTAGCGCTGTTGAAGGTTGAAAGAGAGAAATCCTCACAAGCTTCATTATTAACACCTTTCAATACTTCCTTACTTGTTATATAAAGCTCTGCCTGCTTGTCCACCATAACAGTAAAATCGGAAACCGCGGGAATAAATGTCATACTTCCGCCGCAAACACCCATTACAACAGATAGCTGTGGAATAAGACCGGATGCATCTACTGATTTTTTCATAACCTCGTTATATGCACAAAGAGCATCAAGACCGTCTTCAAGTCTTATACCGCCGCAATCGATTACCGATACAACGGGAGCTCCTGTTTTAAGAGCAAGATCATACACTTTAGATATTTTTTTACAGTTCATTTCACTTAAAGAACCGTTAAGCACACCAAAATCCTGAGCATAAGCATATACAAGTCTGCCCATAACTGTGCCGTAGCCTGCAATTACACCGTCGGCATAATTTGTTTCACCTGTCAGGCTGTTTCTGTTTTTAAGATAGGAATCTGTTTCAATAAAGGTGCCTTCATCAAAAAGCATTTCCAATCTTTCCTTGGCAGTTTTTTTACCACCCACATTTCCGGATGCCGAGTTCTTCTTATCAGCCATTTCACGGAAAAGCTTTAGTTTTTCAAGATTATCCATAGTACCCTCCTGATTTTAATTTTTCATTTATAAGTACAGGACTTACCCCATCCTCCGACAAGATAAATCCAATTTTACCCATCATCCACATTTTACTATATTTTTGTCAAATAATCAATAGTTTTTTTCTTTTTTTACCAAAACTTAACCACTTTTTTACACAGCGTTTTATATACTGTTCTTTTCAAAAATTTTTTCCGCTTCTTTTTTTGAAAGTTCACGCCACTCGCCTTTTTTAAGATTAGCAAGTCTCAAAGCACCAATACTTATTCTTTGAAGTTTTTTCACTGTATATCCTGTTTTTTCAAACATTTTTCTTACCTGGCGGTTTTTCCCCTGAGAAATTGTAATCATCACCTGATTTTTATTCTCATTTATTATATGAAGAGCATTTGCAGTTCCAACATAATCCTCAATTTCAACGCCGTCAAGAAGAACTTTAATTCTGTCCCACATAATTCTTTTATCAAGGGTTGCAATATAAGTCTTGGTTATTTCAAATTTCGGATGAGTTACCCTGTAGGTAAATTCCCCGTCATTTGTAAGTAAAAGCAAACCTTCCGTATCGTAGTCCAGTCTTCCTACGGGAAAAATTCTTTCCTTAAGTCCAATGAGCTCAACCACCGTCTTACGGCCTCTGTCATCCGTTACTGACGACAAATATCCTTCGGGTTTATTAAGCATTATATATATGTGTTTTTCACCGAGGGTAATTCTTTTACCATCCACCTCAACAACATCATTTTGTTCATCAACCTTACAACCAAGCTCAGCAACCAGGCCGTTAACCCTTACCCTTCCCGAAGTGATAAGCTCCTCCGCTTTTCTTCTTGAGGTAAGACCTGAATCACTTATAAATTTCTGAAGTCTTAACATAACCAAATATCCTCTTTATAAATTCTATTATTGAAAATCCTCTTTTTCGTTCTGTTCCATGGCAGGTTATAAGTTTTGTTCTGAAAACCTCTTTTCCATTTTTAAAAACAATAGCCTCTCCCGCCTTTTCTCCCTTTTTTACAGGAGCCTTAAGCTTATCATATTTATATAAAACATCATAATCTGTTTCTTTTCCTGAAACTTCAATGCCGTAGTATTCTTCTTCACACTTTACAGGAAGGTATTCATTCTTCCCTTTTCTTACTTCCACATTATCGACAACCTCATCAACATTCAACACCTTTTGTTTTCTTACGGTATCGAAGCCCTTGTTAAGGAGTTTTTCATGGTCATCCCAGTCATTTGGTGCATTAAGGGTTACAGCAACCAGCCGTATTCCGTTTCTTTCCGCAGCCGTAACCAGAGTTCTGCCTGATTTTTTTGTAAAGCCTGTTTTAACACCTATACAGCCTTCGTAATTATGCAGCATTTTATTATGATTGGATAAATATCTTTTAGTTCCTTTTAAATCCGAAATAACCTTACTTTTTAAAGATACTGTTTTTAAGAAAAAATCATTTTTCAGCGCATACGAAGTAATAAGCGCAAGATCATAAGCTGTTACATAGTGTTTATCATCGTCAAGCCCGTTGGGATTTTCAAAGTTTGAATCCATTGCACCTATATCTCTTGCTTTATTATTCATAACATTTGAAAATTTTTCAGTATCACCTGCAATATGCTCGGCAATAGCAACTGCCGCATCATTTCCCGAGCTCAGCATAAGACCGTAAATCATATTTTCCATAGTCATTTCATCACCGGGCTTAAGATATACTGAAGAGCCTTCCTGATACGCTGCATTTTTCGATACAGTTACCTTATCGGAGAGCATAGCATTTTCAATGGCACAAACAGCTGTTAATATTTTAGTGGTACTTGCAGGCTTCATTTTAACTTTACTGTTTTTTTCAAGAATAACAGTTCCTGTTGATTGCTCCATAAGAACATAAGCCTTTGCTGAGATATTTTCAAACGCACGGACATTCAAAGACGGGAAAAGAAGCACCGATAAAATCAGCAATATTTTTATCATAAAATCACCCACTCATATACATTCACACTTATATGTATATGAGTGGGCGCAATTCATTTATTCCATATCAATTTCATCCTGAAACTTTATCTTCTTTTCTTTTTTCGAACCGGAAACAAGCTCGGAAAATTTATCGAGCACATCAGGAATCATATCTACAATTTTATCAGTCGTAGTGGATGCCGAAGTCATGGAAATAAGCCTTACATTAGTTCCGTTAACCACCAGAAAAGCAACCGGAGTAATAGAAACGCCGGCACCGCTTCCGCCACCGAATTTAGCATTGCCGTCAGGCGTTGATACCGAAGGGGCTCCGAATTCACTGCCTCCCGCACAAAAACCAAAGGCAACCTTTGAAACGGGAATAATAACCGTTCCATCAGGAGTGGTAACGGGATTTCCGATAATAGTATTAACGTCAATCATTTTTTTAATATTCTCAAGAGCGGTACTCATAATTGATTCAATTGGATGTTCAGCCATTTTTATACCTCCGTCAATATGTATTAAAAGAAGGATGGATCAGAGGAATCTTCTTCAAATTCCCCGCCGTTTTCCATTCGTTGTTCAAGCTCATCAAAGGTTACATTATCCTTATCCGGATCGGTTTCAACACCAAGCTGTGACAAATCCTCTTCAAGATTCGGCATTTCATCAAGTGACTGAAGGCCGAAGCATCTTAAGAATTCATCGGTAGTGCCGTAAAGCACAGGTCTCCCCGGAGCATTAAGTCTGCCCCTTTGTTCTATCAGTTCTCTTTCAAGAAGCTTGGCAATTGAATAAGAGGAATCAACACCCCTTACCCTTTCAATAGCCGCTTTTGTAATAGGCTGATTATATGAAATTATGGATAATACCTCTAAGGTAGCAGGAGAAAGCACCTGCTTCTGCTTATGGGTAACCATTCTTACCACCGCGTCAAAATACTCCGAACGGGTTGTAAGCTGGTATGAATTTTCAAGTTTTATAAGCTTTATACCGCGACGCTCGAAATTATATTCGTCAAGCATTTTCGGCATAAACTCCTCCAGCTCCTCAATAGGAAGCTCCAAAGCTTCTGCTATCCTGTCAAGGGACACCGGATCACCTGCAACAAACAGCAGGGCTTCTATGGCATTATAAAGCTCTCTGTCTTCAATTCCTAACATTTATTCTTCTTCCTTTAACACCCGGAAAATTATCCGGACTTTTTTACCTTGAATTTTAATATAACCTTTATCAAACCAATGTTATATACATTGCATCATTCTGTTTCTTAACAGTAATTTTACTTAATTTAATAAGCTCAAGTATTCCTAAAAAAGTAACTATTATCTGCGGTCTTGTGGTACAGGTATTTATAAACAAAGAATCAAATTCCACCTTTTTATTTTCAGAAAGGTAGCTTTTAATTATATCAATCCTGTCCTGCATATTAACCTCTTCACGGGCAACGATTCCCACAAAGGAGGTTTTCGGAGGCGGCAGCTTTCTTTCAATCCTGTCAATAACATCCTGAAATGCATTGACAAGGTCCAGTACCGATACCTCAAGATCGTCATTATCGTATTTTATTCCCTTAACCTTACTTCTTGGCTTTACAAAAGAAAATCTTCCGATATCCTCTCTGCCTTTTAAGAATTCAGAAAGTTCTTTATATTTCTGATATTCCAGAAGCTTTGCAACAAGCTCGGTACGCGGATCGATAACCTCACCGTCCTCATCCTTTTCCACAGGAAGCAGCATCCTTGATTTTATATACAAAAGCTCGGAAGCCATAACAAGAAACTCTGAGGTGTAATCAAGATCCATTTCCTTCATTTCGTTGACATAGCTTATATATTGTTCGGATATTTCCACGATTGGGATATCGTATATATTTACTTTATTTGCTTTTATCAAAAACAGCAACAGGTCCAGAGGGCCTTCAAATTCATGAGTTTTAAAGGTAAGCTGTTCCATTTATAAAATAACTCCTACAATTTTTTGGATTATTTCAACAAGCTTATCAACGCCTGTAAAAATAAAGTTATCCAGCACACCGGTATAGACAATAATCAAAGACACAATCATCATAAAACGGTCATAGTCGAGAATTTTAAAATACCAGTATTCAGGCAGGACAGCTAAAAAGATTTTAGAGCCGTCAAGGGGCGGTATCGGAAACAGGTTGAATACTGCAAGCATTGCGTTTACGGTAATCATCTGCCAGGAGAACAGTGCCAGATACCAGGTTATATGATACCAGATATTCTCAGCTGAAAACGGTATCATACATAACAAAGCGTATACAAACCCGAATACAAGAGCCAGTATAAAATTTGTAACCGGTCCCGCAAGGGCGGAATAAACCATTCCGTGCTTCGGATTTTCAAAATTATTTGGGTTTATAGGCACTCCCTTTGCCCAGCCAAATCTGAAGATTACGAAGAATGCAACTGCAAATAAATCAAAGTGCTTTATAGGATTAAGGGTAAGTCTTCCGTTTATTTTTGCCGTGTTATCCCCCATTCTGTACGCCACATAGCCATGAGCAAATTCATGGCAGGATATGGAGAATAAAAAAGCAACAATACCTATAAGAGTAACGGGAAGATTATTCAGAAAATCAAGCATCAGGGATCCATCTCCAAGGCATCCTTAAGCCAGTATTCAGCCAAATCAAGTGCCACGTAAAGACTGTTTCTTTCAGCCTTCTTTACAGGCTTGAAGCTTAACTGACCGCAATTCTGATTAAGCTTGATTGCAAGCTTGGAAGGAACCGTCTTACCGTCAGCTTCTTTTTCCTCAAGAATGTCAATGATTATAATGTATTTTTCGGAAAAGTCGCCGTAATAAATTGTATTCCCCAAACGGGAAAGCGGCTTATCCTTATACATCAATTTGTTATCAGCCATTTAATTTTCCTCCTCATCAAGAAAATCGTTAATTTTATCAAGAAGCATTTCGCAATCTGCCCCGTGAACCTCACATGCTTCACCTATAGTTTCACTTGTTGCAGAAGGACATCCGAGACAATGCATTCCTATTTCCAGAAAGAAGGGCGCAAGATCAGCATTGAACTTCAAAACGTCTGCAATTATAGTATCCTTTGTTATTTTCACAACTAATCACTCCATTTACACATCATTATTAATTATTATACTACAGGTTGGTATACAAATGCAAGTTTTTTTGTGTTTTCCTATAACTTTATTTTCTGTGGAATAATTTTTTTGTTGCGATTTCAAAGAAAAATTGATTTTTATACATAAGAAATGGGCAAGATTTGCAATCTTGCCCATTGTAAATATCCAACATTTACTTTTTC
>SVKB01000035.1 GCA_015068665.1 Oscillospiraceae bacterium | reverse complement strand
TCGATGTTAGTCATCATATGCTCATCATATCCGTCAAGTCTTGCCTCAAAGAAATCACTCATTTTTTCAAGCATACATAACCTCCGTTAAATTCTTATTTTCCTAACTGTTCGACAAATTGGAATTTGGCTATTAGTAAAATTCTTTTTTGATAGCCTTAACAACTGAGTTAAAAGTTGCTTTCGTTGCAAACTTACAAAGTAAATAGCCAAATGCACACATAGCAAGCGGTATAAAAAGTGGGAAAAGGCTGTCCAAATTGGATGTGATGGCGAGAATAACAAAAAAGACTTCCATCGCCAGCAAGAAGCTGAACCACAATGCCATAAAAACTCTCACAAATTTTACAGGCTGTCCAATCATTTGCAGCTCAGTTTGTGAATCGCGATTAGAAATAACGATATCAATTTCTGGTACAAAAGAATTTCTATATGGCATATTACGAAATGTTGGCTTCAAGCTACAACCTGTGGGTTTTTGCCGATATGTGTAATCCCAATCAGTATGTTGGCGAATCACTTCTGGGAGAATTTCAAAACTGTTAGTAGAGATGTTTTTATTTATACAATGCGTTGCAATTTCAGTGAAAAGTTTCATAAATTTCTCCTTTCCATAGATAGAAGTAGATAGACAAATTCTTATTTGTCGAACTCTTTGTATCTATATAGATTGTAAAAAGTTTCAATATCTTACTATATTGTAGCATTTTTTTGCCTATTTGTCATCTATTTACGCATAATTATCTTAAAAAATGTATATTTTTTGTTCACCAATACTCATGTAGGACAGAGACTTAAATTAAAAACGGCGCTATGCACATAGCGCCGTTTACTTATTATTTCTTTGTAACACCTGCACCTGTCATACTGAAGGCACGTTCCTTACCTATTACGTTATCAGGAATTGTTCCGTTCTTAAGATAATTATATACATCATCGATAATACTGGATGCGATATATCTGTATCTGTCAGGTGTCGGACCTCCTCTGTGGTCTGTAATAAGGACATTGTCAAGATCGTAAAGCGGATTATCCTCAAGAGGCGGTTCGTTGGGATAGAATACATCCAAGGCTGCCATAATTCGTCCTGTCTTAAGCTCTTCGGTAAGCGCTTCTTCATCAATTACCGCACCTCTTGCAGTATTTATAATAAGTGCATTATCCTTCATCATTTTAATAAGCTCCTTATTAATCATGTGGAAGGTGTGCTGATTCCATGCGGTATGTACAGAAATCACATCACAAGTTGAGAATATTTCCTCTAAGCTTGCTCTCTCCATTTTATACTGTTTAAGCTTTTCATCACTTATGCTTCTGGAGTAAACTTTAATTTTACAGTGGAAGGGCTGCAGCATACCCGCAAAATATTCAGCAATAGCCCCAAAGCTTACGATGCCGACAGTTTTATCAATAAGACCGCGGTAATCGGGAAATACTCTCCAGCCTGCTTTTTTCTGATCCCTTAAAATTCTTGAGGTTTCGTCAATTCTTCTCAATTTGGTAAGCGCCATTGCCAAAGCACCCTCTGCAACCGATTCGGAAAACTCCCGGTCATTGGCACCGATAACAAGAATACCTCTTTCATAAACCTCTTCGGTAACAAATGGGGCAACTGTTCCTGCCATATGAGCAATAATTTTTAAGTTTGGTGCATTGTCAAGAACCTCTTTATCAATCTGATTACTTCCCCAGCAGGTAATGATGGCATCAACATCCTTTACCTTTTCGATTAAGGCTTCCTTTGAAAGCTGAGCACCTGTATCATTCCATACAACTTCATCAAAGGTCTCCTCGATTTTTTTAATATTTTCTTCAGGGAAAAAGAAAAATTCCGGTTTTCCTTTAACTCTTCCGTTAAGTACACTTGATAAATCTGAACAAACTAATACTTTCATTTTTACTTCTCCTTGCATATTATATTTACCTTTATTTTACCATAATTTCAGTATTCGTCAAGCTATTTTACGCATATTATCAATCTTTTTATTTGACTTTTATATTAAGCTGTATTATCATTAAATAAAGAATTGTAAATCGGGAGGAGAATATGCAAAAGGACAGTATATGGTTTGATGAAAATCATTATAACAACGAATCCGGCAGTATGCCCGATTTTCACTATCATGATTATTACGAAATATATTATCTGTTTTCAGGCGAGCGAAGATATCTTATTAATTACGATTTATATGATATAAGGTGCGGGGATATTATTCTTATAAAAAAGAATGATTTACATATGACTAAAAGGCTGGAAACTCCCTTTGGCTCAAACATAAAAATATATCTTACCGATGACGCATTCTATTCGATGGGAGAAAATGCCGAAAGATTCAGGGAATGCTTTAAATACAATCACATAGTTTTTCCCGACAACAGGAAAGAATACATAAAGGCTTTATTTGAGAAAATCAGAGATAACTATAAAAAGGACGGCCCCTTTACAAGACAACTTACGGTTAATTCGGTTTATGAAATTCTCATTGCAATTTACGGTAATATTTTTAACAGCATATCAGACTCCCCTGTTATTCCGGTCAGTGAAAACGAAGAAATCAGTAAAGCAATAAGATATATATACGATAATTTTAACCGGGAGCTTTCCTTAAATGATATTGCGGGTTACGTTAACATGAACCCCTCCTACTTTTCAAGAATATTTAAAAAACATACCGGCATTAATCTTACCGACTATATAAATCACATAAGAATTAAAAATGCCAATATCATGCTTATTAATTCAAGCCGTCCCGTAACCGAAATTGCGGCAAACTGCGGATTTGACAACCAGACCTATTTCTGCAAGGTTTTCAGGAAAATAAACGGATGCTCTGCACGTGAATTCAGAAAAAGAAATGTGAGATAAGTGATGTTCACTTATCTCACATTTTTTATTTATTATTATTTAAAAATTTTTGAGCATTTTCGATTGCAGTATTGATAGCCTTTTTGGAAGGACCGCCGTAGACATTTCTCTCATTAACACAGGTTTCAAGAGAAATGGCAGTGTAGAAATCATCTTCAATTACCGGAGAAAACTCCTTTAGCATACTCATTGGAATTTCATCAAGAGAAATATTTTCCGATAAAGCATACGCCACCATCTGACCTATTACCTTATGAGCATCTCTGAAGGGCATTCCCTTTTTAACAAGATAGTCTGCCGCATCAGTTGCATTGGTAAATCCTTTTTTAGCTCCTGCCTCCATCACATTACATCTGAATTTAGCAGTAGCCATCATATTTGTAAACACGGGAATACAAAGCTTAAGGGTATCAATTGCATCAAAGGTAGCCTCCTTGTCCTCCTGCATATCCTTGTTATATGCCAGAGGAAGTCCCTTCATTACAGTAAGAAGTGTCATAAGAGAGCCATAAACTCTTCCGGTTTTTCCACGGGTAAGCTCTGCCATATCGGGATTTTTCTTCTGAGGCATAATGCTTGAGCCTGTGGAGAAGCTGTCATCCAGCTCTACAAAGGAATACTCATTGGTACACCACAAAATAACCTCTTCTGAAAAACGTGAAAGATGCATCATAATCATGGATGCCGAAAAGGTAAATTCTATTGCATAGTCCCTGTCCGAAACGCCGTCAAGACTGTTTTCGGTAGGTCCGAAAAAGCCAAGCTCCTTTGCTGTAAAGAATCTGTCTAAAGGATAGGTCGTAGTAGCTAAAGCACCTGAACCCAAAGGACAGTAATTAAGACGCTTTACACAGTCGCAAAGTCTTTCATAATCACGAAGGAACATCTGAAAATATGCAAGCATGTGATGTGCCAGGGTTATGGGCTGAGCCTTCTGAAGATGGGTATAGCCCGGCATAACAGTAGTTTTATGCTCCTTTGCAATATTTAAAATCACTTCCATAAGCTTTAAGATAAGAGTCTTTATATCTTCACACTCTTCTCTTAAATACATTTTAAAGTCAACAGCAACCTGGTCATTACGGCTTCTGCCGGTATGAAGCTGCTTTCCGATATCGCCAAGTCTTTCTATAAGAATAGTTTCAATATTCATGTGAATATCTTCGGCAGTAACGGAAAATTCAATTTTTCCCGATTCAATATCCTCTAAAATGTTCTCCAGCTCTTTTGCAATTTTCTCTGCATTTTCCTTCGGTATTATATTCTGATTGCCAAGCATTTTTACATGGGCAATGCTTCCCTTTATATCCTCTTTATAAAGTCTTTGATCAAACTTTATTGAAGAGTTATAGTCATTTGCCAAGCTATCGGTTTCCTTGGAAAAACGACCGCCCCATAATTTCATAATGTGACTCCTTATTTTTTGTTTTCTTTTTCTTTTAAAGCTCTTACCTTAAGCGGTAATCCAAACAGGTTGATAAAGCCTTCAGCATCTTTATGGTTATAAACCTCATCCTCATCAAAGGTTGCAAATTCTTCGGAATACAGTGAATAAGGAGATTTTGCACCTGCAGGAGTTGCCTGACCTTTATATAATTTAAGTCTTACCGTACCTGTAACATTCTTTGCACAAACATCCACAAATGCATCAAGAGCTTCTCTTAAAGGGGTGAACCATAAGCCGTCATAAACAAGCTCTGCATATTTCTGAGAAATAAGCTCCTTGTAGTGCATTGTCTGTCTGTCAAGACATAAGTATTCAAGCTCTTTGATAGCGGCGTAAAGAATTGTTCCGCCCGGAGTTTCATATACACCTCTTGATTTCATACCAACAAGACGGTTTTCAACCATATCGGCAATACCCACACCGTGCTTTCCGCCAAGCTCGTTTAATTTTTCAACAAGCTTTAAAGGAGAAAGCTTTTCACCGTTTACTGAAACAGGAATTCCCTTTTCAAATTCTATTTCAACATATTCACACTTATCGGGTGCCTTTTCAGGAGTAACCATAAGCTTTAAAAGTTTATCGTACTGAGGCTCATTCCAGGGATCCTCAAGATCAAGACCCTCGTGAGATAAATGCCATACGTTTCTATCCATTGAATAATTATCCTCTTTAGTAACAGGAAGAGGAATATTTCTTGCTTTTGCATATTCGATTTCTTCATCTCTGGAACGGATATCCCAAATTCTCCAGGGAGCGATAATCTTTAAGTGAGGAGCAAGAGCCTTAACGGTAAGCTCAAATCTTACCTGGTCGTTACCCTTACCTGTAGCACCGTGGCAAATTGCAACAGCACCCTCTTTTTCTGCTATTTCAACAAGTCTTTTGGCAATACACGGACGTGCGTGAGAGGTACCCAGTAAATATTTACCTTCATATACTGCACCTGCCTTAAGAGTCGGGAATATGTAATTTGCAACATAGTCTTCCTTTAAATCCTCAATATAAAGCTTGGAAGCACCTGTTTTTAAAGCTTTTTCTTCTAACCCCTCGGTTTCCTTACCCTGACCCACATCACCGCATACGGCAATTACTTCATAATCGTAGTTTTCCTTTAACCAGGGAATGATAATTGAAGTATCAAGGCCTCCGGAATACGCTAAAATAACCTTTTCCTTTTTACTCATTGTTCTTCCTCCAAATCTAAAAGTTTTATGAATTTAATATTGTTAAATATAAAAATTTATGTTATTATATATACAACAAAAGGTATTATACTATATCTTTTTAAAAAAAGCAAGTCTTTTTTATAAAAATACATAAAAATGAATTTTTATGCATAAAAACGGCTTATGAGGTAATATTTATGAGAATTCTTGGGATTGACCCCGGGTATGCCATTGTGGGAATCGGAATAATTGAATACGTGGGAAATAAGTTCAAGGTTGTTGAATACACTAAGATTACTACCGAAGCGCACAGTGATTTCCCAACAAGACTTAAAAAAGTTTTTGATGAATTAAATTGCATAATTAATGAATATAAACCTGATGCCATTGCCATTGAAGAATTATTTTTCAATAACAATGCAAAAACCGCAATCAATGTAGGTCAGGGGCGCGGCGTTTGTCTTTTATGCGGCGCGATAAATAATATTCCGGTGTTTGAATACACTCCCCTGCAGATTAAGCAGGCGGTAGTAGGCTACGGAAGGGCAGAAAAAAATCAGGTTCAGCAAATGGTAAAGATTCTTCTTAATCTTGAGAAAATTCCAAAGCCCGATGATGTTGCGGATGCCCTTGCGGTTGCGGTATGCCATGCGCATTCCTATAAAGTAAACAGTAAGTTTGGAGGTTTCTGATATGTTTTATTATATAAAGGGTAAGGTTACGGTTAAAGAAAACAATTTTCTTGTGCTTGATGCTTCAGGAGTTGGATATAAGATTTATACATCCTTTTCAACCTTGGGAAAGGCGGAGCTTAATTCTGAATTTTTATGCTATACATATACTCACATAAGAGAGGATATATTTGATATTTACGGCTTTTATTCCCCTGAGGAGCTTAACACCTTTGAGCTTCTTATAACTGTTTCGGGAGTAGGACCCAAAGCAGCTTTATCAATTCTTTCCTTTATGCCAACCGATGCATTTGCTCTGGCTGTTATCAAAAATGATGTAAAGGCAATTACCCAGGCACCGGGTATAGGAAAGAAAATTGCGGAAAGAATTATTCTTGAATTAAAGGATAAAATCGCAAAGACAAAAAGCTTTGATGAAGCACAGCTTGCCGGGGATTTATCCAATGATGATACTGTTAAGGAAGCGATTGATGCACTTATGGTGCTTGGTTATTCCCAGCTTGAGGCAAAGGGTGCGGTATCAGCCGTTAAGGACAGATTTACCGATGTTGAGGATATTATAAAGAATGCTCTTAAGCTTCTTATGAACTGATGAAATGAGGGTTAGGTTATGGAAGAAAACGAAAGAATAGTTTCTGCCGTCGAGCTCAGTGAGGACAGCGATGTTTCCCTTCGTCCGAAATTCTTAAAGGATTATGTAGGCCAGGAGAACTCGAAGGAAAACCTTACAATCTGTATTGAGGCGGCAAAGCAAAGGGGCGAAGCCTTAGACCATGTACTGTTATACGGCCCTCCCGGGCTTGGAAAAACCACTTTATCCCAGGTTATTGCAAATGAGCTTAATGTTAATATCCGTGTAACCTCGGGGCCTGCAATAGAAAAGCCCGGTGATTTAGCGGCAATACTTACCAACCTTAATGAGAACGACGTGCTTTTCATTGATGAAATCCACCGTCTTTCAAAAAGCGTGGAGGAGGTTTTATATCCTGCAATGGAGGATTTTGCTCTGGATATTATTATCGGGAAAGGTCCTTCCGCAAGAAGCATAAGGCTTGACTTACCCAAATTCACCTTAATCGGAGCAACCACAAAGGCAGGTAACCTTACTGCCCCGTTAAGAGACCGTTTCGGCGTGCTTTTAAGACTTGACCTGTATACCTCTGAGGAGCTTGAAAGAATCGTTACAAGATCGGCGGGAATTTTAAACATTGATATTGAAAAGGACGGCGCAAGGGAAATTGCTTCCCGTTCAAGAGGTACTCCGAGAATTGCAAACAGACTTTTAAAAAGAGTAAGAGACTACGCTCAGGTTAAGGGTGACGGTGTTATTACCAAGGAGATTACCGATAAATCCTTAAAGCTTATGGAAATTGACAATATAGGTCTGGATAAAACCGACAAAAGAATGATTCTTGCAATTATAAATGCATTCAACGGCGGTCCTGTGGGACTTGATACTCTGGCGGCAACCATCGGCGAGGAAGCAAATACCATTGAGGATGTTTACGAGCCTTATCTTCTTCAGCTTGGCTTTTTAAACAGAACCCCGAGAGGAAGAATGGTAACAAAGCTTGCCTATGAGCATTTTGGAATTCCCATTATGGATGACGGACAAATTTCTTTTTAGGTAGCATATTTTCAAATCTTTTATAATATTATTTAGTACAGTAATATTTTAGGAGATTGAAGCTATGTTTAACAAGGAATACGAAAACAATTATTGCAGTGTACTCGGCTCGGTGGAAAGCGAGCCTACCTTAAGCCACGAAATTTACGAGGAAAAGTTTTTTACCTTCCGCCTGAAGACAGGAAGGCTTTCAGAATCCTTTGATTATATCGTTGTTACGGTTTCGGAAAAGCTTATAGATGACAGTCTTGATTTATCCTTCGGAGCAAGAGTCAGAATAAACGGACAGTTCCGCTCATATAACAACTATGCACCAACAGGAAACAGGCTTATACTTACTTTATTTGCAAAGGATATAGAAAATGCGGATATGATATCGAATGATTCCAATGATATTGTTCTTGACGGATATATATGTAAAAGCCCTGTTTACCGTATTACCCCTTTCGGACGGGAGATAACCGATATTTTACTTGCGGTTAACCGCTTTCATAATAAATCGGACTATATCCCCTGCATAGCCTGGGGACGGAATGCAAAATACGCATCTACTCTTTTAGTGGGTGAAAGGATAAAAATATACGGACGGATTCAAAGCAGAGATTACATAAAAAGACTTGAGGACGAAAGCGAAATCACAAAAACCGCATACGAGGTTTCAATAAGCAAAATTGAGCTTATAAAAAACGAAGACTGATTTCAAAATATAAAATATCATATTTTAAATGATGTATATGAATACAGTAGCTTTTCATATACATTATTTTTTATAATTTATATTTTACAATATACGTGTTAAACAGCTTGCTGATGAATCAGGGTACAGCCTCAGTCATTTTTGCCGTATATTTAAAGAAATCACCACATACAACACTAATGAATATATAAATATAACACGATGCAAAAATGCATTCAATCTGATAAAGGATAAAGACTACAGTGTAACAAAAGCGGCTTATGCGGTTGGCTACGACGATCCGGCATATTTTACCAAGGTTTTTAAGAAGCTGTATAAAATAAGTCCGTCAAAAATCAAAAAAAGCAAGCAATAATATAATAAAAAAATCTATTTGAAAAGTGTTGCTTTTCAAATAGATTTTTTAATTTATATTTATTTTCCGAGAGCTTCCTTGGCAAGCTTATCCGCCATTTCATTATATTCAACTCCCGAATGGGCGGGAACTTTTATAAATTCAAGCTCTATTTTTTTGCTCATTTTTTCGCAGTAGGCTTTATAGGAAGCGGTGCAGTTAAGATTGGTTTTCCATTCCCCTCTTGCCCATTTACCTATACCTTCATAATCGTGATAAATCCTGATTTTTTCATAACCGTTCAATGCTGCATAGCGGATAGCGGTCATAGCCCCTGAAAGCTCCCCTGCCACATTGCGCATAGAGGCGGCTTCCTCACTTTCTCCCACCTGACTTAAAGTTTTAATAACCTTTCCGTCCTTTATAAGAACTATACCGAAGGAATACTTCATCGTTTCCGAATCAAAGCTTCCGTCAATGTAGGCTATAAGCAGATTACCGCTTTCAAAGGAAAGCTGTTCCGCTTCTTCACCGTTAAGATAGCCCTCTGCCTCCTTCAGGGTTTTAAAGCCCTTGTATTCAGCGCCCGAAAAGCCCGAGATAAGCTCCTTTACCTCATCCCAGTTATAGAAAATACCCGTTTTTTTACCTTTTTTTACTGCATATACTTTTTTCATATTTTAACCTCAACATAAGCCGAATGTTTTAAGTAAGAACAAGCCTAAAAATAAAGTTATCATACTAAGCCCTGTGGTGCATACAACAATTCCCGAGGTAAGCTCGGCATCCGAGCCCATTTCCTTTGCCATAATATAGCTGTTGATAGCGGTTGAAGAGCCCATAAATATCAAAACGATTAAAAGCTCATTTCCGCGATAGCCTAAAAGATAGGATATAGTAAGCCCGAAAACGGGAGCTATTACAATTTTTAACAGGGATGCCCAAAGAGTTGTTTTTATGTTATTTGCAAACTTCTTAATATCAAAGGAGGCACCAAGCACAATCAAGCCAAGTCCGAGAGCGGTATTTCCCACATAGGTTATGGTTTTTGAAACTACCGCCGGTATCTTAATTGAGAATACGGAGAACAAAAGTCCTGACAGGGCACCAATTATAAGAGGATTGGTTACAATGCTTTTAAGCATTTTCTTATAGTCCCCTTTTCCCTGAGACCAGTATGCAAGACATATAACAGCACAAATATTAAAAAGCGGAACGCCGAATGCCAGAACAAGCTCTGCCTTTGCCACACCAACCGCATCAAGAACATTTTTAGCAAGAGGAATTCCCAGTATTGCAAAGTTGGAGCGGAAGGAGGTATGAATAATGGCACCTGCACGCACCCTGTCTTTAACAAAAAGAGGCACAAAAATCCATAAAAGCACTATAAACACCATTATAAGCCCCAGGGCAGTTACAATGAAGCTTACGTCAAAGGCATCGGTAAAGCTTACCGATGCGGTATCGGTGAATAAAAGTGCAGGAGTTGCAACAAGAAATACAAACCTTGATGCACCTGAATAGAATTCCTCCTTCAGTACATTTTTATATTTTAAAAAGAAACCGATTGCCATTACAAGAAAAATAGGCAATACTCCGTTTAAAGCAAAAATAAAATTTTCCATTATTATCTTACCTGACCGTTTCCGTAAATTATATATTTGACACTTGTAAGCTCCTTAAGTCCCATAGGGCCTCTTGCATGAAGCTTCTGGGTGCTTATTCCGATTTCCGCGCCGAAGCCGAATTCAAAGCCATCGGTAAATCGGGTGGAAGCATTTACATAAACACAGGCAGAATCAATCTCGTTTAAGAACTTTTCCGAATTAAAATAATTATCGGTTACAATACACTCGGAATGGCCTGTGCTGTGTTCATTTATGTGACTGATTGCTTCTTCAATATTTTCAACTATTTTTACCGAGATGATAAGGTCGGTATATTCGGTATAGAAATCCTCCTCGGTTGCAGGAGTAAGCCCGGGGCATATTTCAAGACATTTTTCGCAGCCTCTTACCTCTACCCTTTTATCCTGAAGCTTTTCCGCTATCAGAGGAAGAAAGCTCGGAGCCGCGTTTTTATGGATAAGAAGGCTTTCACAAGCGTTGCAAACCGACGGTCTCTGAGTTTTTGCATTGATTATGATTTTTATCGCCATATCCTTATCAAAGGTTTCATCCACATAGGTATGACAGTTACCCGTTCCCGTTTCAATTACAGGAACGGTTGCATTTTCCAGAGTTGCTTTAATAAGACCAGCGCCGCCTCTTGGAATAAGTACATCAAGATACTTATTAAGCTTCATAAATTCAAGAGTGGTTTCACGGTCTGTATTATTTATTATATTAACAAAATTTTCATCAAAGCCAAGCTCTTTTATCGCTTCTTTTATAACATTTACAAGAGCAATATTGGAGTTGATTGCTTCTTTTCCCCCTTTTAAAATTACCGCATTGGAGGTTTTAAGGCATAAAAGAGCCGCATCAACGGTAACATTGGGACGTGCTTCATAGATAATTCCGATTACACCAAGAGGGACACGCTTTTTACCTATTTTTATGCCATTGGGTCTTTCCCACATGGAAATAACTTCACCAACGGGATCCTCAAGGCTTAAAAGCTTTTCGGCACCCGATATCATATCGTCAATTCTGTCATTATTAAGAGAAAGACGGTCAAGCATAGTGTCCTTCATACCGTTTGCCTTTGCGGCTTCAATATCTTTATAATTTTCAGTAAGAATATAGAGCCTGTTTTTATCAAGGGCAGACATTATACCCTTTATAATTTTTGTTTTATCTGATTTTGATAAATTACGAAGTTTTACCGAGGCTTTTTTTGAAGCCTCCCCCTTTATTAAAAGCTCGTTCATTTTATTTCCTTCCTTTAAATAATGTTCCAATCTGATTTCCGTCTAAGATTTCATAGATAACATGAGGATCACTTCCGTTGGCTATTATCACATCACAGCCTGCTGAAGTTGCCATTTTCGCCGCTGAAATTTTGGTTATCATTCCACCGGTTCCCTTTAAGGTGCCGGCACCGGATGCCATTTTTTCTATTTCATCGGTTATTTCTTCAACTGTATGTAAAAGACATGCATCGGAAAATTCCCTTGGATTTTTATTGTAAAGACCGTCAATATCCGACAGGATGATAAGAGTATCCGCATCAACCAGGGTTGATACCAAAGCTGACAGGGTATCATTATCACCGAATTTGATTTCGTCTATGGAAATGGAGTCATTTTCATTAACGATGGGAACAATGCCCTTTTCCAAAAGAGTATTAAAGGTGTTCACAATGTTTTCATGGCGTTCCTTGTTTGTAAGAACATCCTTGGTAAGAAGAATTTGGGCAACGATAGTTCCGTACTCGGAAAAGATACGGTCATAAATACTCATAAGCTCACATTGACCAACTGCCGCTATTGCCTGCTTTTCCTTGACCGACTGCGGTCTTACGGCAAGACCAAGCTTAGACATTCCCACACCGATAGCGCCCGAGGAAACAAGTACTACCCTTTTTCCCGAATTCTGAAGATCGGCAATTATTCTTGATAAAACATCAAGTCTTTTAAGGTTAAGCTTTCCCGTTTCATAGGTGAGAGTGCTTGTTCCCACCTTGATAACAACTGTATCTGATTTTAAATTTCTTTTCATCTTTTTTCACCTTTTTTTAATATTTTAAAGCTTACAAAGATTGCAACAAGCGGGAAAAGCCCACCTGCAAGTATGCCAAGCTTCATACCTGCCTGCTCGGGCTGAAGTCCTAAATTTGCTGCAATATGTAAAATACCGGGATTTTTCATTGAAAGGTCGGTTATAATACCAACAAGCTGAGGGGTAACCGAAGCACCCAGGTCTCCTCCTGCCGCCATAAGAGCATACATAATAACTCCACCGTCAGGACGATAATCCGAAGCAACTATAAGGCTTCCGGGCCACAGCATAGACACACAAAAGCCGGTAACGGCACAGGCGATAAGTCCGATAATTGGATTAAGGGTAAGTGCCGCTGTAAAGTAGCAGACTGCCGCACCGATAAAGCCCAAGAAGATTATCTTTATTGCATTTTTGCCGTTTTTTGAATAAAGAGTTCTTCCGAGGCCAAGCATAAGTGAAAAGGCTGCAACACCGAATATATCTCCTGCCGCCTTGGGAATTCCCAAGGCTTTTTCAATAAATCCCGATGCCCATTGTGCCATAGTACATTCAGAGGCACCACCAAGGAATATAAGAAGAATACACATAAGCATACTCTTATCGGATAAAAGCTTTTTTATAGACAGACCTTTCCCCTCGGGCTTCATATCGGGAAGCTTTGCTTTAAAAAACAAAATTGAAGATAAAAAGGGCACAAGCATCAAAAGAAACACAAGACAGTACCACTTTTGTGCACCGCATACCATAATAAAAAGGGTTGCAATTATAATTACGAAAACCACTCCCCAGGCATAAACGGAGTGAAGCTTACTCATTTCACGGTCCGGATTTTCAGAAGGAATAGCCGCAATAACAGGGCTTATAAGAACCTCGCCAAGACCGCCCGAGGCAGAAAAAACAACAGTTCCAATAACCAGCCCCAAATAGGCGTGCTGCGGAAATAAAAGAGGACTTAAAGCATATATCAAAAGTCCGATAAAGCACAGCACGGGAGTCAGCTTAACCGATTTTTCGATATTGAATTTATCTGAAAAAAAGGAAAATAAAAGGTCCACCGTAAGCTGTGTACAAAAATTTATTAAAACGAGAAGCCCTAATAATGAATAGGACACCCCGTATATCATACGAAAGGTTATGAAAAGTACCGGTGATATATTTGATATTACCGACATGGATAAATTGGCAGTATAGCATGCAAGCTTTACTCTTTTATAATCTGACATTTTGCCACCTCGCCTAAGTTAGCCGACAACCGGCTGAAAAAAGTCTTTCAATATAGTATAACACACCGTAATTTAAAAGTAAATTAAAAAAATATAACTTTTTTCATTTTTTACCTTGATAAAATAAAAAAACTGTGATATAATCAAGTAGTTGTTAATAAGCGCCCGTACCTCAGCTGGATAGAGGACTCGGCTACGAACCGAGGCGCCGGGGGTTCGAATCCCTCCGGGCGCGCCAGAAAAAAGACTATTCTTCGGAATAGTCTTTTTTCAACGAAATAAATCCTTTTAGGATTTGTGAAATACCCGACCGGCGTGAAATATTGCTTAGCAATATGAAATACGCCTTCGGCGTGTGATAAAGGATTTATTTTATTTCACAGAAAACTTTAGTTTTCTATTTCACAATTTACGAAGTAAATTATTTCATATCGAACGAAGTGAGATATTTCACTTATGGACAATAGCAAACAAGTATCTTGCATAGAATTAATATTGACAATAGAGTTCTTTTGGGGGCAATCCCTCATTTTGTGTAAACCTCAAATTTGGCTCCAAAATGATAATATAATCTAAGTGAATTTTCTGGGCTGAAAGCCGGATTTAGGCTTTCAGTCCTTAGCTATAATATAGCGTAAAAT
>SVKB01000008.1 GCA_015068665.1 Oscillospiraceae bacterium | reverse complement strand
GAAGTTAATAGAAATTTTGAGGGAGTATGTATGTACATAGATAATGCAGTAAAAGAATCCCTCCGTCAGCCTACGGCTGACACCTCCCTTTAGGCAAGGGAGGCTTAGTTGCATCTAAACCTTATGCCTCGCAATATAAAAAGTGTCGAATGTTGTCGAATAAATAGACAAGAAGATAGATACGCAAACAACTTATATGAGGTGATGTTTTTTGAATAATATTATTTCATTACTAGAAGATGAATTTTTTCTTATGTTTATACCAACCTTTGATTTATTGAATAATGCTTCGCATTACAAATTGAAATATAGTTATCCTAATATGTTTCAAAATGCTGATGCTTATAAAATAGAAGTTAGTACTAGTAATGCTGATGTTCAATTTTATAAGGAACAACTTAACAACAATAAAATCGTAATACTCGAAAATAGAATTGGAAGTTTTGTGTTCTCGAATGTTTTTACTTTTGATATTTTTCAAATATTGCAGAAGCATTATAAAGAATATACAAATTATGTATTTTGCGCTGATAAGGATTTTGGATATTTTAAGATTCTTGAAAATGGTAAAATAAAACGAAAAATCAATAGTTTTGGTTTTATAAAAGGAATTTCTATTTATCCTGAAACCAGAGGTGTACCCTGTCAGTACGAAATAGATAACAATGTTACATTTAAAATTGATTCAAAAGCAAAATTGCTAGTTGAAATGCTAAAAGGTTTTGGACGAGAAGAGGTTATTGATTTAATTGATTATTATATCGGTATATCAATAATTTCTAATGGTGATATCAATAAAACACATATTTACGAAATTAGATAATCTGCATCTAAACCTTATGTGTCGCAATTAATATATGTCGAACTTTGGCGAAATAAAGCCTCCCCTGTGTACGGCGGTTAGTCTTAGGGATAAATTGCCCAAAAACCATAATTTTGGCATATAAATGCGTTAAAAAACCTTCTAATCCATCAAGGATTGGAAGTTTTTTTGCCTTTTTCTACACTCAAAATTAAGATTTTTGTGGTACGAAGTAGTTTTTAGATAGGAATTTTTTGATTTAGAGAAATATAAAAAATGCAGTTATACCGGTGTATTACTGCATTTTTTTATGCACTATAAACTAAAAATTACAACTAAAAACCAAATTCTCCCTAAGACCAACCGCCGTAAGGGAGGTGGATTGTAAAGCATCTCGGAAGGGTTGTTAAAAGATAGAAAACATAATAGTAAAATAGTTCCGTTATGAGTCACTTTTTCTGACATTGTAAAAATCGGTAACCATATCATAAAATTTTTTCATAGGAGAAGAAAACTCCTTGACATTACGTTTCCATACTAAACCAAGTTTTCTTTTTTCGGCAGGATTCTTAATTTTTAAGTAGGTGACCTCCTCTAAATTGCATTTTTTTGCCGAGCGCATGGTGGTAATACAAACCCCGTAATTTTTAGATACCATTAAGTCACGCAGAGTATAGTCGCAAGTCATAATGGTTTTTGGCGTAATGCCGGCTTTTTCCCATAATATATCAATAAATTTCTGAAGACTGGTGTCAGGGTTAAGACCTATAAAATTTTCATTTCTGCATTCTGATAATGTGATTTCCTTCCTGCTTGCGAAAGGATGTGATTTATTTATAAGAACAGCCATATCATCCTCATATAAAGTTATATAATCAATTTTAGTCATAAATTTTTTTTCAATTTGATTTATACCGCCAAGGTAAAAATCTATTTTCCCTGATGTAATATTCTCCGGGTAATTACTTTCTTCCGCGGAGTGTATATTGAGTCGGATATCGGGATATACACTGCAAAATTTGTCAGTAATCTCATTCCAGATATAAGGACTTAATATTCCAAGATTTAACGTGAGATTATCAGAACTTTTCATTTCTTTAATTATTTGTTTACCGTTTTTAAGAAGTGAAAACGCATCTTCAACATATTCTTTAAACACTTCACCGTAAGGAGAAAGAATTATATTCCTTCCTTTTCGCAGAAATAATTCTACTCCTAAGTCTTTTTCAAGCTTGTTGATAGTTGCGCTTAAAGCAGGCTGCGAAATGTTCAGTAAATCAGCGGTGTGTGAAACATGCTGATGTTTTGCAAGTTCCAGAAAATAGCTAAGCTGTAAAAATTCCATAAAAGCCTCCTTGATATATAAATGAAAAATTATATATATATAAAATAATATATATTTGTTTTTATGAAAAGTCAATAGTATAATGTAAATTGTGTAATTATGATTATAAGGAGACTATTATGAGCGAGCGAAAAATAAGAATTGGCGTAGATGTTGGCGGAACAAATACCGATATTTGCGCAATTGATGAAAATACAGGCAAGTTAATGGTTTATAAACTACCGTCATCTCTTTATGACCAGTCTGAGGCAGTGGTTGAAGGAATTAAAGCTATATCGGACGAATATGATTTTTCCGGTAATGATGTAAGCCGTTTTATTCACGGAACAACAGTTGCAACAAATGCAATATTAGAAGGAAGAGGCGCAAAAACAGCTCTTGTTACAACAAAAGGGTTCAGGGATTTACTTGAAATTGGCAGGCAAAGAAGGCCTGATTTATATAACTTGCAGACGGATAAACCCCGTACACTTATAAGTCGTGATTTAAGATATGAAGTAGATGAACGCACAGACTATAAAGGAGAAGTGTTAACAGAACTTCGTGAAGAAGAGATAGAATGTATAATCAGCGAATGTAAGGAAAAAGGTGTAGAGGCTGTAGCAATTATGCTTCTTAATTCCTATGTTAACCCACAGAATGAAAATAAAATCAGTGAGATTTTCAAAAAGCACTATCCAAACATCTTTCTCACTGTTTCGGGAGATTTATCAAAGCAATTCAGAGAATATGAGAGACTTTGCGGAACTGTAATTAATTCATTTGTAGGTCCGGAAGTTAAAAAGTATATGAATAATCTGAAAAAAACCTTAGAGGATAATGATATTCATAAAATTTATATTAACCACTCAAATGGCGGACTGATGTCTATTGCTGAATCTGTAAAATATCCTGTAAAAACCGCGTTATCAGGTCCTGCAGCCGGTGTTGTAGGGACCCGTTATATAACGGAGCTTATTGGTGAAAACAATCTTATCACCGTGGATATAGGTGGTACAAGTACGGATATCAGCCTTGTGATAGATGGAAAATTCGAATCGTCGGATGAAAAAACAATAAGCGGATATCCTGTACGAATTCCGTCAATTGATATTTCGACTATAGGTGCCGGCGGAGGCAGTATTGCGTGGGTTGATAACGGTGGAGCATTAAAGGTCGGTCCGCAAAGTGCGGGTTCCAGCCCGGGCCCTGCTTGTTACGATAAAGGGGGAGAGAGTGCGACCATTACAGATGCCAGAGTAGTTTTGGGACATTTGAATAATGAAACTTTATTAGGCGGAAGACTTCCGATAAATGCTGAACTGTCCAAAAAAGCGGTACAGAAACTTGCTGATAAACTAAACATGGGATTAACTCAGACCGCGAGAGGCATAGTAATGGTAAGTAATTCAAATATCGTTAAGGAAATAAAAAATGTTACGGTTTCAAAAGGCTACAATCCATCTGAGCTTTGTCTTGTAGCATTTGGCGGCTCAGGTCCGTTACATGCAGCAGAGCTTATTGAAGAAATGGCTATAAATAAAGCATTAATTCCAAAAACACCGGGACTTCTTGCTGCATACGGCCTGTTAACGGAAAATATGCGACGTGATTTTGTACAGACATGTGTAATGGATTTGTCGGAAAACTGTGAAAAAACTTTAACTGAGCAGATGGACAAGCTTAAAAAAGAAGCTGAACTGTGGTTCGAACAGGAAAATATAAGCAAATCTCTCCGTTATGTAAACTATTTTCTTGATATGCGCTATAAGGGGCAGAATTATGAAATCCGTGTGCCGGTTAATGAAGAACAGCTATCATCTGCATCAAATCTGATAAAAGAATTTAAATCGTCTTATGAGCGTTTGTATTCGTTCAGTACCGATGATGTTATTCAGATTGTTAATTTCGGATTATCGGCAACCGGCGATATAGTTTATCCGGTTATTAAAGAAGATGGTTATGCGGGAAAAAATGCGGAAAATGCAGTTATCGGAGCAAGAAAGGTGTATGATGATAATGGTGATACTTGCGATTATACCCTGTATGACAGAGAAAAATTGCATAATGGAAACATAATATACGGACCTGCAATCATCGAACAGATGGACAGCACAACAATTGTATTTGCGAATCAGAAAGCGACAGTGGATAAGCACCTTAACATAATGATTGAACGCAGATAAATGAGGAGAAAGATAATGAAAGATATAAATCCTGTATTTTTAGAAATAATTTCCAATGCTGTTACCTCAATAGCAGAACAAATGGGTGTTATCCTTGCGAAAACGGGTTACAGTACGAATATCAAAGAACGTAAAGATCTTTCTGTGGCGATTTTCAGCCCGGAGGGTAAGCTTCTTTCACTAGCTCAGCATATACCCCTGCACTTTAGCTCATTATCGGGAGCAATTGATGTGTTGCTGCAAAAATATAAGATAGAAGAGATATATGACGGAGATGTATTTATCGCAAACGACCCTTATACAGGCGGCGGCTCGCATTTGCCTGATATTGTTCTTGTAAAACCGGTTTTCTATGAAGGAAAGCTGGTATCATTTATGGTTAATACCGGGCATCATGCTGACAGAAGCAGAAAAGGAACAACTATTTATGATGAAGGACTCAGAATTCCACTTGTAAAGCTTTACAGTAAGGGTGAACTGGTAAGTGACGTTTTGGAATTGATTATGCTTAATTTTCAGATGAAATATGAGCGTAAGGGTGACCTGAACGCTCAGATTATAACTAATCAGTTTGGCGCTGAAAAGCTTGTAGAATTGATTGATAAAATTGGTTTTGATACATATAAGGCATTTTGCGGAAAATGGCTTGAATACGGAATGAAGAAGGCAAGAAAAGCAATAGAAGAGCTGCCGGACGGGGAATACTTTTTCGAAGATTATATGGATGATGACGGCATAGGCGGTGAAAGTGTCTTAATTAAGCTTAAACTTATTGTTAGCGGTGATACCATTACATTTGATTTTACGGGCACTGCCCCTCAGAATAAAGGGCCTCATAACTGTGTGGAGTGTGCAACAAAAGCTACTGTTTATTATTCCATGCTTGCAATACTTGATCATACTATTCCGGCAAATTCGGGTTTTTTTGACAGTATTAATATCATTACCGAGCAGGGGAGTATTGTATGTGCAAGCGAACCCGCTCCCACTTCAGACCGTGAATCTACCACTCAACGTATTGCGGATGTAATTTTCGGAGCTTTTTCCCAAATAAATCCTGAATATGTAACAGCAGCAGGGAATGGCGCGATGAGTTATTTTTCTTTTTCAGGATATGATAAAAGAACCGATCAGCCTTATGTATATGTTGAAACAATCGGTGGCGGCAGCGGAGCAAGATTTAACAAAGACGGTCTTGATGCTGTGCATGTGCACATGACCAATACCTCAAATCTTCCTGTGGAAGCACTTGAGATGGAATATCCACTTATGGTAGAAAAATATGCTTTGGCAGAAAATAGCTGTGGAGCAGGTAAATACCGTGGCGGTCTCGGAATAATACGTGCAATAAAAATTACTCCTGACAGTTCTGATTCTATGCTTGTAAGCGCATCAACTGAAAGAAGTAAGATTTGTCCGTGGGGATTATGCGGTGGTCAAAAGGGAGGCAGATCTTCAATAAAAATATACAGAGATAACGAAATTGTACTCGATAATTCCAAACCGAGAAATGTACAGCTAAAGGAAAATGATGTTATTGAAATGATTACAGCCGGTGCAGGTGGATACGGAGATGTATCGCTGCGCGATAAAAGTATTCTTGAAAAGGAGCTTAAAGAAGGAATCATAGATGAAAAATGGCTGTCAGAGGCAGGGATAAGCCTTAAATAATAAGATATCAGTGATTTAAAATTATGAGAAATGGGGCTGTATTTATATACAGCCCCTCAGCGTGTCGATAAACCTATCGGCACGCTGGCAGACTTTGATAAAAGGAAGGGATATTTCACCAAAATGAATGCAGACAGTACAAAGGTACGGCAAGGCTCATTTTGGTGAAAAGCAAAGAATGGCAAGGGTTTCTCGATGATACCCTTGCCATTCAATTTTGAATCATAAATATTTTTATTTATCGACGTATGTTATATGGATTTTTTATTTTTTTGCGGTAGACCGACTTTTTCGACAGTCTGTGGGGCTGTATTTATATACAGCCCCTTAAATAATTCAGAATGGATAAACTTAGCTAAAAACTTAAATTCTTATGTCAAAACCGTTGATATATCTTGTTTTTGGTGGTCCGGAGTTTTTTACATTCCTAATTTTCCTGTGTAAATAACAGGAGTGAATTCAGTCGTTTTTTTCTTTTTTATATACTTTACCGCAAGCTGACCGCAAGCGGCATTTAAATCGCTGCCGAATTCGCGTCTTACGGTAACATTTAAGCCTTCTTTTTTAAGAATATCGAAAAACTCTGATATTCTTTCTTTGTCGCTTGGTTCAAAGTTGGCTGAAGGTGTTTTGTTATAGGGGATAATATTAACATAACAGTTTATCCCTTTTAAAATCTCGGCAAGCTTATATGCACATTCATCGGAATCGTTTATACCTTTCAGCATAATATAAGCAAAGGTTATCTTTTTGTTGCCGTATGTGTATTCCTTAGCCGCTTCAATAAGCTCCTTTATCGGATATGCCCTGTTAATTGGCATAAGCTCATTTCTTATTTCATCCGTGGGAGCGTGAAGACTTATTGCAAGACCGTTTAAAATTTTTCTTTTGGCATATTCTCTTATTTTCGGTACTATTCCGCTTGTGGATATTGTAATGTGCCTGTGGGGAAGTGCAAGACCTGCCTGATCGGTTATAATATCTATAAAATCCATTGTGTTTTCGTAATTGTCAAAGGGCTCTCCGATGCCCATTAAAACTACGTGAGATACGGGGATTTTAAGAATAGTCTTTATATACAAAAGCTGACCTGTAATTTCGTAAGCTTCCAGGTTTCTTATTTTTTTAAGCTTACCGCTTTCGCAGAATGCACAGTCCATATTACAGCCTACCTGAGTGGATACGCAAACACCGTTTCCGTAATCATGCTTCATAACCACCGTTTCAACCGAGTATCCGTCCAAAAGCTGAAATAAAAACTTAACCGTGCTTTCACTTTCTTTTTTATCAATAAGCTTAAGTCCCTCAAAGGAAAAATCCTCGTTAAGCTTATTAAGGACAGGAAGTGAAAGCTTTTTTATATCGTAAAAAGAGCTTATATTATTTTTATAAACCTCATTAAACACTATTTTAGCCTTTGCAGGATTTTCGTTAAAGCTTATAAAATAATCCTGAAGCTTTTTTAATGTACAGCCGTAAATATTCATAGTAATTTGTTCCTTATGTAATTTATATTAAACTTTTCTATGCTAATTATATAAAAAAACAGCTAAGTTGTAAAGGCTATTTTAACGCTTGACAGAATTCTTATAAAAATGTAATATATATAGAGAGATACAGGTAGGAGGAGAATAAAAATGGATATTGAATTATTTAAAGAGCTTAATTTAACACCTCAAAACGGTAAGCTTACCGAGGAGCAGATTGCAAAGGTAAAGGGGCTTGGATGCCTTTCAGATAAAAGATACGATAATGTTTTTAATGTGCGCGTAATTACCGGTAACGGCAAGCTTTCTACAAAAAAGCATAAGGTGATTATTGAAGCGGCTGACCGTTTCGGCTCGGGTGAGGTTGCCTTAACCAGCCGTATGACCTTTGAGATACAGGGAGTTGAATATAATAATATTCCTTCCCTTATAAGCTTTTTAAAAGAAAACGGTATAGAAACAGGCGGTACCGGCCCGAAGGTGCGTCCCATTGTTTCCTGCAAGGGAACAACCTGTCGCTTCGGTCTTATTGATACCTTTTCATTAAGTGAAAAAATACATAAGCTTTTCTATATAGGCTATCACAATGAGGTGCTTCCTCATAAATTTAAAATAGGCGTTGGCGGTTGTCCCAATAACTGTGTAAAGCCCGATCTTAACGACCTTGGTGTTATCGGTCAGAGAATATTTACCCCTGACACTGAAAAATGCCGAGGCTGTGCAAAATGTGTTATTGAAAACTCATGCCCGATGAATGCCGCAAAGGTAGTTGACGGTAAAATTAAAATCAATCCCGCAATTTGTAACAAATGCGGCAGATGTTATTTAAAATGTCCTTTCGGTGTATTTTCGGAGGCGAAGGAAGGCTATAAAATCTTTATAGGCGGCCGCTGGGGTAAAAAGACCGCAATGGGTAAGCCCTTATCTCAGATACTTGAATCTGAGGAAGAGGTGCTTTCGGTAATTGAAAGGGCAATTTGCCTTTTCAGAGACGAAGGTATTAAGGGTGAACGCTTTGCCGATACAATCGAAAGGTTAGGCTTTGGCTATGTTGAAGAAAAGCTTCTTGGTAAGTAAAATAGCCCTGCTGCTTTTGCTTTGCCTTGTTTTTAGTGCCTGCTCAATTTCGGATACGGTAAAAGAGAATCCTTCTTATTCTTTTACCGATGCTCTTGGCAGAAATGTTGTTCTTGATAATAAGCCTGTAAGGGTGGCAGCCTTAATCGGAAGCTTTGCCGATGTATGGATGCTTGCGGGCGGTGATATATGCGCCGCTCCCGTTGATGCCTGGGAGGATTTTAAGCTTCCCTTAAAGGATGCGGTCAATATCGGCGGTGCCCATTCACCGAGTCTTGAAGCAGTTCTTTCGTCGGAGCCCGATTTTGTACTTGCCAGTGCCTCTACCTCGTCAAATGTTAAGCTGAAGGCTTCCTTTGAAAAAATGGGGATTCCCGTTGCGTATTTTGATGTGGATTCCTTTTCCGATTATCTTGCAATGCTTAAAATCTGCACCGATATTACGGGAAGAACTGATTTGTATGAAATAAACGGAGCTGAAGTTGAAAAGAAAATTAAAAAAATAAAAGACGGAATAAAGCTCAAAGATAATGAAAAGAAAATTCTTCTGCTTCGAATTTCACCGGGGCTTATAAAATCAAAGGGAAGCGAGGGAACCGTCCTTGGTGAAATATTATCCGATTCGGGTCTTATCAATATAGCGGATAATGATAAAGCTTTGCTTGAAAATCTGAATATTGAAAGCATTGTAAAGGAAAATCCCTACCGTATTTTTGTTGCGGTAATGGGTGATGACCATGAAGCCGCAAAGGAAAATCTTACAAAGTTGCTTAGCGAAAATCCTGCGTGGAGTAACCTTGATGCGGTAAAAAATAACCGTATTCACATAATGGAAAGAGAGCTTTTCCATATAAAACCAAATGAAAAGTGGGCGCAATCCTATGAACAGCTTGAAAAAATCCTTAAAAGCAAATAAAATAAAGGTCCTTGTAATATCAGGGCTTTTATTTGTTTTTCTCGGATTTATTTCAGGCTTTTTTTGTGGCAGCATCAAGGTCTTTATGTCCGATTTTATAAATGTGATAAGGGGCAATATAAATACCCCGGGAGCAAAAATCTTAGCCTTTGTAAGAATCCCGAGGACCCTTGCTGCATTTTTCTGCGGCAGCGCCCTTTCAGTATCAGGTCTTGTTATCGGTAATGTTCTGGCAAACCGTCTTGCCTCACCGGGACTTATCGGTGTAAATGCAGGCGCAGGGCTTGCGGTAACTCTTTGTGCCACACTTGGTATTTACGGTGGCTGGATTTTATCTCTTTCTTCATTTTTGGGTGCGTTCTTAACGGTTATTATTATAAGCACCGGTTCAAAAAAATGGGGAGCCTCAAGAGGTACTGTAATTTTAATGGGAGTTGCCTTAAACAGTCTTCTGAATGCCTTTTCTGATATGCTGATTACCTTCAATCCCGATATAAGCATAATGAACAGTGATTTTAAAATAGGTGAGTTTTCTGCCGTTACTGTGGAAAGGCTTTTTCCTGCGGCGGCATTAATTATAATTTCAATCCTGGTTTTATTAACCTTAAGCAATGAGCTTGATGTAATAACATTGGGGGATGAAAGGGCAGGCTCGCTTGGTATGAATACTACTGCCGTAAGAATTTTGTTTTTGCTTATTTCCGCCTGCCTTGCAGGCTGTGCCGTATCGGTAGCCGGTCTTTTGTCCTTTGTAGGTCTTATAATTCCCAATATGGTAAGAAGACTTGCAGACAGTCAGTCGAAAAATCTTATTATCCTGTGCGCACTTTTCGGCGGTGCTTTCGTGTGTCTTTGCGATACGGTTGCAAGAACTGTGTTTTTACCCTACGAAATCCCTGTTGGAATGATTATGGCATTTTTGGGTGCACCCTTCTTTATATATATTTTAATAAAAGGGAAGGGAGGACATAAAAATGCTTGAAATTAAAAATTTAACCGCAGGCTACGGTGATTTTGAAGTTTTAAGGAATTTATCCTTAAATATTGAGAAAGGTCTTATAACCGTAGTTTTAAGTACTAACGGATGCGGAAAGAGCACATTTTTAAAGTCCCTGTCAGGTATTATCCCGTCAAGGGGAGATATCCTTCTTGATAATGTGAACTTTTTCTCCCTTTCAAAAAAAGAGCTTGCAGGAAAAATCGCATACCTTCCCCAGGGAAAGCCGGCTTCGGATATGACAGTCGGTCAGCTGGTGCTTCACGGAAGATTTCCTCATCTTAGCTACCCGAGACGGTATTCCTATCGGGACAGGGAGATTGCCTCAAATTCAATGAAGGCAATGGAGGTCTACGAATATAAGGATTCTTATTTATCCTCACTTTCGGGCGGAATGCAGCAAAGAGTGTATCTTGCAATGGCTCTTTGTCAGAGCACCGACTATATCCTTCTTGATGAGCCCACAACCTATCTTGATATATCAAATACCTTAAAGCTTATTGATATCTTAAAAGGGCTTTGTAAGGAGGGAAAGGGAATATTGGCGGTTCTTCACGATCTGAATCTTGCCCTTCGTATTGCGGATAAAATAGCCCTTATGGAAGACGGAAAAATCTTAATCTGCGATACTCAGGAAAATGTCTTTTTATCAGGGGAAATAGACCGTGTCTTCGATATAAATCTTAAAAGAACAAAAACTGATGACGGTTATATATATTACTATTGATTATAAAAACAACCTGTGCCAATCGGCACAGGTTGTTTTTAAAAAATCAGTTTTTAAGATATTTGTCCAGAAAATCGTAAGCAGCTTCAAGTGCATCCTTAGGAGGTTTATGTCCGGTCTGATGATTAATCATCTTAAGTGTGCTTTTATCGTTATCATAGCCCTTTGCCTTATAAATCATATCAATGCTTTCCTGATTGTCAAATTCCCCGGCAATCAGGCAGAATGGCTTGGGATATACTGTGCCAAGAAGCTCTGTATGATCCATTTTCATATCCTTAAGCAGGCTTACCTTATCACCCAAGTACCAGATATCGGTCCAGTTGGTCTGCTCCCAGCCAAATCCGAAATCACTCGCAACCATTACCTTTATTCTGTCATCAAGACATGCAGTATAAAATGACATTTTTCCTCCTAAGGAATGCCCCATAATACCGATTTTTTCCGAGTCTGCTCTTTTATCCTTTATAAGCGCATTTACTAAAAGCTGAGTATCGGTGATAAGCTTCGACATTCCGGTCCATTCAGGATTGTCTCTCTTCAGCGCTTCTGCAGCTATCTTCCACTGACTAAAGCCCTCACCTGTATAGTTTTCCGGCTCGTAATTTCTGTAAAAAGCATCTGCACTTATGGTAATATAGCCTCTTTTTGCAAGATCGGTCATGATAGGATAATCACAAAATCTATCTATTTTTTCGTTGGTTTCGGGATTAAAGCCGAGCATTGCCTCTCGGTAATAGAAGGGAACAACTACCGCAGGGCAGGGGAATGCTTTATTTTTCGGAATTGCCATTGAAACTCTCTGGCTTTTTTGAGGCCCGTTTTTCTGAATATACATTTCAACGGTATAATCCTCGTATTCATAAGCTTTTTCAAAGGTCATTTCCCCATTGCCTATTTCGTAAGAGGGTGTACCGAGCATTTTTAACCATTTTTCTCTTATTGCGTCCATATTGATTTCTCCTTTTAAAATTCCTAAATAAAATTATAAAACAAACTTCTTTAAAAAACAATAGTAAATTCACTTAAAGTCTTAAGAAATTATATAATAATTACAGGAGGTAAGCTATGGATACTTATGTTTTTATGGCACTTCTGGCAACAACAGGCACATGGCTTGTAACCGCCCTTGGTGCCGCAACTGTAATTTTTTTTAAAGCGCCGAACGCAAAGCTTTTGAATCTTATGCTGGGCTTTGCTGCAGGAGTGATGATAGCTGCCAGCTTCTGGTCATTGCTTGCTCCTGCAATAGAGCGGGCGGAAAATTTAAACTTTCCTCCTGCAATAATTGCCGCTTCGGGCTTTCTTTCCGGTGCACTTTTTATATGGGCATCCGATAAATTTATAAATTTCGTAAGAAAAGATAATTTTAAAGAAAGCGGTAGAAAACGCATAATTATGCTTATTCTTTCTATAACTCTTCACAACATCCCCGAAGGGCTTGCCGTTGGTGTTGCCTTCGGTGCTCTTAAAGGAGCTTTTTCAACCGATGCTCTGATGGGAGCTGTAAGCGTTGCAATAGGAATAGGGCTTCAGAATTTTCCTGAGGGTGCAGCAGTATCTCTGCCCTTAAGACGGGATGGCTACTCGAGGAAAAAAAGCTTTTTTCTCGGGCAGGCATCAGGGATGGTAGAGCCTGTATCGGGGCTTATAGGAGCGCTTCTTGTAATGTATGTGGATAAGATACTTCCCTTCGCGCTTTCATTTGCGGCAGGGGCTATGATTACGGTAGCCGTTCACGAGCTTATACCCGAATGCCGTGAAAACTTCAGAGATTCTTATTTTTCCACAATGGGAATTGTAACAGGCTTTGCAGTTATGATGCTTCTTGATGTAATGCTGGGATAAATTTAAAAAACATCAACCGTCGGTTGATGTTTTTTTGTCTAAAAGCGTATTTATACTTGATGAAGAATATGGTGTAACAAAAATACCAAAGAGGTTTGGCAAGTATAAAACATAAATAATTGAACCAAAAACTTATAAAATTGGACTAAAAATGTATTTTCTTTTGAAATAAGTTGATGTATAATATGCTTGATAATACTTATTAAAGAAAAGAGGAATTCCAATGAATTTAAATTATGTTTTCGGTCAGTTTGCTACCGAGGCGGAAATCGCACCCTACGGAAACGGTCACATAAATGATACCTACTGCGTAGAGCCCGGGCGTTTTATTTTGCAGAGAATTAATACAAATATCTTTAAGAATCCCGACGAGCTGATGCAGAATATTGAAAATGTTACAGCTCACCTAAGAGAAAAAATTATTGCTTCCGGAGGAGATCCGGAAAGAGAAACCCTTACCGTTATCAAAACCCGTGACGGTAAGAACTACTTTGAGTATGAGGGAAGCTGTTTCAGATTGTATAAGTTTATCGAAGGTACCAAGACTGTTGAAACCGATAAAACAATGCTTGATTTATACAATGCAGGTAAGGGCTTCGGTAAATTCCAGAATTTACTTGCCGATTTCCCCGTTGATAAGCTTTTTGAAACAATTGTTGACTTTCACCATACTCCCAAAAGAGTGGAAGCATTAAAGACCGCAATCAAAGAGGATAAAGCAGGAAGACTTAATTCAGTAAAGGAAGAAGTAGAATTTGCACTTTCCTGTGCAGAATTTGCCGCTACCGTAACCGACGGAATTGAAAAGGGTGAAATTCCCGTTCGTGTAACTCATAATGATACCAAGATAAATAATATTTTATTTGACGCAGCAACCAACGAGGCAACCTGTGTTATCGACCTTGATACCGTTATGCCGGGAAGTGTTTTATACGATTTCGGCGATACCTTAAGAATGGGAGCTTCAACCGGTGCAGAGGATGAGGTTGATTTAAGCAAGGTATGGTTTGACAAGGAAACCTTTGAAATATTTGCAAAGGGCTTTTTGGAGGAAACCAGCACAACTCTTAATGAAAGAGAAATCGAGCTTTTACCTTTCTCCGCAAAGCTTATGACCTATGAGTGCGGTATAAGATTTTTAACTGATTACTTAAACGGTGATACCTATTTTAAAATTCACAGAGAGCACCATAACTTAGACCGTGCAAGGAATCAGTTCAAGCTTGTTCGTGATATTGCCGAAAAGGAAGAAGAACTTAATGCGATTGTTAAAAAGATAATTGAAAATATATAATCTTAAGGGTGTTTCCTTCGGGAAACACCCTGTTTTTTTAAAAATACTTGACAAAACGGTTTCCGGTATGATAATATAGTTAGGAATATAAAGGCTTTGACGAAGAGTGGGCAAAAATCCTGACCTTTAAGAGAAATGGCGGTTGGTGCAAGCCACAGGTAAGAGTTTGCTTTTGTAGCTTCTGAGCCGGAAGGAAGAACGCATATTTTTATGTCAGTAGAGCCTTCCCGTGATTGCTGCGTTAATGCATTGGGGTTGTCTGACCCTGATAAGTGGCGTAAATTTTGCGCAATTTGAGTGGTACCGCGGGTGAAATTAAAGCACTCGTCTCAAAGATTTTAACTATACTTTGAGGCGGGATTTTTTTTGCCTCATAAAAGGAGAAATTTTTATTATGGAAAACTCAAGAGATATTAATCTTAAGATTAAGGAAATGGCACAGCGTATCCGTGAGCTTCGTGAAATCGAAGGCTTTTCATACGGGGACATGGCTCTTAAAACCGGAATAACCGAAGAGGAGTACATAAAGTGTGAAAACGGCGAATCGGATATGAACTTTGCCTTTATCTTCAGATGTGCATCAGCACTTAAGGTAAACGTAACCGATATCATCGAGGGCTACAGCCCTAACTTAAAATCCTATACCGTAACCCGTGCAGGGGCAGGTCAGCAGATTGCAAAGGCTCACGGAATGGTTTATCATAACCTGGCTTATGCTTTTAAAAACCGTATAGCCGAGCCTTTATATGTTGTAAGCACCTACAGTGAGGAAGCACAGGGGAAAGACATTGAGCTTACCACCCATTCCGGGCAGGAATGTGATATTGTAATTGAAGGTAATCTTTTAGTTCAGGTAGGGGAGCATCAGGAAATTCTTGGCCCCGGTGACAGCATTTATTACAATTCCTCAACACCTCACGGTATGATTGCGGTAAACGGAAAAGACTGTAAATTCTATGCTATTGTTCTTCGTGCAGATGCAGAGGGCGTTGTTGAACCTGCTGCTGAAATGGTTTCTACCGAGGAAATTATCGGTGCCATTCACCGTGATACAAAGGACAGAATCTATCATAAATTCATTGATGTGGTTGAGGATGATATGGGTACTCCCACCTCAATTACCTTTAAAAATACCGAAAAATTCAACTTTGCATTTGACCTGGTTGACGAGCTTTCAAGAAAGGAGCCCGAAAAGCTGGCAATGCTTCATATCTCCAAGGATAAAACTGAAAGACGCTTTACCTTTACCGATATGAGAAAGGCTTCCAGTCAGTGTGCAAATTATTTTGCATCCTTGGGTATTAAAAAGGGCGATAGGGTAATGCTTATCTTAAAGCGTCACTACCAGTTCTGGATTGCAATGCTCGGTCTTAATAAGCTTGGAGCAATTGTTATCCCTGCTGTTGACCAGCTTCATGACCACGACCTTGAATACCGTTTCAAAGCTGCAGGTGTAAGTGCAATTGTATGTACTTCAGACGGTGAGGTTTCAAACTATGTTGATATAGCGGCAAAAAGCTGTCCTCAGCTTCAGATAAAAATGATTGTCGGCGGTAAGAAGGATGGCTGGAGAGATTTTGATGAGGAATACAAGCGCTTCAGCTCTCACTTTGAGCGTACTGAAAATTCCCCCTGCGGTGATGATACAATGCTTATGTATTTTACCTCGGGAACCTCAGGATATCCTAAAATTGCAACGCATAACTATAAATATCCTCTTGGCCATTTCCATACAGCCAAATACTGGCACAATGTTGATCCTGACGGACTGCACTTTACTATTTCCGATACCGGATGGGCAAAGGCTATGTGGGGTAAGCTTTACGGTCAGTGGTTATGTGAAGCAGCAACCTTTGTTTATGACTTTGACCGCTTTGATGCATCCGAAATTCTTCCGATGTTTGCAAAGCACAATATAACTACCTTCTGTGCACCTCCTACAATGCTTCGTATGATGATAAAGCAGGATATTTCCAAATACGATTTTTCATCGGTTAAGCATATGACAACAGCAGGTGAGGCGTTAAACCCCGAAGTTTACCGTCAGTTTGAAAAAGCAACAGGACTTCAGATTAAGGAGGGCTTCGGTCAGACCGAAAGCACAATGATTATAGGTAACCTTGTAGGTAAGCCTCATAAAATCGGTGCAATGGGTAAGCCTGCACCAATCTATAAGGTTGAGCTTCACGATGCGGACGGTAATCAGGTGAAAACCTCCGAGTCCGGTGAAATCGTTATCAATGTCAAAGACGGTGCACCCTGCGGTCTGTTTACAGGCTACTACGGAGACGAAGAGAAAACCCGCGAGGTATGGCATGACGGCTTCTATCACACAGGCGATGTTGCGTGGCGTGATGAGGATGGCTTCTACTGGTATGTGGGAAGAATTGATGATGTTATCAAATCCTCAGGTTACCGTATAGGTCCTTTTGAAATCGAAAGTGTTATTATGGAATTACCGTATGTTCTGGAATGTGGTGTTTCAGCAGTTCCCGATGAGGTGAGAGGTCAGATTGTCAAGGCAAGCATTGTCCTTGTAAACGGTAAGGAGCCTACTGAGGAGCTTAAAAAGGAAATTCAGAACTATGTTAAGGAAAAAACCGCGCCTTATAAATATCCCCGTATAGTTGAATTTAAGGACAGTCTTCCAAAAACCGTTAGCGGTAAAATTCAGAGAAATAAATTATAATTAAAAAAAGACAATAAAGGGCGGTTATTCCAATTCGGATATGACGATGGTGTATTTCATACCGGATAGATTCCGGATTTCAAAAATGAGAGAAATTGTTCACTCAATCGATAAAAAGCATTCATCACAATTACCGAGGTTGCCGATGTATTCAAAGACAATATATAAACGCAGGAGGAATTAATAATGAGCGAAGGACTTAACGGTAAAAAAATAATTTGGAACGGTGATTCTATTTGCGCAGGATCTCAAATTTGCGGTAACTGGGCAACACGAATTTGCGAAAAAAACAATATGCCCTATAAAAATTATGCGGTAGGGGGCGGTACGATTTGTGCCGGCTTTGCACCGGGCCCCGACGGCACTCCGAGACACTCGGTATATCTTACCTTAGATACAATGTATGAAGAGCATCCCGACGCGGATTATATAGTTTTTGAGGGAGGCTGTAATGATGTTGACCGTATAGAAATACTCGGTGAAACAAATATCACGGACGGTATTGTTGACCCGGATGATTTTAGCGGAAATTATGATCTTAATACCTTCTCCGGGTATCTTGAAACTATATTTTATCGTGCCTTGAAATACTGGCAGGGTAAGAAAATATGCTATATAGTTGCTCATAAAATGTGGGATGATCTTGCAACGAAGGAAAGACGAAGAAGATATTACGATAAAGCGGTTGAGGTTTGCAAAAAGTGGGGAATACCATATCTTGATTTATGGAATGATTGCTATCTTAATCCTGAGCTTCAGTGGATGTATAATCCTTATAAATCTCCTGATGAAAACTGTATCGAAAATACCGGATTTTATATTGATGCTCAGCATCTTACCGCTAAAGGCTATGACTTTACTGCGGATATAATCGAAAGATGGCTGGAAAGATTTTGATGAGGAATACAAAGGAAAAAACCGCGCCTTATAAATATCCCCGTATAGTTGAATTCAAGGAAAGTCTTCCAAAAACCGTTAGCGGTAAAATTCAGAGAAATAAGCTATAATCCTAAAGGGCAATTTTCAATTATGAAGATTGCCTTTTTATATTGATTTTTTCACGAAGTTATATTATACTTAACTTGGATTTTCCTATTATTTTCTTTAAGCTGTACGGTGTTCGCTATCCGATGGCTGAGAAGGGAGCTTTAACAATGAAAGAAGAAAATCAAAGCCACAAAGTACGGTGGCTATATATGTTTATCGGTGTTGTTGCCATGCTTTTTGCAGGTGTTTTATATGCATGGTCCATTTTAAAGGCACCTCTTGCGGCACAGTTTGGTTGGGGAGCTTCTGAACTTGCTCTTAACTTCACATTGGCTATGACTTTTTTTTGTATCGGCGGATTGCTGGGTGCCCGTTTGTCAGGATGGTTTGGTCATAAGAGGGCTCTTGTAATATCAGGCTTTTTGTCTATGGCAGGCTTCATTCTGACTGCTGTGTTGCAAAACGCGTCTGCTGTGTTTTTGTATTTAACCTACGGTGTACTGGCAGGTCTTGGCATAGGTATTGCCTATAATGTTGTTATAGCAACTGTAAGTGCCTGGTTTCCCGATAAAAAAGGATTGTGCTCGGGCTGCCTTATGATGGGCTTCGGAGCTTCTGCTTTAATTCTCGGCAATTTTGCCAATGCCATGTTTAAAAGCAATATCGGCTGGCGTGGTACATATACTGTTTTGGGAATTTCAGTTTTTACTGTTCTTTTAATATCTGCATTTTTGTTAAAGCTTCCCGAAAAAAAAGAAAACGACGGGAAAAATGCAGATAACGATTCTGAAAAACAAGGGCTTACCCCGGGGCAAATGCTTCGTCAACCTTCCTTCTGGATGGCTTTTATGTGCATATCCTTTCTTGCGGCGGTAGGCAGCTCGGTTATAAGCTTCGCAAAGGATATGGCACTTTCTGTTAACGCCCCTGATGCGGTGGCAGTTTCTCTGGTAGGTGTGCTATCGGTTTGTAACGGATTTGGCCGTATTCTGACCGGTGCGGTTTTCGATACAATCGGGTGTCGTAAAACTATGCTTTGTGCAAATGCTCTTACCATCTGCGCCGCAGCGGTTATCCTGTTTGCAGTTTCAGTCAATTCGCTGATTTTGTGTATTGCGGGATTATGCCTTGCCGGGCTTTCTTACGGCTCCTGTCCCACAATTACCGCTGCATTCACTTCCACCTTTTTCGGAATGAAGCATTTTTCAGACAATATGGCATTTATGACCTTTACCGTAATGGTGGGCTCTCTTATGGCAACTGTATCCAATGTGGTGCTTGAGGTTGCAGGCGGATATATACCTGTTTTCGTTATATTGCTGATTTTGACGCTTGCTGCCCTGGTGCTTAACGTCAGGCTTGAAAAAACAATCTATTAAAATTTTAACATAAAATAAAAAGGAGTAAAAAACTATGAACTATGTGCTGGAAGAATTAATTTCCGATAAGGAATTAAGAAAAAGCCTTATAGAAGGTGTTTTTTCCTTTACGGATGAAAAAGGCGATTTTTTTGCAGTTGATTTTCAGAATGAAAGCATGAGACAAAATCATATAACCACCTATGAGGTGCTGTATTCCTTGGGCGGTGACGAGCTTTTTGAACGTATTCTTAAGGGTGGTAATACGTGCCTTACCAATAATCCTGACTCGGCAAAAGTAGGTGTTAAGGAAATAGCGGGAGCAAAGGGATGGTATTTGAAAACCAATGCATCCTCGTTCAATGCTTTTACCTCTATTATTTATGGGCTGGCTGCACTGGGAGACTATTCGCGCTTTTCCTTTGATACCGAAGAGGAAAGCTCTCCTTTAAGAATTATATCCAGGGCTTCGGAAAATTATGAAACCTGCCTGATAACAGGCGGGGAAGACTTTTACAGTGTTGAAAAGACTGATGACGGAAGCTTCACGGTTGTCTGTTTAGAAGAGAATAAACCGGTTACCTTTGTTGTAAACGGAATATGGATGTCCGAAGAGATAAGCAGCTTTAAAATTATTGAGCCTGTTGCAATCTATACTGAGAATTATGACGAGGATAAGGATGAATATATTGAAGAAAAAATAGTTGTTGCTTATAAGTTTAAGCTTACTGAGAACGGGAAATGGGGATTTTTCAATGCTTCCTTCAGTCAGTTTATTCCACCCAGCTTTGATGATGTAATCTTAACCGGTTCCGGTCAATCGGGAAAGTTTATAGCATTTCAGGCTGTCGATGTGTGGAAAAATGATGGAGATGATAATTTATTCTCCACAGAAGATAAGAATTATCTTATGTATTTCGGAGATTCCGAATTTTTTGATATGAGTGATACAAAAATCAATATGACTTATGCCTGCTCAGCCAGCTTAAAATCCGGTCCGTCTGCAGAAGCTTATGTTGATAAATTAAAGATTTCCAAGGAGGATAAGGAGGTTGTATTCTTTTCTCCTGACGGAAACCGTTATTCGGGTTATATTTTCATTCAGGAAAAAGCATCCTTTGCCCGAGTTGGTATTGGCAGAAATACCGTTATCGGTAATAAGGTTAAGGCTTACAGCTTTATCATGAGCGGAGAAAATACTAAAAAATCCTTTGCTCTTTTGGAAGATGTTACCGTATCTACCGAAGATTATATGAAGCTTTATTCCGAGGAGAGCTCCTCTTACCGCGCTGTAAAACGGCTGTGCGAGAATGTATATGTAACCGAGCGTGACGGATACTACGGTATTGCTAAGATGCGTAAGGTAAAATCAGACTACTTCGGTAAGGATGAAGCAATTCTGGAACTTGATGAAATGCTTGCTCCCTATGCATTTACCCAAATTTTATCAGCATCACCGGAATTGGCTTTTGTTGACCGTTTCGGTAAAAAAGGCTTATTCAGTATAAATGACAGGAAATATGTTATTCCTTGTGATTATGATGCGGTTATTCCGAATGGCTGGAGTAAATACAAAGTTTACAAGGCTGATTTTGTGGGAATAATCCAGGTTGGTGTCGAGGTAAAATGGGTTGAAAAGCTACACCGTGAAGAATAAGGAGAACTGATATGAACATAAGACAAGAAGCCGATGTTCTTTACCGATATATAGTTCTCGGGCATACAATGAAAACCATTGCAGAGGATGTAGGAATTAGTATGTCCGATGTTTCTCTTCTTGTTGAGGATACAGGCTTTAACCGTGACCGTGCCACCCGTAATAATTTTTCGGGAGGTCAGGATAAGGGGCGTTACGGTGTCGGCAAGGCGGCGGCAAGGGGAGTACGCGTTACCCGTGAAATGATTCTGGAATATCTGGAATATATAGATGATTATCAGGGCAGATTTGAAAGATATATTGCCGAAGTTGCCGAGGATATGTATGCTCAGCAGGAGGAAGACCGAATGCGTGAGCAGGAACGCCGTGAACGGGAAGAAAGAGCAAGACGCCAGGCAGAGGCTGAAAGAATGCGTCGCCAGGAGCAGGCTCGCAGGGAAGAGGAATACCGTCGTGCCGAAGCTGCAAGAATGGAAGAACAAAGGCGAAGAGAAGAGGCGGAAAATGCCAGAAGAAGAGCTGAACAGGAAGCACTTTTAAAGAAATATCCCGGCTTTATCGAACAGGCAAGAAGATATTTAAAAGAGGGTAAAATGCAGTCTGCACTTAATATGGCTTATGAGGCAAGAAAGTGCAGTCATACCTATGAAACCAATATCCTGATTGCTGAAATCTTAGCAAGCTCGGGTAATGCAAAGGAGCATGCGGATACAATTATAAAAGAGCTTAAGCAGGTGGAACAGTGGAGAAAGCAAAATGGAAACAGCCTTACCCCCGATGAAAACCTGTGGATTGCCCGTGCCTATGTGAATAAAGGCAATCGCGATGATTCCTGCACCCATTATTTCTATGCGGGCGATTATTATTATGACCGTAAGGATTATGAAAAGGCCAATAAGATTTATACCGAGGGAGTGGAAAAAACAAACTATTTTTCAAGCTGGTCGAAGGACGGCGCCTTCCGTGTTGCCATCAGCCGTTCCCGTCTTAAGACACTCTCAAACGAGGATTATAAATTCTGTGTGTATTGGTATAATACCGCTATACACTATAACCAGCAGAAAAGCTATGCCTATGCCAATTCCTCCTGGCATCACCGTATGCTTAAAAATTATGATGCGGCGGTAGAAAGTGCAAAAAAAGCTATGGAGCTGGGGCTTCATGAGGAATATGTGTATAACAACCTTCTGTATGCCCAGGTTGCCAATATGGATTATGACGATATATTTGAAACTATGGAGGTTATGGATAAGCGAGGCTATAAGTATCCTTCCTGGATAAAGGGGTGGGCAATTTTCTATAGCTCTGACTATGAGGATGAGGATGCAAAGCCATATTTCAAAAAGTATATTCTTACCGATCCGAATCATAAGGAAAGTCTTCGTTATCTTCTGATTTATGAGGATGATAACGCTCTTGCTGCCCGCTATGCCATCCGCTATCTTAAGCTGATTGACAGCTCGGACAGTGAATATTCCTTCATATGCAGAATTGCCCTTAACCGTGCGGATTTGACAGGGGATCCTTCTCTTATTTCCCAAGCACTTATCTTTAATCCTGACGAGAAGGCGGAGAGGGAAGCCAAAAAGCGTGCCGCCGAGGAGGAAAAACGCCGTATTGAGGCGGAGAAAAAGCGTCTTGAAGAGGAAAGGCTGAGAAAGGAAGCTGAAAAACGCCGTGCGGAAGAGCTGAAACGCCGTGAAGAAGAGCGGTTGCGCCTTCTTGAAGAGGCAAGAAGAAAAGCTGAAGCGGAAAGAAAACGTGCAGAAGAAGAAATGCTTCTTGCAATACTTTTCTGATTTTTAAAGGGAATGTAAAAAAACTCCAGACCACCAAAAACAAGATGTATCAACGATTTTGATAGAGAAACTTATCAAATTAGCCGTCGGAGAGCTATCCGACGGCTAACCCAAAATCAAAGATTTTGGCTAAGTTTATCCATTTTGAAGATTTTTTCCTATCCCCTCCGAATTGTTTTAGGGGCTGTAAATAAATTTACAGCCCTTTTTTATATGAATTTTTATTCGGAAAAATTTTAATTTCTATTGTAAAATTGCTATTATTATGTTATAATAAATTATTAATAAGATACTATGGAGGATAATGTCTTGAAACACGTATCCATAAATGAAATAGAGAAACAAAAGGAAATTGCATACAGGGTAAAAGAACTTAATAGCGGTCTTAGCTTATCCGCCTGTGTTATAACTTACGGATGTCAGCAAAATGAAAACGATTCCGAAAAATTGAAGGCATATCTTTCAGCTATGGGCTATTTATTAACAGACTCTCCTGAGGATGCCAAGGTGATTATATTCAATACCTGTGCCGTAAGAGAAGGCGCTGAGGACAGAGTGCTTGGTAATTTAGGCGCTCTTAAGCACCGCAAGCTTAAGGAAGATGACCTTGTAATCGGAATCTGCGGATGTATGGCACAGCAGGAGGAGGTGGCGAAGAAAATCAAATCAAAGTTCAGACATGTTGATATGGTTTTCGGTACTCACAGCCTTCACCGTTTTCCTGAAATACTGTATTCGGTATTGAAAAACAGGGAGAGAAAATTTGACATAGTAAACTGTGACGGCTTTATTGCCGAAGGGGTTGAACAGCTAAGAGAAGATAAATTCCGTGCCTGGGTATCCGTAATGTACGGCTGTAATAACTTTTGCTCCTACTGTATCGTTCCTTATGTGCGGGGAAGGGAAAGAAGCCGTGCTCCCGAAAAAATAATAGAGGAAGTAAAGGACCTTGCATCAAAGGGATATAAAGAAATAACCCTTCTTGGTCAGAATGTGAATTCTTACGGAAATGACCTTGATGCCGATATTGATTTTGCCGATCTTATAAGAGAGGTAAATAAAATTGACGGAATTTTAAGAATCAAGTTTATGACCTCTCATCCCAAGGATATTTCGGACAAGCTTATTGATGCAATGGCTGAATGTGAAAAGGTGGTTCCTTATCTCCATCTTCCTTTCCAGTCGGGAAGTAACAGGATTCTTGATAAGATGAACCGCAGATATAACCGTGAAAAATATCTTTCCATTATAGAGAAGGTTAAAGAAAAAATCCCGGGTATAGCACTTTCGAGTGATGTTATCGTGGGCTTTCCCAATGAAACCTATGAGGATTTTAAAGAAACTCTTAACCTTGTCGAGAAGGTCAGGTTTGACACTCTTTTTACCTTCATATATTCAAAGCGTCCCGGTACGCCTGCCGCTGAAATGGAGGATGGTATCACGGATGCCGAAAAGCATAAAAATTTCAATGAGCTATTAGAGCTTCAGAATAAAATATCAAGAGAGATAAACGATTCCTATGTAGGAAAAGAGTATGAGATTTTAGTTGAGGGCATCAGCAAGAATAATCCCGATATGATGACGGGAAGAACAGGAACAAATAAAATAGTAAATTTTGCCTCAAAAACTGCTTCGGTGGGCGAGCTTGCAAGAGTTAAAATCACAAGTGCGCAAACCTGGGCACTTATCGGGGAAGAAATATAAAAAATATAAGGAGAAATGAAAAATGGAAGAATTAATTTTAAAAGCGCAGGAGCTTGCGGAAATGATTAAAACAAGCAAGGAATATTTACTTGCAAAGGAAACCGAGGAAATTCAGGCTAACGACGAAAAGGCTCAGCAGATGATTGCGGCATATAACGATAAAAGAAGAGATATCGCTGTAAGAATTCAGTGCGGAGAGCTTTCCGAGGAAGAAACCGAAGAATTAAGAAAAGAAATAAATGACGCCTTTGACGAGCTTATGGCTTATGATGTTATTAAGAACTATGTTGAAGCGCAGAAAACCTTTGAAATCTTAAATCAGCATATTATGAGTATTGTATCCGGTGCGGCAAACGGTGGCTGTGGCGGTTCCTGCTCAAGCTGTTCAGGCTGTCACTAAGCGGAGTGAAATCTTAATTTAAGGAGAAAAATTAAAATGGGCAAATTCATACTTGAGGATTTACTTAATGATGATAAGCTTTCAACTATGATGAAGCAGTATGTCAGACTTAAGCTTCAGAATATGGATAAAATCATCTTCTACAGACTGGGTGATTTTTATGAAATGTTTTTCGATGATGCAATTACTGCTTCAAAAGCCTTAGAGCTTACTCTGACAGGAAGAGACTGTGGACTTCCCGAGCGTGCTCCCATGTGCGGGATTCCGCACCACGCAGTATCCGGATATCTTGGCAGGCTTACCGAAATGGGCTTTAAGGTTGCCATCTGCGAGCAGGTGGAGGATCCCAAAACTGCTACCGGTATAGTTAAAAGAGAAATAGTAAGGGTTGTTACCCCCGGTACTGTTACCGATACCGACTTGTTACCCGATGAAAGCAATAACTATCTCGCTTCGGTTTATGGGGATGAAACAGGTGTTTGTCTTACCTTTGCCGATGTTTCAACAGGTGAACTCAATATTGTAAAGCCCTGTATTGCCTCCGATTACGGCTATCATGTAATCAGCGAACTTACAAAATATTCTCCAAAAGAAATCATTGTAAACGAAAAATTTTCCTCCAATGAAAAGCTTATGACCGAGCTTAAGTTAAGATTTTCCTTTTATATAAACGTAATTCCCGAGGATGATTATATTCCCGAGGATTCCATTGAAACAATCAGGGGAAGATTTTCCCACGAGGAGCTTGAAAAATCACAAATCTTCAAATTCAGACAGTCCGCTTATGCACTTTATAAAATAATAGAGTATCTTGAGCAGACTCAGTTCAATGAGCTTAAGCACGTTTCGAAGTTTGAATATTATGAAGATGAGGATTTTGCTCAGATTGATATTTCCTCCAAGCGTAATTTAGAGCTTACTGCCACTATGCGTGAAAACAAAAAGGCAGGTTCCCTGCTTGGAATTTTAGATAAAACCTCTACCTCAATGGGGGCGCGACTTCTTAAGCATTATGTTGATATGCCGTTAAAGTCGTATACTCATATAACCAACAGGCATAATGCGGTTGAAGAGCTTTTGGAAAAACGCGAAATAAGAGATGCTTTAAGCGAAGCTCTTGGAAAGGTATACGATATAGAAAGACTTGCAGGTAAGGTTTCCTACAGAAGTGCAACAGGGCGTGATCTTATCGCTCTTAAAAAATCACTTGAGCTTGTTCCCGATATAAGGAAAAAGCTTTCAGGCTGTAAATCAGCTCTTTTAAAAGAGATTTACGATAATCTTGACGAGCTTAAGGATGGAGTGGATATTGTTGAGCGTGCTCTTATGGAGGAGCAGCCCATTTCTCTTAAAGAGGGTAATCTTATCAAGGATGGGTATAATCAGAATCTTGATGAATTCCGTCGCGCCATGAAAGAAGGAAAGGACTGGATTTTGCAGATTGAGGCCCAGGAAAAGGAAAAAACAGGCATCAAGAATTTGAAAATCGGCTTCAATAAGGTTTTCGGCTATTACATTGAGGTTACAAAATCCTATCTTAACCTGGTTCCCGATTATTTCTTAAGAAAGCAGACTCTTGCCAACTGCGAAAGATATATTACTGCAAAGCTCAAGGATATAGAGAGCCTTGTTATAGGTGCAGAGGAAAAGAGTGTTAATCTTGAATACGAGCTGTTCGTTGAAATAAGAGAGGAAATGTATAAGCGACTTGAAAGAATGCAGAAGACCGCAAAGGCTCTTGCAAAGCTTGATGTGCTTATATCCTTTGCCGAGGTCGCATTTAGAAATCACTATGTAAAGCCTCTGTTATCAACTGACGGTAAAATAATAATAAAGGATGGAAGACATCCTGTTGTAGAAAAGGTTGTTACAACAGGTGCCTTTATCCCTAACGATACATATCTCGATATGGATTCAAATTCGTTTTCGATAATCACCGGCCCCAACATGGCAGGTAAATCAACCTATATGAGACAGGTTGCCCTTATTACTATAATGAGTCAGATAGGCTCCTTTGTTCCTGCAAGAAGCGCAACCCTTCCCGTAGTGGATAAGATTTTCACCCGTGTAGGTGCATCGGATGATTTAGCCTCAGGTCAGTCAACCTTTATGGTAGAAATGAATGAGGTTTCCAATATTTTAAAAAATGCCACCAAAAACAGTCTTATAATTTTAGACGAAATAGGCAGAGGTACCTCAACATTTGACGGTCTTAGCATTGCCTGGTCGGTGGTTGAATACATACTTAAAAAAATAGGTGCAAAAACCTTATTTGCGACTCATTACCACGAGCTTACCGTTCTTGAGGAAAAGCTTAAAGGGGTAAGAAATTATCAGATTGCAGTTAAAAAAAGAGGGGACGATATAACCTTCCTTCGTAAGATTATCGAAGGAGGCACCGATGACAGCTATGGCATAGAGGTTGCCAAGCTTGCGGGTGTACCTGATGAGGTGGTTAAGCGTGCTAAGGAAATTGTATCCGTTTTAGAAAGTAAGGAGCTTGCAATAGATGAGATTACCTTAAAGAATATGCCTGCCCCAAAAAAGGAGGATGAAGCCCAGATAGGCTTTACCTCGGTAGTTGACAGTGATGTTATTAAAACATTAAAAAGTATTGATGTTACAACTCTTACTCCAATAGAAGCAATGAATATTTTAAATGACCTGTCAAAACAGGTTAAATTTTAACCAAGCAGTGGTGAAGAACCGTCAATAAACGAGTGTCTAAGGAGATTTAAAAATGTCATGTATTAAAGTGCTGAGCCCACAGCTTTCAAATATGATAGCCGCAGGAGAGGTTCTGGAAAGACCTGCTTCTGCTGTTAAAGAGCTGGTTGAAAATTCAATAGATGCAGGTGCTGACCGTATAATCGTTGAAATTTCGGATGGCGGTAAAACTCTTATAAAGGTTACCGATAACGGCTCGGGAATGACAAAAGAGGATGCCAAAAACTGTTTTTTAAGACACGCCACCAGTAAAATTTCAAAGGAGGCAGATTTAGAAGAGATTGCCACCTTAGGCTTCAGAGGTGAAGCTTTAGCGAGTATTGCTGCGGTTTCTAAGGTTACTCTGGAAACAAGAACCAAGGACAGTATAGAGGGCACCCGTATAGTGATAAAGGCAGGTGAGATTGAGGATATTTCCGAAATCGGCTGTAATGTGGGTACCTCCATTACCATTGAGGATTTATTTTTCAATACTCCTGTAAGAATGAAGTTTTTAAAATCGGATAATACCGAAGCGGGTTATATAACCGAAATTATGGAAAAGCTTATTATTGCCCGCCCCGATATATCCTTCCTTTACATAAAAAACAAAAAGGAATGTCTGTATTCTGCAGGTGACAATAACGAATTTTCCAATCTTTTAAATATATATTCTCACGATATATGTGAGAATCTTATAAAGATTGACTATGAGTCAGGCTTTATAAAAATAAAAGGTTATGTAGGTAATGAAAAAATACTTCGCAACAACCGTAAAAATCAGATATTCTTTGTTAACGGCAGAGTAGTGAAAAATAAAATTTTCTATAGCGCCGTTGACGAGGCATTAAAAGAGAAGGTGATGGTTTCCAAATATCCCTTCATCATATTAAGCATTGAAATTGACCCTAAAGAGGTTGATGTAAACGTTCATCCCACCAAAGCGGAAATCAAGTTTTCCGATGACCGTGTGATATATAATCATATCTACAGTGCGGTTTATAATTCCCATAAGGTAGCCGGGATGGAGGATAAGGCTCCTGCTATTGAAAAAGAGCCGGAGCAAACCGGTGAAAGCTTCAGCTTTATTCCCGAAAATAACGCTTTTTTAAAAAAAGCTGAGCCTGAAGAAGTAAAGGCTTCCAAAAAAGAATATAACGAAAGCTTTGATGTGGTGGATACACCTAAATTTGAGGCACTTGTTCCTAAAGTAAAGGAGCCGTCAGCCCATTATGGAAAAGAAACCTCAGAGGCTGATAAGGGTGAAACCTTTACATTAAGCCTTAAGAAAACTGAGGATACGAAATCCTGTGATAAGCCTGAGCAGGTGCTCACGGCGGAGACTGAAAAAAAGGTTGAAGCGGTTAAGGATTATAAAATAATAGGTCAGATATTTTCCTCTTATATTATTATCGAAAAAGGGGACACAATGTATCTTTTAGACCAGCATGCCGCCCATGAAAGACTTCTTTTTGATAAATTAAAGAATGAGTTCGAAAAAAAAGAGCTTGTTACTCAGAAATTACTTATACCCTGTACTGTTAAATTAAGCCCGGTTGAGCTTGAAACGGTATCGGAAAATACCGAGGTTTTTTCCGGTCTTGGTTTTGACATTGATTTCTTCTCGGGAAATGAAATTATAGTAAGGGAGCTTCCCCTTGGAATTTCCACCTCCGAGCTTTCGGATATTATTATTGAAATTATTGACATAATCAGGGATAACAAAAAAAGCCTTATTACCTATAAGCAGGAAAAGGCACTTCATACCCTTGCCTGCAAAAGTGCAATCAAGGCAAATATGAGCTTTTCGGGAATGGAAATCGCAAAGCTTGTTGAGGATGTTCTTAAACTTCAGGATGCTAATACCTGTCCTCACGGAAGACCGATTTTCGTAGCCTACCCGAAAAAGGAAATTGAAAAACAGTTTAAAAGGATAACATAATCTATGAAAAAGCTTGTGTGCGTGGCAGGTCCCACCGGTTCGGGCAAAACTGCCCTTGGAATAGAGATTGCAAAAGAATTTAACGGGGAGATAATCTCCGCCGATTCAATGCAGATTTACCGTGAATTAAATATAGGAACCGCCAAGCCCGCAAGGGAGGAGATGCAGGGAATACCTCATCATCTTATTGATATAGTAGAGCCTGACGGTGAATTTTCCGTTAAGGAATTTGTGGATCTTGCCAATGAAAAAATAGATGATATTACTTTAAGAGGTAAGCTTCCCATAGTAGTCGGCGGAACCGGTCTTTTTATTTCATCCCTGATAGATAACGTTCAGTTCTCCGATGGTGAAGCGGATGAGGCTTTAAGACAGGAGCTAAGTGAAATTGCCGAAAAAAAAGGTGCCTCATACCTTCACGAAATGCTGAAGGAAATTGACTATGAATCCTATTTAAGACTCCATCCGAATAATGTAAGACGCGTCATCCGTGCAATCGAGGTTTATAAAACAACCGGAATAACCATGACTGAGCAGATAAAGAATTCAAAGAATATTCCTCCTGCCTTCAGTCTTGCATATTTCGGTCTTAATACCGACAGGGAAATAATATACGACCGTATCAACAAACGGGTGGATATTATGATGGAAAAAGGACTTTTGGAAGAAGTCATATCCCTTAAGGAAAAGGGTTATTCTACCCGGAATAAATCCATGCAGGCAATTGGCTATAAGGAGCTGCTTTTACACCTTTCGGGAAAATTAACACTTGATGAAGCTGTTGATTTAATCAAGCAGGAATCCCGCCGTTACGCTAAAAGGCAGCTTACCTGGTTCAGACGTGATGAAAGAATAAAATGGATAGATATAAAGGAATGTAATACGGTTTTAAAACAAATGAATGCTGTAAGGGAGTGTATAAAAGCACTATGAATAAGAATTACAAAGGCAAAATACTCGGAATAACATTACTTATAGCGGTTCTTGTGGGTGGCTTTGCCATGTATTATATAAATACGCATACGGCAAAAACCGTAACCGTCTATAAGGAAACGGTTGAAAATAAAATCAAATCCACCGGGCTTATCTGCGCACCCCAGACTCTTATCAGAGCTGAAAATGATGGTATTGCACTTTACAATTGCCGCGAAGGGAAGCTTATTCTTCCCTATGCAAAAATAGCAACGGTATATACGGGCGAAATCTCCGATGAATCCAGAGAAAAATTAAGAGCGGTAAACGATAAAATCGTATTTGCCGAGGCAAATGAAAAGCAGGGAAAAAATATAGTGGGCGATGTAACCTCCATAAACAGGGATATAAACAACGCAGTTCACGAGATAATTACCGAAACCAATGTCAATAACTTTGAAAATGTTTATAAGCTTAAAAACGAAATAATCGCCTATAACAAAAAGCTTATGGAATTAAAGGGCGTAAAGGTTGAAATAAAGGAAGAAAACTTAAACGACGAAATAAATAAAATTGAAGCAGGTCTTACAGGAGGCAAAAAGGAATATAGAAGTCCCGTAAACGGTATGTTTTCCACTAAAATCACCCCCTGGGATGAGCTTGTTACTCCTGAGAGTATAATGACTCTTTCGGTAAAGGATTATAAAAATCTTCTGAAAGAGGATGAAGTGGAAGCTCATTCGGTTAAGTCGGGAAAGCCCTTTTGTAAAATTATAAATAATTATGAGTGGTATATTGTATCAAGCTTCCCCGTTTCCGATATAGAGGATCTTGAGGTTGATGAATGGGTTGAAATACGGGTAACCACCAATTCAGACCGTAAGGTTGACGGAATTATAAAATATATTTCCGAAGCATCAGGCAAGGAAGCTTGTGTGGTTATCAAATCAACCAAGCACCTTGATAATATATGGACCTCGGGTAAGGTTGAGTTTGAGCTTATAAAAAACACCAAAACCGGCTTTAAGCTTCCTCAGTCCGCCCTCATTGAAAGGGACGGTAAAAAGGGTGTATATGCGGTTAAAGACAGTCTTTATAAATTCATAGAGGTTGAGCCGCTTATTTATGACGGCGACTATGTAATCATAAAGGATAAGACTCTTGACGGTGAGTCCCAGCGAAGCTGTATAATACTTTATGACTATGTGGTTATCAATCCCGAAAAGGTGCGGGAAGGAGACTTTGCAAGCTGATGATAAGGGAAAATATAAAGATTCTTAAAGAAAAGGTAAACAATGCCTGCTTAAGAGCAGGAAGAAATCCGGAGGAAATCGAAATAGTCGGTGTTACAAAAACAGTCGGAATTGAAAAAATAAAGGAGGCTGTTGAGGCGGGAATTACCCATGTAGGTGAAAACCGTGTTCAGGAGTATCTTGAAAAGTACGATTTTTTTAAAGCAAATAATTTAAAAGCCGATATAATCGGTCATCTTCAGACAAATAAGGTAAAATATATAGCCGAAAGCGTAAACCTTATTCAGTCGGTTGATTCGGTTAAGCTTGCAAATGAAATTTCAAAGCATGCAAAAAAAATTAACCGTGTGATTCCCGTGCTTCTTGAAATCAATGCAGCAGGGGAGGAAAGTAAATCCGGTGTGTCCTTTTCGGAAATTTTTGAGCTTGCTCACCGGATAAGCGAAATTCCTTTTTTATCGGTAAAGGGGATTATGTCAATACCTCCGGTTTTTACTGATGAGGTAACCGCAAGAGGCTATTTTGAAAAATTATATAAAATTTATGTTGACATAAGCAATAAAAATATAGATAATATATATATGGACATTTTGTCCATGGGAATGTCAAAAGATTATGAGTATGCGGTGCTGGAGGGCTCCAATATGATAAGAGTCGGCACCGGGATATTTGGTGCAAGGCAGTATTTATAATAAATCAGGAGGGAAAGAAATGGCAAACTTTTTTAAGAAAACTCTGGAGTTTATCGGATTAGGCGATGAGGACGATAATATAGATATCGAGCCTATCGGTGAAAAGGAAGAAAAGCCAAAGGAAAAGAAAAACGATTCCTATTCGGTAAGTCCAAAGAAAAACAAAGTGGTAAATATTCATACCACCACTCAGCTTAAGGTAGTTGTATATACTCCCAATTCATTTGAAAACGCCAAGGAAATTGCAGACCATCTGAAGGCTAAGAAGCCGGTTGTTATTAACCTTGAAAATGTTGAAACTCCGGTTGCAAGAAGAATTGTAGACTTCCTTACAGGCTCGGTTTATGCAGTTGACGGAAGCATTCAGAAAATCGCAGAGCGTATTTTCCTTATTGCTCCTTATAATGTAGGTATTATGGGCGGCGATGTAAAGGATGAAATTTTAAAGAGCAAGATGGTATTTCCGTACAGTAACTGATATCTATGATTAAAAAAGAAACTGTACTTTATAACGCACAAAATGACGAGGAGAAGCTTCTTCTTTCCCGTCTTTTTGATAATTATTTAAAAGCCTCTTATAAAAATTACAATACATATTCGGATTTTTACGGAGAGGAAAAAACTCAGCTTATAGAAAACGCCTTTTCATCCCAGACAGATGTTCAGATGATAAGCTTTGGCGGATATGAGGGAGCAGAAAGAGTGATTTCTGCTTTTTTGGCGAATACCGATGCTGTAAGCTTTCCCATTACCTGTTTGGAAATTACGGGAAGAGATATAGATAAGCTTTCTCACCGTGATTTTTTGGGCTCCCTTATGGGGCTTGGAATAAAAAGAGAAACCGTGGGTGATATTCTCATTTCCGATAAATGCCATATTTTTGTTAAGACAGAAATTGCCGACTATATTATTTACAATCTTACCAAGGTTGGTAATAAAGGGGTAAGTGTAAGTATCTATGAAGGTGAAATTGCATCGGCTGAGGAAAAATGTGAGGTTGTATCGGCAACCGTTGAGTCCCTGCGGCTCGACCTTATATTAAGCCGGGGCTTTAATATAAAAAGAAGCGATGCCATAAATTATATTGCGGCAGGCAAAGTAACCGCCGGCGGACGTGTGGTTACGGCAAAGGATTACCGTGTTAAGGAAAATGAAAAAATAACCCTTAAGGGAAAGGGGAAAATTGTTTTCCTGAATGAAGGCGGTTTAAGTAAAAAGGGAAAAATAATTGTAAACATAAAAAAATATATGTAAGGGGGCATATTTATGATTTCACCTGTTGAAATACGCAGTAAGGAATTCTCTTCAGGTATTGCAGGTTATAAAAAAAGCGAGGTAGATGAATTCATAGAGCTTATCGCAAGCGAATATGATGCTATGTACAGACAAAATGTAACTCTTAATGATAAGGTAAATATGCTGTCCGAAGCAGTTAAGGAATACAAGGAAATTGAAAGTGCACTTCACGATACCATTGCTACTGCTCACAATATTGCAGCAGAGGTGGAAACAACCGCCCGACTTAAGGCCGATAATATTGTCAAGGAGGCGGAAAACAAGGCCGCTGATATTATCCTTAATGCAAAGCAGGAAATATCTGAGCTTGTTACCCGAAAGGAAGCGCTGGAGAAGGAATTTGAAATATATCAGATAAAATTAAGAACAATTGTTGAAGAACAGCTTAAAATCATAGCTGAAATATAGAGCCGAAAGGATTGAAATAAAATGGAAAAGGATTATTCAGTTACACTTAATCTTCCTGAAACCGAGTTCCCTATGAGGGGAAATCTTAATAAGAGAGAGCCCGAGTTTCTAGAGGTAATGAACAAGAAGGACATATACAATAAGCTTCTTGAAAAAAATAAGGACAAGCCCTTGTTTATACTTCACGACGGACCTCCGTTTGCAAACGGGGATATCCATGTAGGTCATGCTCTTAACAAAATCCTTAAGGATATTGTTATCAAGCATAAGGCTATGACAGGCTATAAAACTCCTTATATTCCCGGATGGGATACTCACGGTCTTCCCATCGAAACCCAGGCTATCAAAAAAATGGGTGTAAACCGTTTTGAAGCAGGTCCGGTAAAATTCAGAGAGGTATGTAAGGATTTTGCTGAAGGCTATATCAATAATCATATTGAGCAGTTCAAGCGTCTTGGTGTAATCGGAGACTTTGAGCATCCTTATATTACCTATCAGCCTGAATTTGAAGCCCGTCAGATTGAGGTTTTCGGTGAAATTGCCAAAAAGGGTATTATATATAAGGGCTTAAAGCCTGTTTACTGGTGCCCTGACTGTCAGACTGCTCTTGCAGAAGCTGAAATAGAATATCAGGAAGATAAGACCTATTCAATATACGTTAAATTTGCTGTATGCGATGATGCAAACGGAGTTTTAGACGGAATTGACAATGCATATTTTGTTATATGGACAACCACCACCTGGACTCTTCCGGGTAATGTTGCTATATGCTTAAATAAAGATTTTGATTACGGCGTATTCAAGACCGAAAAGGGCAATCTTATCATTGCAAAAGATATGGCTGAAAATGTTTTTTCAACCATCGGTATTGAGGACTACAGTCTTATAAAAGAGGTTAAGGGAAGTGAGCTTGAGGGCATCTGGTGTCAGCATCCCTTCCTTGACAGAAAATCACTTATAATAAACGGTGACCACGTTACCTTGGAAGCAGGTACCGGTTGTGTTCATACTGCTCCGGGCTTTGGTATGGATGACTTTTTGGTTTGCCAGAATTATAAAGAGCTTCCCATCATTGTATCTGCAGACGATAAAGGCTGTATGACCGATGAAGCAGGGGAGTTTGCAGGTCTTAAATATGAGGATGCAAATAAGGCAATTGCCATTAAATTGGATGAAACAGGTCACTTGCTTAAGAGTGTGAAAATTGCCCATCAGTATCCACACTGCTGGAGATGTAAGAAGCCTATTATATTCAGAGCTACCGAACAGTGGTTTGCATCAATTGATGCCTTCAAGGATAAAGCTGTTGAAGCAATCAGAGGCGTTAAATGGGTTCCGGAATGGGGCGAAGAAAGAATTGCCGGAATGGTTCAGGACCGAGCTGACTGGTGTATTTCCCGTCAGAGAACCTGGGGTGTACCTATTCCGATTTTCTACTGTGAAAAATGTAATAAGCCAATTATCAACGAAAAAACCATTGATGCAATCAAAGAGCTTTTTGCAAAGGAAGGCTCCAATGCCTGGTATACTCTTGACCAGGATGAATTCCTTAAAAATCTTGGTGTTAAGTGTGAATGCGGTCACGATAAGTTCAGAAAAGAAACCGATATTATGGATGTTTGGTTTGACTCCGGCTCTTCTCACGCATCCGTTATCGAGGAAAGAGAAGGCGTACAGGTTTCCGATATGTATTTAGAGGGTAATGACCAGTACCGCGGATGGTTCCAGTCATCCTTACTTACCGCTGTTGCAACAAAGGGTGTAGCACCTTATAAAACCGTTCTTACTCATGGTATGGTTGTTGACGGGGAAGGAAAGAAAATGTCCAAATCCTTAGGCAACGGTATTGATCCTATCAAGGATGTTTGTGAGAAAATGGGTGCGGATATTTTAAGATTATGGGTAACCTCCTCAGACTATAAGGCAGATATAAGAATTTCCCAGGATATCTTAAAGCAGATTTCTGAAATCTACAGAAAGATAAGAAATACCGCAAGATATATACTGGGTAATATCCACGACTTCAACCCTGATACCGATATGGTTGACTTTAAGGATATGCTTGAGATTGATAAGTATGCACTTGTTAAGCTTAACAGCATAACCGAAAAGGCTCTTAAGGCTTATGAAGATTATGAATATCATATTCTTTATCATACTATTCATAATTTCTGTGTTGTTGATATGTCCAATTTCTATCTTGATATTATAAAGGACAGATTATATACCGAAAAGAAGGATTCCTTCGCAAGAAGAAGTGCACAGAGCGCTATGTATCTTGTTCTTGATTCTTTGGTTAAGCTGCTTGCTCCCGTGCTTGCATTTACTACTGAAGAAATATGGGAAGCAATGCCTCATACTAAAGACGATGATGCATATTCCGTATTGTTTAACGATATGCCGACCTTTAAAGCAGAGCTTAACGATGTGGAATTACTTGCAAAATGGGAAAGAATATCGAAAATCAAGGATGCTGTTGCAAAGGGACTTGAGCTTGCAAGAGGTGAAAAGATTATCGGTCACTCTCTTGGTGCATGTGTAAGTCTTTATGCAGACGGTGAGCTTTATGAATTCTTAAAGAGCATTGAAAAGGATCTTGAAACAGTGTTCATTGTATCCGAAGTTAAGCTTTCAGGTCTTGCTTCGTCGGATGATGCCCTTTCCTCGGAGGATGTTGACGGGCTTAAAATTAAGGTTACCGCAGCAGAGGGCGAAAAGTGTGAAAGATGCTGGATGATTAAAACCTCGGTTGGAAAGGACAGCGAGCATCCTACACTTTGTGCAAGATGTGCAGAGGCTTTAAAATAATTATATGATATAAGAGGGGATGTTTTTTGCATCCCCTTTTAAAAAAGAGGATTAATATGCTTATTTATATTTTGATATCTCTCGGAATACTTGCCCTTGATATTTATACAAAGTATCTTGCTAAAACAGTATTTATTTTAAAGGATACCGAGCTTATCCCGGATGTGCTTTATTTTACCTATGTTGAAAACAGAGGGGCTGCATTCGGAATTATGCAGAACAGGCAATGGTTTTTCATTGCTGTAACCTTGCTTATTATCCTGGCAATGCTGTTTTACATTATTAAATATAAACCTCAGAACAAGCTTATAAAGCTTTCTCTGTTTTTTATTATGTCAGGCGGTATCGGTAATCTGATTGACCGTATAAGGCTTGGCTATGTAGTCGATTTTATTGATGTAAGAATAATAAATTATCCCGTTTTCAATGTGGCTGACTGCTTTGTGGTAATCGGTGCAATTTTGCTGTGCGGGGCAATTTTATTTTCAAAGGAGCAGTAATTTGGAAGAGAAACGAATTAAAGCGGATGAGAGCGGCGTAAGAATAGATAAGCTTTTATGCAGGCTTTTTCCCGAATTTACCCGTAATAATATTCAGAATTATATAGAAAAAGGACTGGTAGCCGTTAATGGTGAGATTGTAAAGTCCAACTTCAAGCCTAAAATAAACGATGAAATTGTGTTTACCGTACCCGATCCGGTTATCCTGGATGTGAAAGCAGAGGATATTCCTCTTGATATTATCTATGAGGATGAGGATGTTCTTGTTATCAATAAGCCGAGAGGAATGGTTGTTCATCCTGCGGCGGGAAATTACGAGGGGACCCTGGTAAATGCTCTCTTGGGCTACTGTAAGGATTCCTTATCCGAAATAAACGGAGTGATAAGACCGGGTATAGTCCACAGGATTGACAAGGATACCTCAGGACTGTTACTTGTGGCAAAATCAAACCGCGCCCATCTTTCTTTGGCGGAGCAGATAAAAGAGCATACTGCAAGAAGGGAATATCTTGCTCTTGCAATAGGCGAGGTTAAGGAGGACGGAACTGTCAATGCACCTATCGGAAGAAGTGAAAAAGACCGTAAAAAAATGGCAGTAACCTTGAAGAATTCAAAAGAAGCCGTTACTCACTATTTTGTCAAAGAGCGTTATGAGGGCTTTACACTCTTACATTGTGTGCTTGAAACAGGGCGTACACATCAGATAAGAGTTCACCTTTCCCATATCGGTAAGCCTATACTGGGAGATAATGTTTACGGTCCCAAAAAACAAAAATTCAACCTTGACGGACAGCTTCTCCACGCCTTTAAAATAACCTTCCGTCATCCGGTTACCGACAGGGAGATGACCTTTGAAGCTCCGCTCCCCGGATATTTTTGCGAAATTCTGGAGAAATTGTCAAAAAAACTATAGACATTTAAAAAGAATAGTAGTATAATAAATAACGATGAAAAGACCTTTAAATTAGTCCGGAGAGGCTGATAAGGCGATATTATAAATTTTATACTTGTTTACTATGGGATTATAATACCGTCTATCGTCAGGATAGGCGGTTTTATTTTTTAAAAAAACGAGGTGTGCAGTATGGAAAAGCTTATTCTTGACAGCGCGGGTATAAAAAGAGCCGCAACCAGAATTTCCTACGAAATAATTGAAAAAAACAAAGGCCTTGAGGATATTTGTTTAATAGGTATCCAGAGACGCGGCGTTTCACTTGCCAAGCTGATAAAGGAAAGAATAAAAGAAAACGAGGGTGTGGATGTGGATTTCGGAATCCTTGATATTACCTTCTACCGTGATGATTTAAGTGTACTGGACGAGCATCCCATTTTAAACGGAACGGATATTCCGTTCTCCATTCAGGATAAAAAGATAATTCTTGTTGACGATGTGCTATACACAGGCAGAACCTGTCGTGCGGCAATAGATGCTGTTATGGATTTAGGCAGACCGAAGCTTATTCAGCTTGCAGTGCTTATAGACAGGGGGCACAGAGAGCTTCCCATCCACGCAGATTATGTGGGTAAAAATCTTCCCACCTCTAAAAAAGAGGTAGTTCATGTTAAGGTTTCTGAGCATGACGGTGAGGATGTAGTTATTTTAGAGCAAAAAAAATAAAATAAAAGAAATGAGGGGTTTAAAATGTCACAGAAAATTAATGACGGCATCTACGATGTCAGAGAACTTGGTCTTGGAAAAACAGTGGTTCTGGGCTTCCAGCACATGTTCGCAATGTTCGGAGCAACAGTGTTAGTACCGCTTCTTACCGGTCTTGATGTTGCTACAACACTTTTAATGGCAGGTCTTGGTACCTTACTGTTCCACCTGATTTCAAAGGGTGAGGTTCCTGCTTTTCTTGGTTCCTCCTTTGCTTTCTTAGGCGGTTACGGTGCAATTGCACCAATTTCGGGTGCAAACGGTATGACAAATGCTCAGCTTCTTCCTTATGCATGCTTAGGTGTTGCTTGTGCTGGTCTTGTTTATCTTGTTCTTGCAGGTCTTATCAAGCTTGTGGGAATCAACAAGGTAATGAAATTCTTCCCACCTGTTGTTACAGGACCAATTATTATTGCAATCGGTCTTGGTCTGGCAGGAAGTGCTGTTAACAACTGTACTCAGAACTGGTTAATAGCTGTTATAGCTTTGATTATAATCATTGTATTCAATATCTGGGGTAAGGGTATGGCTAAAATCATTCCTATTTTACTTGGCGTTTTAGGCTCCTGCGCAATCGCCGCAATTTTAGCTTTACTGTTCGGTAAAACTATTGAAGTAAACGGCGGTTCATATATTGCTCTTGCAGGTAATCCCGCACTTATCCTTTTCGATAACGGCGCATTAAAGAACTTCCTTGATGCTAAGTGGATTGGTATTCCTGTTAAATGGAACGGTACTGTATTCGGCGGTATTGACTGGACAAATACATCTTTGATTATAAGCTCAATCATTGCAATTATTCCTATTTCTCTTGCAACCATGATGGAGCACATCGGCGATATTTCCGCTATATCATCAACTGTTGGTAAAAACTTTATTGCTAAACCGGGTCTTCACAGAACCTTAATGGGCGACGGTATTGCTACAACACTTGCTTCATTATTCGGAGGTCCTGCAAATACAACTTACGGTGAAAATACAGGCGTTCTTGCTTTATCCAAGGTATACGATCCCAAGGTAATAAGAATTGCAGCTTTATTTGCAATCATTCTTTCCTTCTCACCTAAATTTGCAGCACTTGTATCACTTATTCCTACTTCAGTTATCGGCGGTATTTCCTTTATCCTTTACGGTATGATTTCCGCAGTAGGTGTAAGAAACATTGTTGAAAACAAGGTTGATTTCACAAAGAGCAGAAACTTAATAATTGCTGCTATCATTTTGGTATCTGCTTTAGGTCTTGGCTCAGCAGCTACATTTACTATCGGCGCAGTAACTATTTCCTTATCTTCACTTGCAGTTGCTTCAATTTTAGGTATTGTTCTTAATATCGTATTACCCGGCAACGACTATGTATTTGAAAAGGATGAATAATCAGTAATGAAACGGGGCTGTATTATACAGTCCCGTTTAATAAAAAAAGAAACTGAAAGGGGCATATATAAAATGAAGTTTCCAAAGGACTTACTTGGAATAAAGGATTTAAGTGCAGATCAGATAAATGAAATTTTAAAGACTGCCGGAATAATGAAGGAGATTATTGTTAAGAACAATAAAAAAACTCCTCACCTGCAGGGTAAAACCGTTATAACCCTGTTTTATGAAAACAGCACAAGAACAAGATTGTCCTTTGAGCTTGCATCAAAATATTTAAGTGCCAATGCCGCCAATGTTGCGGTTGCCTCCTCCTCGGTGGCAAAAGGGGAATCCCTTATTGATACCGCAAGAACTATTGATATGATGGGAAATGATGCCCTTGTTATAAGACATCAGTCAGCAGGTGCCCCTCATCTTGTGGCAGCAAACGTAAACGCATCGGTTATAAATGCGGGGGACGGAATGAACGAGCATCCTACCCAGGCATTGTTGGATGCGTACACTATGATAGAAAAAAAAGGAAAACTGGAAGGTCTGAAGGTTGCTATTGTCGGTGATGTTTTACATAGCCGTGTTGCAAGAAGCAATATCTATCTTCTTAACAAATTCGGTGCCGAGGTAACCTTATGTGCACCGTCAACTCTTCTTCCCGTTGAAATTGAAAGACTTAATGTCAAGGCTTATACCGATGTGGAAAAGGCAATAAAGGGTGCAGATGTTGTTATGGGACTTCGTATGCAGCTTGAAAGACAAAAGAAGGGGCTTTTTCCAAGCATAGACGAGTATTCTGATTTATTCGGCGTAAACGAGGAAAGAATAAAATTAGCTAAGGAAGATGCAATAATTCTTCATCCGGGACCTGTTAACAGAGGTGTGGAAATCACATCGGGAATATACGGACACGAGCGTTCCTTTATAGACGAGCAGGTTTTAAACGGTGTTGCGGTAAGAATGGCGATACTGTATTTACTAACAAGAAAAGGGCAGGGTGAGGATAAATGAAAACTTTAATTACGAATATAAATCTCATTAACTTCAATAAGGAAGAGAAATGCGATATAATTATAAATAATGACAAAATTGAAAAAATCGGCAAAAATTTAAAGACTGAAAAATACGACAAAATAATTGAGGGGGAAGGTAAAATTGCATTTCCCGGGCTTTTTGATATCCATTGCCACTTAAGAGATCCGGGCTTTGAATATAAAGAGGATATTGAATCAGGCTCAAAAAGTGCCGCAAAGGGAGGATTTACCTCGGTTCTTGCAATGCCTAACACAAGCCCTGTTGCCGATAATAAAACGGTAATTGATTACATTTATAAAAAAATAAAGGATAAGGCTGTTATCAGAGTTTATCAGTCAGGTGCGATCTCCAAGGGCTTAAAGGGAGAGGAGCTTGCCGAAATGGGTGAAATGCAAAAATCCGGAATAATTGCCGTAACCGATGACGGTAAACCGGTAAGCGATCCCTCTTTAATGAAAAAAGCTCTTGTATATGCAAATATGTTAGGGCTTCCCGTGATTTCTCACGCAGAGGATTTAAGCCTTGTTGACGGAGGCTGTATGAATGAAGGCTTTATGTCAACCTATCTGGGACTTCGCGGTACAAACAGAGCCGCAGAGGAGGCTATGACCGCCAGGGATATTATAATAGCAAAGAATACAAACACTCCCGTTCACATCACCCATGTAAGCACCAGAGGCGCTGTCGAGATTATAAGAGAGTTTAAAAAGCAGGGGGTAAAGGTTACAGCTGATACCTGTCCTCATTATTTCTCACTTACCGATAAAATGTGTGAGGGATTTAATACCAATGCAAAAATGAATCCCCCTTTAAGAGAGGATGATGACCTTGAGGCAATCATTGAAGGTCTGAAGGACGGAACCATTGATATGATAGGTACTGACCACGCTCCTCACCATATTGATGAAAAGAACTGCGAATTCGATAAAGCCTTAAACGGTATTATAGGCTTTGAAACCGCTTTCCCTGTTGCTTATCACTATCTTCACAAAAACAAGGGAATGAGCTTAAGCGAAATAATTAAGCTTATGAGCTATACACCTCACAGATTCTTTAACTTAGAGGGCGGTGAAATAAAAGAGGGAGCTGTATGTGACCTTGTTATTGCATCGGTTGATAATGAGTATGAATATAAAAAAGAGGATGTAGTTTCAAAGAGTAAGAACTCACCTTATTTCGGCTTTAAGTTTGAAGCAAAAATAGAAAATGTATTTGTAGATGGTATAGATGTATTGGAGGAAATATAAATGGATTCATTAATCAAAAAAATAATCGAAAAGAAAAACCCGACTGTAGCAGGTCTTGATCCTAAAATAGACTATGTTCCCGAATTTATAAAGGCAAAGTATTTTAAGGAATACGGAGAAACCTTAAAGGGTGCAGCTTATGCAATTTTAGAATTCAATAAGGGACTTATAGATGCCCTTTGCGATATCGTGCCGGCAGTCAAGCCGCAGAGTGCATACTATGAAATGTACGGTGTATACGGCGAAGAGGTTCTTCTCGAAACCATCAACTATGCAAAAGAAAAAGGCATGTATGTAATATTGGACGGTAAGAGAAACGATATCGGTGCAACAAGTGAAGCCTATGCAACCGCATATCTTGGTGAAACAAAGCTTTCCGATACCGTAAAGACTCCTGCCTTCGGTGCAGATTCCCTTACTGTAAACGGATACCTGGGAACTGACGGAATCGCTCCCTTTGTAAGTACCTTTGACGGTGATAAAACCATATTTGTTTTGGTTAAAACCTCAAATAAGTCAAGCGGCGAATTACAGGACCTTGAGTTAAAGGACGGTAAGAAAATCTATGAAAAAATGGCAGAGCTTGTTGATATGTGGGGTAAGGATTCCATTGGTGAATACGGCTATTCAAGAGTAGGAGCTGTTGTGGGTGCAACCTATCCCGAGCAGTTAAAGGAAATCAGAAAATCCAATCCCAATACCTTCTTCCTTGTTCCGGGTTACGGTGCGCAGGGCGGCGGTGCGGATGATATAAAATATGCCTTTGACGATAAGGGGCTTGGTGCAATAATCAATTCCTCAAGAGGAATTATGTGTGCTTATAAAAAGGGTAACTATGACGAGGCTGACTATGCGAAGGCTGCCCGTGATGAAGCAATAAGAATGAGAGATGAAATTTCTTTTATAAAATAAATTAAACATCAGGAAAAGATACATAAGAAAGGAATGATTGTAAAGTGAAAGCAATGTTGTTACTTGCCGACGGAAAAATGTTCCCCGGCAGGGTAAAGGGTAAAATAAAAAATGCAACAGGGGAAGTGGTATTCTGTACTTCAATGGTAGGCTATCAGGAGCTTATAACCACCCCTGCATATAAGGGTCAGTTGGTTGTATTGACCTTTCCGTTAATAGGAAATTACGGTGTAAATAAAGAGGATGTTTCAAGAGAGGGAATCTATCCCCAGGGAATAATAGTAAGGGAAATTTGCGATTTCCCCAATAACTTCAGATGCGAAGGGGATTTTGAAAAATATCTTGAAGAAAATAACATTGTTGCACTTTACGATATTGATACAAGAGCTCTTACAAGACATTTAAGAGATAACGGAACAATGAACGGTAAAATCATTACCGGCGAATTTGACAAGGAAAAAGAGCTTGATGAAATTAAAGCTTATGAAATAAAAAATGCTGTAGCGGAGGTTTCCGTAAAAAACGAGCTTACAATATCCACAGAGGATGCCGTAGCTCATGTTGTAGTATATGATTTTGGTGTTACCGACAGTATACTTGACAGTCTTAAAAGAAGGAAGCTTGACATTACGGTTGTTCCGTATAATAAAACTGCAGAAGAGGTTCTTTTGTTGGAGCCTGACGGAGTGCTTCTTTCGGACGGACCGGGAAATCCAAAAGAGCTTACCGGGGTTATCGCCGAGATAAAGGCTCTTATGGATAAAAAGGTCCCAATGTTTGGTATTGAGCTTGGTCATCAGCTGATGGCTCTTGCTATGGGAGGTTCGGTAGAAAAATTAAAATACGGTCACAGAGGGTCAAGTCAGCCCGTTAAGGATCTTGATTCAGGCAGAACCCATATCACAAGTCAGAATCACGGGTATACCGTATCCGGGATAAATGAGGATGAAGCGGTAATATCACATATAAATATAAACGATGATACAGTTGAGGGAATAATATATAAAAACTTACCGGCTTTTTCGGTTCAGTTCCATCCGGAGCCAATCGAGGTTAATAAGGATACCTCCTATCTGTATGATAAATTTGTTAGCTTGATGGGAGGTAATGAAAATGCCTAAAAAGGAAAATATAAAAAAGGTTTTGGTTATAGGCTCGGGTCCTATCGTTATCGGTCAGGCGGCTGAGTTTGACTATGCAGGCACCCAGGCTTGCCGTTCTCTTAAGGAGGAAGGTCTGGAGGTTGTACTTATAAATTCCAACCCTGCAACTATTATGACCGATTCAAATATAGCAGACCATGTGTATATTGAACCACTAAATGTTGAAACGGTAAAAAGAATTATCTTAAAGGAAAAGCCGGACAGTGTGCTTCCTGCCTTAGGCGGTCAGACAGGTCTTAACCTTGCCATGGAGCTTGCCGAGGAGGGCTTCTTTGAAGAACATGGCATAAATCTTCTTGGTACAAGCGTATCCTCCATTAAAAAAGCGGAGGACAGACAGGCGTTTAAGGATACAATGGAAAGCATCAATCAGCCCTGCATTGCCTCCAAGGTAGTTAATACCCTTGAGGATGCTATGGATTTTGCCATGGAAATCGGGCTTCCCGTTATTGTTCGTCCTGCTTATACCCTGGGCGGTACCGGTGGCGGTATTGCATATACCGAAGAGGAATTAAGAGAAATCACCACCAATGGCTTAAGACTTAGCCGTGTTACCCAGGTTCTTATAGAAAAATGTATTTCAGGCTGGAAGGAAATTGAATTTGAGGTATTAAGAGATGCCAAGGATAATGCAATCACCGTCTGCAGTATGGAAAATATCGACCCGGTCGGTGTTCATACGGGGGATAGTGTGGTTGTTGCTCCTGCACTTACATTGGCAAATAGAGAATATCAGATGCTTCGTTGTGCGGCACTTAATATTATTTCCGCATTGGAAATTGAAGGTGGCTGTAATGTTCAGTTTGCCCTTCATCCCGAAAGCTTTGAATATGCGGTTATCGAGGTTAATCCGCGTGTAAGCCGTTCTTCTGCTTTAGCCTCCAAGGCAACAGGCTTTCCGATTGCCAAGGTTACATCTAAAATCGCTATCGGCTATACTCTTGATGAAATTGTCAATGCGGTTACAAAGAAAACTTATGCCTGCTTTGAGCCTACAGTTGACTACTGCGTTATAAAATTCCCGCGTTTCCCCTTTGATAAGTTTGTAAATGCCGAGAAGGCGCTTGGAACCCAGATGAAGGCTACCGGTGAGGTTATGTCAATTTCCAATAACCTTGAAAGTGCTCTTTTAAAGGCAGTGCGTTCTTTGGAAATAGGAACTAAGCATTTGTGGCTGGAAGCCTTTGATGAATTATCAGACGAAGAAATAAGAGCAAAAATCTTTACAATGGACTATGAAAGAATATTTGCTATTTGTGAGGGCTTAAGACGTCACATCGTAACCATAGAGGAAATTTCCGAAAAAATCAAAATGGATTTATTCTTCTTAAAGAAGTTTAAAAACATTATTGATATGGAGGAAAAGATAAAAGCAGGCCTTGATGAAGAAACCTATATACAGGCTAAAAAGATGGGCTTTTTAAATGAGGTTATTGAGCTTCTTGCAGGTAAAAAATGCGAATTTGACAAACCGGCTGTTTATAAAATCGTTGATACCTGTGCAGGTGAATTTGAAGCGGAAACTCCTTACTTCTATTCTACCTATGATGAAGAAAATGAAAGTGTAAGAACAGATAAAAAGAAAATTCTGGTTCTTGGTTCAGGTCCTATAAGAATCGGTCAGGGTATTGAGTTTGACTATTGCTCGGTACACTGTGTATGGGCTCTTAAAGAAGAGGGCTATGAAACAATCATTGCCAATAATAATCCTGAAACCGTAAGTACCGACTTTGATACATCGGATAAGCTTTATTTCGAGCCCTTGACAAAGGAGGATATGAAGCATCTTGTAAATACCGAAAAGCCTGACGGTGCAATCGTTCAGTTCGGCGGTCAGACTGCAATCAAGCTTACCAAGGCTCTGACCGAGCTGGGTGTTGAAATTTTAGGTACCAAGCTTGAAGATATTGACGCTGCCGAGGACAGAGAAAAGTTTGATGAAATTTTAGAAAATCTTAATATCAAGCGTCCCCAGGGCGATACCGTGTTTACCGAGGAGGAGGCATTATCCGTTGCCAATAAATTAGGTTATCCCGTATTGGTACGTCCTTCCTATGTTCTTGGCGGTCAGGGGATGGAAATTGCATACTGTGATAATGATATTAAAGAGTTTATGAAAATTATTACCTCTCAATCCGAGTTAAAAGAGCATCCTATTCTTATAGATAAGTATCTTTTGGGTAAAGAGGTAGAGGTTGATGCTATTTGTGACGGTGTGGATATACTTATTCCGGGTATTATGGAGCATGTTGAAAGAGCAGGGGTTCACTCGGGCGACAGTATATCGGTTTACCCTGCAAAAACTATTTCCGACAGACTTAAAAAGGTAATCTATGACTATACAAAGGCACTTGCAATGGCTCTTAATGTAAAGGGGCTTGTAAACATTCAGTTTGTTATATATAACGATGAGGTTTACATTATCGAGGTTAACCCACGTTCTTCAAGAACAGTTCCTTATATCAGTAAGGTAACAACAGTACCGATGGTTGACCTTGCAACCAAGGTTATTTTAGGAACACCTCTTAAGGATTTAGGCTACGGAACAGGTATTTATAAAGAAAGCGAATACTCCTGTGTAAAGGTTCCCGTATTCTCATTTGAAAAGCTTCATGGTGTTGATGCAACCTTAGGTCCCGAAATGAAATCCACAGGTGAGGTTTTAGGTATTGCAAAAACCTTTGACGAGGCTCTTTACAAGGGTGTTGTTGCATCAGGCATAAACATTAAGGAAAAGGGTAAAATATTTATATCCGTCAAGGATAATGATAAGCAGGAAATAATTGATATAGCAGCTATTTATGAAATGCTTGGCTTTGATATCTATGCTACTGCAGGTACTGCAAATGTACTTAATAATCATTTTATTGCCGCAAGCGTTGTAAGAAAGGTTGCAGACGGAGAAAATAATGTAATTGATATAATGGGAAGAAACGGATTTGATGTAATTATCAACACACCTACAAGAGGCCGTAAGGAGGAAACCGACGGCTTCAAAATCAGAAGACTTGCAGTTGAGCACGGTATCCCTTGCTTTACATCTTTAGATACTGCAAGAGCGGTAGGTAAAATTCTTCTTGATAAAAAGAAAAACAATAATGACCCGTCAATTATTGATATTACTACAATATAAGGTGGATTTATATGGCTATCAGTGAAGTAATAATTTCAGAAATTTTAAGTAAAAAGGAAATTGCCGACGGTATCTTTGAATTTATCATTGATGCAGACAATAAAATGGGCGGTGCAAAAGCAGGTCAGTTTATTCATGTTAAATGTGATAACAGCGTGTTTTTAAGACGCCCCATAAGCATCTGCGAGGTTAAGAATAATACCCTTCGCTTTATCTTCCAGGTAAGAGGCAAGGGTACCGAGGCACTTTCGAAATTCAAGGCAGGGGATAAGCTTAATGTTTTAGGCCCTCTCGGTAACGGATTTTCCGTTGACAGGGAATATAAGCATCCCGTTGTTATCGGCGGAGGGATCGGAATATATCCGCTTCTTCAGACCGCTAAAATTTTAAAAAATGCCGATGCAATTTTAGGCTTCAGAAATAAAGACTTTGTTACCCTTGAGGAGGATTTTAACAAGATCTGTGCTAATCTTTATATAACAACTGATGACGGAAGCTATGTAAGACAGGGGCTTGTAACCGATGTTCTTATGGAGGTAATAAAGGCAGGAGATGTAGATGCGATTTTTGCCTGCGGTCCGATGCCTATGCTTAAGGCAATAAAGGAAATTGCCGAAGAAAAAGGAATTTTTACCGAGGTTTCTCTTGAGGAAAGAATGGGCTGCGGAATCGGTGCATGTCTTTGCTGTGCAACTCCAGTTAAGGACAGTGAACTCGAGGAAGGCTATACTTATGCGCATGTTTGCAGTCACGGTCCTGTATTTAACGCAAGTGAGGTGATACTATGAGTAATTTAAAAACATCAATTTGCGGCGTTGAATTCAAAAATCCTGTAATAACCAGCTCAGGTACCTTTGGCTTTGGTACAGAGTATAATAAATACTATGACGTATCCAAATTAGGCGGTATGGCACTTAAAGGTCTTACTCTTAAAGCGCGTCAGGGAAATCCTCCCAAAAGAATTGCAGAAACTCCTATGGGAATATTAAACAGTGTCGGACTTCAGAATCCCGGTGTTCAGACCTTTGTTAATGATATGCTTCCTTATATAAGAAGATTTGATACTAATCTTATTGCAAATATTTCGGGAAACACCGTTGAGGAATACTGTGAAATGGTGGAAATCCTCTCCGATTCATCAATTGATATGATTGAGATGAATATTTCCTGTCCCAATGTCAAAAAAGGCGGTCTTAATTTTGGCACCGATCCTAAAATGGTTGAGGAAATAACAGGTGAGGTAAAAAAACACTGCCGTAAGCCTTTAATAGTAAAGCTTACACCGAATGTTACCGATATAACCGAAATTGCAAGATCTGCCGAAGCAGGCGGTGCGGATGCTCTTTCTTTAATCAATACTCTTTTAGGTATGAGAATTGATATCAATACAAGGCGTCCTGTGCTTTTTAACAATATGGGCGGTCTTTCGGGTCCCTGCGTAAAGCCGGTTGCTGTAAGAATGGTATGGCAGGTAAGAAATGCCGTTAAGCTTCCCATAATTGGTATGGGAGGAATATCAAACTGGGAGGATGCAGTTGAGTTTATGATTGCAGGTGCGGATATTATATCCGTTGGTACCGCTAATTTTATTGACCCATTCACTGCTCCGAATATAGTAGAGGGCTTAAGAAAATATACCGAGGCTAATAAGCTTGAAAATATTTCAGAAATAGTAGGTACTGTTATACCAAATAAATAATAAGGAAAGAGGGTGTTTAAAAGTCAATTTTTAAACACCCCAACTTTTAGGGGATGGAAAAAACTTAGGAACGTACGAATTCAGCCGGAAACTTTGTATCATAATATAAAAGTTTATAAGCTTAGTAATTGATATATTTCACTTTTTGCGGTTCGGAGTTTTTTAACATCCCCTTTATGTATAAAATCGTATAAAATATTAACTTATAATTCAAAAAAATAAAGTAAAAAAATTTCATTTCAGCTAAACTTGTAGGGGAGGGGGAATAGATATGGACGAGGTTTATTTAAAGTGTATGCCGATAGACGAGCTGTATTCGGTAAAATGCTGTAATAATTTCCGTGATATATTATTTAAGCATCTGCACTGGCACCGTGATTATGAAATGATATATTTCAATAAAGGGCGTGGCATACATAATATAAATTTTGTTGAATATCCCTTCGAAAAGGGTGATTTTGCTCTTTTATCTCCGACTGATTTTCACAAAATCTCTCCGGATGAAGATATGGAATGTGAATACTTACGAATTAAGATTGACTATCACTTTTATATACAGTATCTTTCCGATATCCTTAACCTGAATTTATGCCCCGTAAATATTCATCTTAACGGGAAAAAGCGTCTTGAATTAGAAGAGCTTTTCGGTGTTCTTCTTTCTCAGTATGACAGGGAAAAATGGCAGGGAAAGGATTTAATGTGTATAAATCTTATAAAGCAGACTTTTATACTGATGAGTGAAAATATAAAAAATAACAACATAAAAAACACTCCCAACCGCTTAAAGGAAATGCTTCTTTATATCCAGAGTAATTTCAATAAGGAGCTTACCTTAAAGGAGGTTGCTGATGCACTTTACTATTCCAAAAATCATTTAAGTCATATTTTTTCTACCGAGCTGGGAATAACCTTCAAGGAATATGTAATGAAGCTAAGACTCGAATATGCCTATTCTAAAATTCGTCATACAAACCGCTCCATCAAAGAAATTTGTCTGGATTCGGGGTTTAACTCTCTGGAATACTTTTCAAAGGTATTTAAGGAAAAATACGGAATTGCACCTAACAATTTCAGAAAAAAAATAAACTGCAGGGAATAATTATGGATTGTATTTTAAATGAGGATAAAAAACTCAATATAACCGAATGTACAGTGGATAATACAGAGCTTATTATATGCTCCGGGCTTTCAGCTTTTATAGTAACCGAAGGGAACGGTTTTTTTTCGGTTAACGGTGGCTGTGATATAAAAGTAAAGAGCGGCAGCTTTTGTCTTTTTTCGGTATCCGATTATATCAGCCTAAAAGGTGATAAGTCTTTTAAATATTTACGTATTGATTTTCCCTGTTCGTACTTAAATAAAAATCTTATTGAGCTACTTGATGTAATGAGTATACCTTTTACAGGCAGATTGTCAGACGAAGATTTTAAGTATTCCGGGTATTTTTCAAAGACACTTTCGAAGAGAATTGAGAGAGAAAAAAGTGAGCTTTCGGATGCATTTAATATGTGCCTTCTGGAGGAAATAATTCTTCTTTTGTGGGGGAGCAGCAGTAAAGAAAATGATTTGCCTGCCGAAAGGCTTAACCGGGCATTTTTATATGTTATGGAGAATTTCAGAACGGAAATTTCGGTTAAAACCTGTGCTGAAAGAATAGGATGCTCGGATAACGTGTTAAGAGGGATGTTTGCGCGTAATATAAAAATAACCTTTAATAAATATCTTAACGATATCCGACTAAAATATGCAATGAAGCTTATTGTAAGTACGGACCGTGCAATTACCGATATATGCTATGATTCGGGCTTTAACACATTATCCTTCTTCTCCAAGCTGTTTAAGCAAAAATACGGTATATCACCAAAAGAAATACGCAAAGAAAATTAAAAGGGGAATGCAAAAAAACTCCAGACCACCAAAAACTTAAATTTTAAAGATTTTGGCTAAGTTTATCCATTCTGAAGATTTTTTCCTATCCCCTCTGAATTGTTTTAGAGGCTGTAAATATAAATTTACAGCCTCTCTTTTTAATTTAAAATATATATAGCAATACTTAAATATGAAGCAAAAATACTCCATAAAAGATAGGGTATTTGCAAATAAGCAGCAACAGGGCTTAACCTGTAAAAGGCAAGAATCATCCATATTATTGCAAAAACCAGCAATACACATATTACCGAGCCTGCAAGAAAGGCTGAAATTCCAAAGAAAACAGGAGTCCATAAAAGGTTTAAAATAAGCTGTACGCCATAGGGAACAGCTATACTTAAAATATCCGCATTTCTTTTCTTAGCTTCCTTATAAGCAAGAAATGAGCCGATTCCCATAAGAATATAAAGTATTGACCATACAATAGGAAAAACTATTGACGGGGGAGCCAGCGGCGGTCTTAAAAGCAGGGCATATTTTTCAGGAATCTTAATCGGCACCGATATAAGAAAGCCGGGGATAATGGGAATTAAAATAAACAGTATTATCTTAAGAATATTACTTTTTGTTTCACTTTTCATAATAGCCTCCAATCATTTTTTTATTATTTTATGCTGTATGAGGTCATATTATTATAAATGTAACTAAAAAAAGCTGTATTAATTGACTTGTAATGAAAATTATGGTATACTGTAAAGGAATTTTACAAAATGGAGTTTTAAAAAATGTCTCATATTTTTCATCCCTTAATGAGTCTTTAACCTCCGTATTACCGAAAAAAATTAAGGAGAAAATAACTATGATTTATCTGATATTGCTTGCATTATTACCTGCTTTTATCCTTTGCGGATATGTATATTCCAAGGATAAGGTCGAAAAGGAGCCAAAGGGGCTTTTGTCCGTGCTGTTTTTGTTCGGAGTGTTAAGCTGTATTCCTGCCGCTATACTGGAAGGAATTTTTGAGGATATTGTTGAGGCGGTTTTCAGTCCGATTGCCGGAAGCTCTCTTTATAATTTTATCTATTTTGTGCTGGCAATTGCTCTGGTAGAGGAAGGATTAAAATGGCTTATCCTTATTTATAAAACCTCCAAAAATGAAAATTTCAACTGTACCTTTGACGCTTTGATATATTCAATTTTTGTGTCGCTTGGCTTTGCCGCACTGGAAAATATCCTGTATGTGACAAGCAACGGAGTGATGAACGGAATCCTGAGAGCTGTTCTTTCAGTTCCGGGACATATGTTTTTCGCTGTATTTATGGGACTTTATTACGGCGAGTGGCAAATGAAAAAGAGAGTTTGTGATGCTGAAAATAAGCTTTATGAGAAAGGGCTTATAAATGCAGTCCGTTCAAAGGGGTATAAAAAGAGCAGGTTCTTAAGCCTTTTTGTACCGGTTATAGTTCACGGCTTTTATAACCATTGCTGTACTACCATGGATGCTCCCGGCGGATTTCTTATATTCCTTGCATTAATGGTTTTCCTTTATGTAAGAGGGTTTGGCAAAATTAAAAAAATGTCTGCCAATGACTGTTACAGCGAGGATGCAATAAGAGAAAAGCTTGTTAACAAATACCCTGAGCTTGAATATGAACAGCTTGATGAGATGCTTTTTTTATAAAAAAAACTTGACTAATAATAATAAAAATGATAAAATGTACTAAAGGCAATGATGAAGACAGTAGCATAGGTTTTTGGCGTAGCAGAGAGGAAGGTCGCTGGCTGAAAGCTTTCCCGCCGTGCTTTTGTGAACACCGCTTCGGAGCCGTAAGAGTGAAAGGAAACAAGTAATTCTTGCCGTACCCCTTACGTTAAAGGATAAATGAGTGGCGCGTAAGCGCAATCAGGGTGGAACCGTGCAAATTAATGCATCCCTGAAAAGTCTTGATGGCTTTTCAGGGATATTTTTTTATAAAAAGAGGAGAATTAAAATGAGTGAAATGAATGAACTTCAGATTTTAAGACACAGCGCATCCCACGTGCTTGCGCAGGCGGTTAAAAGACTTTTTCCGTCGGTTAAGCTTGCAATCGGACCTGCTGTTGATAACGGCTTTTACTATGATTTTGACAGTGAGATAGCCTTCACTCCCGAGATTTTAGAAAAGCTTGAAGCTGAAATGAAAAAAATCGTAAAGGAAAATTTAAAGATTGAACGCTTTGAGCTGCCAAGAGCGGAAGCCCTGGAGCTTATGAAGGATGAGCCCTATAAAATTGAGCTTATCAATGATTTACCCGAGGATGCGGTAATTTCCTTCTATAAGCAGGGGGAATTTACCGATCTTTGTGCAGGCCCTCATGTTGCATACACAAGCAAGGTAAAGGCATATAAGCTTCTTACTGCAACCGGTGCTTACTGGAGAGGCAGTGAAAAAAATAAGATGCTTCAGAGAATTTACGGTACCGCTTTTGCTACCAAGGACGAGCTTGCCGCTCATCTTGCACAGCTTGAAGAAGCTAAAAAGAGAGACCACAATAAATTAGGAAGAGAATTAGAGTTGTTTACAACCTCCGAGCTTATCGGTCAGGGGCTACCCATTCTTCTTCCCAAGGGTGCTAAAATTATTCAGACACTGCAGAGATTTGTTGAAGATACAGAGGCCGAAAGAGGATGGCTTTTAACCAAAACTCCATATATGGCAAAAAGCGATTTATATAAGCTTTCCGGTCATTGGGATCATTATCAGGACGGTATGTTCATAATGGGTGATCCTGAGGATAAGGAGGTCTTTGCTCTTCGTCCTATGACCTGTCCTTTCCAGTACCAGGCTTACCTTAATAAACAGCGTTCTTACAGGGATTTACCTTTAAGATATAACGAAACCTCAACTCTTTTCAGAAATGAAGCATCGGGAGAAATGCACGGTCTTATAAGAGTGCGTCAGTTTACAATTTCCGAAGGTCATCTTATGTGTACACCCGACCAGCTTGAAGAAGAATTCAAGGGTTGTTTAGAGCTTGCAATTTATATGCTTAAGACCTTAGGGCTTTATGAGGATGTTTCCTACAGATTCTCTAAATGGGATCCCGATAACAAGGATAAATATATCGGAACAACAGAGCAATGGGATGAAGCTCAGGGAATTATGGAAAAAATCCTTAACCACCTTGAAATTCCGTATAAGGTGGGTATCGGTGAGGCTGCCTTCTACGGTCCTAAGCTTGATATTCAGATAAAGAATGTTCATGGTAAGGAAGACACACTTATTACAATTCAGATTGACCAGCTTCTTGCTGAAAAATTCGGTATGGAATATGTTGACAGTGACGGTACAAAGAAAAATCCGTATATTATCCACAGAACATCAATCGGTTGCTATGAAAGAACTCTTGCCCTTTTAATCGAAAAATATGCAGGCGCATTCCCAACCTGGCTTGCACCTACTCAGGTTAAGATTCTTCCGATTGCAGACGCTCATCACGCTTATGCAAACGAGGTTGCCGAAACCTTTAAAAAGCACGGTATGCGCGTAGAGGTTGATACCCGTAATGAAAAGATTGGTTTCAAGATAAGAGCAGCACAGCTTGAAAAGGTTCCTTATATGCTTATAGTGGGCGATAAGGAAATGGAAGAAGGCAAGGTTGCAGTTCGTTCAAGAAAAGAAGGGGATAAGGGCGCAGTTTCCGCTTCCGACTTCTTAAATGATGTACTTGTTGAAATAGCCGAAAAAAGAATATAATATTTAAAAACGCTTTGAAAATCAAAGCGTTTCAGACAGTCGAAAAAGTCCGGTCTACCGCAAGAAAAAATAAAACAATATCTCAAATCAGAAAAATTTAATATGTGAATATTTAAAATTAATGGTAAGGGTATCATCGAGAAACCCTTACCATTACTTGTTTTTCATCAAAATGAGCCTTGCCGTACCTTTGTACTGTCTGCATTCATTTTGATAAAATATCCCTTCCTTTTTCACAGTCTGCCGGCGTGTCGATAGGTTTATCGACACGCTGACCCGCTTTGAAAATCAAAGCGGTTTTTAAATATATTTTTAAATGATAATACGGCTCATTTTCTTGACTATGTAATAATTGGTTGATATAATATAAAAGGAAGGTGAATTAAATGAAATTATATGAAATTGATGAAAATCTTGCAGTTAATATGGATGTTCCTCATGATGTTGAATTTTTTGATTGCTTTGACGATCCTTTTGTTATAAACGGGCTTTATCTTAAGGAAGGTAAAAAATTTACTCGTCTGCCATCTTTTTTTAAGGATTTAAATGTTAATGATGGGGTAAAGGAGCTTCTCAGTAATACATCGGGAGGAAGAATAAAATTTGCTACTGATTCTCCTTATGTTGCGATTATAGTTGAACTGCCCGAATCTATCAATATGCCTCATATGCCGTCAACCGGCCATTCGGGTGTGGATATGTATATAGCAAAAAGAGGAAAATCCAACTATCAGTATTATAAAACCTTTATGCCACCATGGGGAAGCAGTGATATAGTTTATTCGGGTTATTTTGAATTAAATTCAGTAAGCGACTTTGAAGAGCATGAGGTTTTACTTAATCTGCCGCTGTATAACGGTGTTAATTCCATAAAAATAGGCATTAAAGAGGGATGTCATCTTTATGCTCCCGTTGATTATGATATCGGTCCCATATATTACTACGGAAATTCTCTTACTCAGGGCGGATGTGCATCACGACCGGGCAATACCTATATGGGATTTATCTCAAGATGGTTAAATGCAGATTTTGTTAACTTAGGCTTTTCGGGAAGCGCTTTAGGTGAAAGGGAAATTGCAGAATATATTGCAACCAAAAAAATGACTGCATTTGTTATGGATTATGATGCAAATGCACCAACCAGCGAACACCTTGAAGCAACTCATTATAATTTTTATAAAATTGTAAGAGAAAAAAATCCTGATTTGCCGATTATAATTATAAGCTATCACAGCTCCAGAAAAAGAGGCGCTTTTCAGTATTACGGCACAGATAAGCCTTCAAGAGATCTGATTGAAAGAAACTTTATTGTTATGAGAACCTACCTAAAAGCTGTTGAGGAAGGGGATAAAAATGTGTATTTCCTTGACGGCGCAACGGTATTCGGCACAGAGGATCAGCATGAATGCACGGTGGATAACAGTCATCCTAACGATTTAGGATTTTATCGAATAGCAAAGGAGCTTTGTCCCATATTCAGAAAAATATTTGATAAATAAAATGTATATAAAAACACTTTGGATACTATTTTTATCCAAAGTGTTTTTCTTATAATTTATTTTCTAATTCCTTAAAATCAAAAAAACCTTCACCCAATGTCTGACGCACGTCGTAAATGACCATAAATGCCTTTTGGTCGATATTTTTTACTATTTGTTGAAGTTTTACCGTTTCCTTGGGATTAACCACTACAAACAGCATTTTTTTCTCTTCTTTGGTATACATCCCTTTAACGTTTATTCCCGTGTTTCCTCTTTCAAGCTCTTTAAATATTGCCTCTGATATTTCTTCGTATTTATCCGACAGTATAAAAGCACCCCTGGCAAAATGAGTTCCATCAAGAATAAAGTTTATTATAAGGGTTGATATTACCACCGCAATTACCGCATAAAGCCCCTTTGAAACTCCGAAAAACGACATTCCCGAAATAATTATAATTCCGTCTATAATAAGAAGTAATCGTGACATATCAAAGTGTGGCTTTATAAATTTAAAAATTGAAGCCAGCATATCGGTTCCGCCCGAGGTTGCTCCCGAACGGAAAATAAGACCAAGCCCCGCACCGGAAAATACGCCGGTTAAAAGAGCTGTAAGAAGAATGTCATCCGCTACCGAAAGTGGATTTTTAATAAAGGTCAAGGCTTCAAGCATAAGGGTTATAAGTAAAACCGAAAGAAGTGACTTAAATATAAATTTAAAGCCCCTTTGCTTTACCGCAATTAAAAATAAAGGAACATTAAGCACAAGATTGGTTATAAATAAGGGGATATCGGTAAAGCTTTTAACGATAATTGCAATACCTGATATTCCGCCGATAACAAGCCCCATAGGGTCGGCAAACCATATAACCGAAATGGAGAATAAAATACTTCCTATTATAATTTCTGCATATTCCAGGGCTTTCTTTTTCATAAAATCATCCTTTTTAAAAAAACCTCTGAGTATGTTTTATCAGAGGTTTTTGTTATACAGTTATTTTTATTTGTTTTTGTTTATTTTATACGATAAAGTCATAAGGCTGTCGGATAAATGCACGTTAACCATTGCAATGTGCTTGGGAACCTTAAGGTCAAGATAAGAGAAATTCCATATACCCTTTATATCGGAGTTAACCACAATGTCAATCACGCTCTTTATTCCTGCAGCAGGAATGGCAAGAACAACTATGTCAATCTCATTGTCTTTCAGAAAATTCTCAAGGTTTTTAATATCCAGTACCTTAACGGAATTGATTTTTGTGCCGATAATTTTCTCGTTATTGTCAAAAATTGCCTTGATAGTAAACCCGCGCTTTTTAAAATTGGTGTAGTTGGCAATGGCCTTCCCAAGATTACCTGCACCAAGAATAATAACCGAGTTTTCCTTGTCTGTGCCTAAAATGTTGCCTATTTCCTCATAAAGAACAGGAACATTATATCCGTAGCCCTGCTGGCCGAAGCCACCGAAGCAGTTAAGATCCTGTCTTATCTGGGAAGCGGTGGAGCCCATCATTTCGCTTAAATCCTTGGATGAAATTCTCTCTACTCCTTCTGAAAGTAAATCTCCAAGATAACGGTAATAACGGGGGAGTCTTTTTATGACTGCCTCTGAAATTTTTTTCTCACTTCTCATAAATCTAAAAATCCTTTCGCGCCTTAAAATGCCACAGGCGTTTTTTTATATTTTTGAAATAGTTTCCATTACATAGTCGGCAAATTCCTTACAGGTTGCACCGGTATCTCTGCCTGTAATCTTAACCTTTTTCTCATCAAACATACAAATGTTAAGCGCTTCTTCAAGTTTGCTTGCTTTATCGGTATAGCCGATATGCTCTAAAAGCATAACTGTTGCTCTTAACATGCTGCATGGGTCTGCATAAATATCTCTGCCTTCCTTAACCATTCTCGGCGCCGAACCGTGAATAGCTTCAAACATTGAATATTTTTTTCCTAAATTTGCACTGCCTGCAGTTCCGACTCCGCCCTGAAATTCTGCCGCCTCATCAGTAATAATATCACCGTACAGGTTAGGAAGAATAACAACCTCAAACTGATTTCTTCTCTTTTCATCCACCAGCTTTGCAGTCATAATATCAATATACCAGTCATCCACCTGAATGTCGGGATATTCCTTTGCCATTTCATAGCAAAGCTTTAAAAACTTACCGTCGGTGGTTTTTATAACATTTGCCTTGGTAACTATGGTAACTCTCTTTTTACCGTTCTTTTTAGCATATTCGAATGCAGCTCGTGCAAGTCTTTCGGTACCCTCAGTGGTTGTAACACAAAAGTCAATGGCAAGATCGTCATTTACGTGAATACCCTTTGAGCCTACCGCATAGGAGCCCTCGGTATTTTCCCTGAAAAAGGTCCAGTCTATTCCTTGCTCCTTAACCTTTACAGGTCTTACATTGGCAAAAAGGTCAAGCTCCTTACGCATAGCAACGTTTGCACTTTCAACATTCGGCCAGGGATCTCCGGCTCTTGGAGTAGTTGTAGGTCCCTTTAATATAACGTGACATTTCTTAAGCTCTTTAAGTGCCGAAGGTGGAATAGCCACATTAAGCTCAGCTCTTTTTTCAATGGTGAGGTCATCAATTATATTGAATTTAACTCTTCCTTTTTTAACCTCATCCTCTAACAAAAACTCAAGAACTCTCTGAGCTTCACCGGTAATACGGGGGCCGATTCCGTCACCGCCGCATATACCTATAACTATTGTGTCGAGCTTGTCAAAATCAACAAACTCCTTGTTTGAGTTAATAAGCTCAACTCTTTTAAGCTGGTCCTCAAGTACCTTTTTAAAATGCTCACAGGCATTTTGTATTGCGTCATTCATCTTTAAAACCTCTTTTTAAATATTATTTATATGTTAAAATTTTATTTTTTCAACTGTTTTCAATGTCTATATACGGAACTGCATTAAGATTAAGGTCTGCAAAGCAGCTTTCATTGTATAGATAATATCCCATGGATGCAATCATTGCCGCGTTGTCAGTGCAGTATATGGGCTCCGGGTATCTTATATCAATACCAAGCTTTTTACATTCAAGGTCAAACTTATTCCTTAAATGACTGTTGCAGGCAACTCCGCCGGCAAGAACTATTTGCTTGTAGCCTTTTTCCTTTGCAAGCTTTAAAGTGTTATCACAAAGTATTGATGTAACGGATTCGGTAAAGGATGCAAGTATGTCAGCCTTTGTAATATCCTTTTTATGCTGCTTTACACCGTTTCCGTTTAACACCTCGTTAAGAATAACCTCTTCGTATCCTTTTTTATCAAGCTCCGGGCAGAACTTAAGAATTCTATGTATGTAATTTATAACCGCGGTTTTAACTCCGCTGAAGGAAAAATCAAAGGAACCATCAAAGGTAACACGGGGAAATTCAATAGCCTTTTTATCTCCCTGATAGCTTATTTTATCTATGGTAGCGCCTCCGGGATAGGGGATGTTCAAAACTCTTCCTATTTTATCAAAGGCTTCACCTGCAGCATCATCTCTTGTTTTGGCAAGTATGTTATACTGATTGTAATCCCTGACCTCGATAATGTGACTGTGTCCGCCGGATACAACAAGACAGAGAAACGGTGGCTTAAGATCAGGATAGGTTAAATAATTTCCTGCAATATGTCCCTTAATGTGATGTACCTTCACAAGAGGTTTGTTAAGAGCATAGGCAAGGCTTTTTGCATAGGAAACTCCGCATAAAAGTGCACCCACAAGTCCGGGACCGTAGGTAACACTTATTGCATCAATATCATCAAATGTAACCTTTGCCTTTTCAAGAGCCATATCGACCACGTATGAAATTTTTTCAATATGGAGACGGGATGCAAGCTCGGGTACCACACCGCCGTATTCCTTGTGAACATCAATCTGGGAATAAATAATATTCGATAAAACCTCTCTGCCATCCTTGACTATAGCGCAGGCGGTTTCATCGCAGGATGATTCAATTCCCATAATAAGCTTACTCATAATTTATCCTTCCAGGCTGTATAAAACAGCAGTTTCATTATTCTGATAGTATTTTTTTCTTTCTCCGATTATTTTAAAGCCGTAGCTCTCATAGAGCCTTCGTGCAACAAGGTTTGACTCTCGAACCTCCAATGTAAGAAACACAAGGGAGTTAGATTTATAATAATCAACAAGCTCATTCATAAGAAGCTTTGATAAGCCCTGACCTCTGAAGGCAGGCTTTACGGCAATATTTGTAATATGTCCCTCATCAATGATATGCCATAGCCCCGCATAGCCTATTACTTCATTTTCATTCTCAAGAACAAAGTATCTGGCAAGAGGGTTGTTTATTTCATCAATAAAGGCCTGCTTTGACCAGGGGTTTTCAAATGATGTCAGCTCTACCGAAAATACCCCGTCAATATTTTCATAACTCAAAGGAGATATTTTATAATTCATCCTTAAACCTCTTTTCGATTGCTGCTCTGATTTCATCAAAGGTTACCTGATAAAAATCCATGGAGTGCATATAAGGGTCGGCAATATCGGAATTCTCCTTAAGAGTCAGGATTTTATCCTTAAATTCCGGAAACGCGCTTATAATAATTCTTCTCTGAGAATCGGTCATGGTATAAACCTTATCGGCATCCGCCACATCCCCGTAGGTAAGCTGTGAGGAGTGGAAATCAGAGAAGGGGATATCATTATCTTTAAGAGCCTTTTGAGAATTAAAAGCCATTCCTGAGCTGCAGCACACGTCAAGGCCTCTTGACTTAACGTACATATCGGGTATATTGTAGCTTTTTAATATAAATTCCGCCATAGGGCTTCGGCAGGTATTTCCCGTGCAGACAAATACGATATCTCTAAGCTGAACAGCATTTTCGCCTGCGGATTTTTTAAGTCTGTTCATAATGGAAAGGCCAAGTCCCTTTTCGGGAACGCCGGTTATATATATTTTTTTATAGCCTGCCTTATCCGCCGCTCTTAAGTGAGAAAATACAAGCTCGGCACATTTTGATAAACTACCGTAGCTTCCAAGACAAAAGTCAGGTGTGATATGAGCAATTTTTTTCTGCTCGGAAAAATATAAAACAGCCTCATTATCTTCAATCTTATCAAGGATATACCTTTCAGCGGTGCTTAAGCCTCCTTTAATAAGAACAACAGGGCAGGAGGGACTGTAATGCTTATACTTCATTCCCGGTGATGCAGGGTTTATAACCTCTTCTTCCTCCTCAATCAGAGAATCGTGATAAACAGCATCCGGTATATACTCTCTTATTTCCTCTAAGGTAATCCTGCCGGGTCTTAAAATAACAGGAGGTGTAAGAGTAAGATTTATAACTGTGGATTCAAGTCCTATTTTTGAGCTGCCGCTGTCAATTATGTAAGGAATTTTTCCGTTGAAATCGTCATACACATATTTAGCATCGGTTGCGCTTACCGTGCCTGATATATTGGCACTTGGAGCCGCAACAGGGCATCCTGATTTTCTTATAAGATATCTTGTGCATTCATTATCGGGCATACGGATTCCGACTGTATCAAGACCTGCAGTAACCGTGTAAGGAATTTTTTCGCTTTTTTTTACAATCATAGTTAAAGGTCCCGGCCAGAATGCATCTGCCAGCTTATAAAAGCTTTCGGGTAAATATGAAGCTATTTCCTTGGCATCCTGCTTTTCGGCAATATGCACGATAAGAGGATTGTCCGAGGGGCGTCCCTTAACCTCATATATTTTTTTTGCAGAATCGGAGGAAAATGCGTTTGCTCCCAGTCCGTAAACAGTTTCGGTGGGAATTGCAACAACCTGACCTTCTTTGATAGCTTCACAAGCCTTGTCAAGCTTATAAAGCTCGTCCTCGCCGTTTATTCTGATTATTTCGGTAAAAATATCAATCACCCTTTAGTTTTCCTGGTTTTTTAACTTTTCCGCCTGATCGGCAGTAATTAATGCATCTATAAAATCATCAAGATTTCCGTTTAAAGTATTTTCAAGCTGATTGATGGTAAGCTTGATTCTGTGATCGGAAACCCTTCCCTGAGGATAGTTGTAGGTTCTGATTCTTTCGCTTCGGTCACCTGTACCAACCTGACTTTTTCTTTCGGAGGCAACCTTTTCGTGAGCCTCCGCCATCTTCAAATCATAAATTCTTGAAAGAAGAATTTTCATAGCCTTATCACGGTTCTTATGCTGGCTTCTTTCATCCTGACACATAACAACAATACCGGTAGGCTTGTGGGTAAGACGGATAGCGGATTCAGTCTTATTTACATGCTGACCGCCTGCACCCGAGGAACGAAGTGTATCGGTTTCAATATCATCGGGATTTATGTCAACGTCAACCTCTTCCGCTTCGGGTAAAACCGCAACAGTAACGGTAGAGGTGTGAATTCTTCCGCTTGACTCGGTTTCGGGAACTCTTTGAACTCTGTGAACACCGCTTTCGTATTTCAGCCTTGAGTATGCACCCTCACCGTAAACCATAAAGGAAATTTCCTTATAGCCGCCGATACCTGTAGGACTTTCGGATAAAACCTCGGTTTTCCAGCGTCTCTGGTCGGAATACATGGAATACATTCTGTATAAGTCTCCAACGAAAAGAGCCGCTTCATCACCGCCTGCACCCGCTCTTATTTCTACGATAACGTTCTTGTCATCATTCGGGTCCTTGGGAAGAAGGAGAATTTTAAGCTCCTCCTCGTAAACGGCTATATTCTCTTTAGCTTCCTCCATTTCCATTTCCACAAGCTCCTTAAAGTCCTTTTCAAGGGAGGTGGAAAGAAGCTCCTTTGCCTCGGCAATTGTATCCTTAGCAGCCTTGTACTGCTTATATTTTTCAACGATAGGAGTAAGCTCCTTCTGCTCCTTCATAAGCTTTCTCCATCTTTCCTGATCGGCAATAACCTGAGGATCGGAAATTGTTTCATTCAGCTTATTATATTTATCTTCAAGAAAATCCAGTTTATCAAACATATTAAATGCCTCCTTTTACTTTCCAAGACGGAATTTTAAGAATTCATTGATGAATCCGTCAATATCTCCGTCCATAACCGCATTTATATTTCCCATTTCAAAGTTTGTTCTGTGATCCTTTACAAGATTGTAAGGGTGGAAAACATAAGAGCGTATCTGACTGCCCCAGCCGATTTCCATCTGCTCACCCTGAATATCGGAAAGCTTGTCTTTTTGCTCCTGCTCTTTGATTTCAAGAAGCTTTGCCTTAAGCATTTTCATTGCCGTTTCACGGTTTTTATGTTGACTTCTTTCATTCTGACAGGATACAACGATACCGGTAGGGAAGTGGGTTATTCTTATGGCAGAGTCAGTTTTGTTGATATGCTGACCGCCTGCTCCCGAAGCACGGAAGGTATCCACTCTTATTTCGTCAGGATTTATATCTACCGTAACATCATCATCAAGCTCGGGTAAAACATCAAGAGATGCAAATGAGGTGTGTCTTCTTCCCGATGCATCAAAGGGGGAAATTCTGACTAAACGGTGAACGCCCTTTTCTGCCTTCAGGTAACCGTAAGCATTAAGTCCAGAAACAACCATTGTAACACTTTTTATTCCTGCCTCATCACCGGCAAGGTAATCAACGGTTTCGGTTTTGAAGCCTCGTCTTTCACACCAACGGGAATACATTCTATAAAGCATCTCAACCCAATCCTGTGCTTCAGTTCCGCCCGCACCTGCGTGAAGGGAAATGATTGCATTGTTTTTATCGTAAGGACCTGATAAAAGGGTTTCAAGATTCATATTTCCGGTGTCATCACTAAGTTGTTTAAATAAATCCCTTGCTTCTTTTAAATAGCTTAAATCATCCTCTTCATTTCCGATTTCAATTAAAAGCTCAATTTCTTCGGCAGTTTCACCAAGGGAATTATATGCATCAATCTTATCCTTTAAATTTTTAATTTTCTGTAATATCCTGGAGGAGTTTTCCGAATCTCCCCAAAAATCCGGGGCGGTTGTCTTTGCTTCAAGCTCTTCTATTTCACCTTTCATTCCGGGTAAGTTAAAGTGAATCACCTAACTTTGTGATATCCTCCTTAAGAGCGTTAAGCTCCTTCTGAAGCTCTTCGTATTCTAACATTTTATCAACTCCTTAAATTTAATTGTTTTCGTTAAAGCCACAGCATTTTTTGTATTTTTTACCTGAACCGCAGGGGCAGGGATCATTTCTTCCTATTTTTGCTTCCTTTCTGACTACCGTTTTACCTTTGGGAAGGCTTCCGTCAGAGGAGGTGGTAAGAGGAATTTTGATTTCGTTTCTTTTAACCTCCACAGTTGGCTGGAGTGAAAGAATAAGCTGAACGGTTGTAGTGGTTATGGAATCAATCATTTCCTCAAACATTTCAAAGGCTTCATTCTGGTATTCCACCGCAGGGTCCTTCTGACCGTAAGCACGAAGACCGATGCCTTGCTTTAACTGATCCATATTGTCAATATGCTCCATCCACATAATGTCAACTGAGTTAAGAAGCAAAGTTCTTTCCATTTCTCTTAAGTGCTCGCCAAATGCTTTCTCCTTCTCCTGATAGCGCTTCAGGGCATAGTCGGTAAATTCATCTTTAAGCTTATCTCGGGTAAGGTAGTTAAGGTCATCCTTTGTAAAGCTTATTACCACGCCTTCGGGGGCATAATAGGTATTCGCATATTCGCATATTGCATCCATATCCCAGTCATCGGGAAATTCTGCCGCACAGACTCTTGAAATAAAGCCTTCAACCGATTTAACTATCATGTTTTGGATGGTTTCGGTAATATCCTTACCGTTTAAAACATCCTGTCTCTGGGAATAAATGATTTCTCTTTGCTTATTCATAACGTCATCGTAGCGAAGAACGTTTTTTCTGATTTCGAAGTTTCTTCCTTCCACCTTTTTCTGGGCGTTTTCAATTCCCGAGCTTAAAAGAGCCATATCGGAAATTCTTCCCTGAATATTAGCTCCGGAAAAAGCATTCATGATTCTGTCCGAGCCGAACAGTCTCATAATGTCATCCTGAAGTGAAATGAAAAACTGTGTAACACCCGGGTCTCCCTGACGTCCGGCACGACCTCTCAGCTGATTGTCTATTCTTCGGCTTTCGTGTCTTTCGGTTCCTATGATTGCAAGGCCGCCGGCTTTTATTACAGCTTCTTTTTCAACTTCTATTTCCTTATCGTACTTTGCAAGAAGCTCAAGATATTTCTTTCGTCCTTCCAGAATTTCTTCATTATCGGTATCTGCAAAGCCGGTGGAAAGGGAAATGATTTCTTCTGAATATCCAAGCTTTGCCATTTCCTTCTTGGCAAGAAATTCAGAGTTTCCGCCTAATTTGATATCGGTACCTCTTCCTGCCATATTGGTAGCAATGGTAACTGCATTCAGCTTACCGGCCTGAGCAACAATTTCAGCTTCATTTTTGTGATTTTTCGCATTAAGAACATTATGTTTTATTCCGGTTGCCTTTAACAGTTTGCTGAGAAGTTCACTTTTTTCAATGGAAACCGTGCCGACTAAAACAGGCTGACCTGTTTTATGTCTTTTTTCTATCTCTTTTATAACGTCAATGAACTTATCCTGCTCGGTAAGATACATTGCATCATTAAGATCCTCTCTTAAAACAGGCTTGTTGGTAGGAATAACAAGAACATCAAGCTTATATATTTCCTGAAATTCAGTCTCCTCGGTAAGTGCTGTACCTGTCATACCGGAAAGCTTTCCGTAGAGTCTGAAGTAGTTCTGAAGGGTAATGGTGGCAAGGGTTTTCGATTCCTTTTCGATTTTTACGCCTTCTTTTGCTTCTATTGCCTGATGAAGTCCGTCCGAGTATCTTCTTCCATACATAAGGCGTCCTGTAAATTCATCAACAATAATAACCTCACCGTCTTCAATAACATAGTTGATGTCTTTTTTCATAATACCGTGCGCACGGATTGCCTGGTTGATGTGATGAGCAACCGTCATATTTTCAGGGTCGGAAAGATTGTCAATCCCGAAAAATTTCTCCGCAGCTTCATGCCCTTTTTTGGTGAGGGTTACATTGCGTGATTTTTCTATGATAATGCAGTCGTATGGAGAATCGTCATCCTCATCCGATTTCATATCGGTTTCCTTGACTGTTTTGTAGGACAGCTTCCTTGCAAAATTGTTTGCCAGCTCATAAAGAGAGCTGGATTCGTCAACTGCACCCGAGATAATAAGTGGAGTTCTTGCCTCGTCAATAAGAATACTGTCCACCTCATCCACAATGGCAAAGTTAAGCTCTCTTTGAACCATGTGTTCTTTACGGGTAGCCATATTATCCCTTAAATAGTCAAAGCCGAATTCATTATTGGTTCCGTAAGTAATATCCGCAAGATAATTTGCCTGCTTTTCGTCGGGGTTCGTTCCGGGGATTACAAGACCTACCGTCAGACCTAAAAAGTTGTAAACCTTTCCCATCCATTCGCTGTCTCTTTTTGCAAGATAGTCATTTACGGTAACGATGTGTACACCCTTTCCGGACAGTGCATTAAGGTAAGCGGGGAGAGTGGCAACTAAAGTTTTACCTTCACCTGTTTTCATTTCCGCAATTCTGCCCTGATGAAGAGCTATACCGCCGATAATCTGAACAGGGTAGTGTTTTAAGCCGAGAACTCTGTATGAAGCTTCTCTTATAGTTGCGAAAGCGTGGGGAAGAATATCGTCAAGAGTTTTTCCTTCCTCAAGCTGTTTTTTAAAATAGGGTGTTTTATCCTTAAGCTCCTTATCGGATAATTTTGAATATTCCTCTTCAAGTGAAAGAACCTCTTCGACAATGGGCTGAAGCTTTTTAAGTTCACGGTCCGAATAAGAGCCGAAGACTTTTTCAATCAGTTTTTTAATCATTTTGTTTCACCTCTGCTAATTATAATCTATATATTTAAGTAATAATATACCATTATCAAGTTATTATAACATAAAATAAGGATATTTACAATACTTATAATTGAAAAATATACAAAAAAAACAGCGGTTTTCCACTGTTTTTAAAATTTATATTTTCATGTAATAAGTAACCATAGGAAGAGGATGTGAAAATCCGGTTCTTTCATACGCACGCCTTGCAGGAGCGTGTCCGTTATCAAGACCTGTATGAACTCTTGCGTATATACAGCCTTTTTTTGAAAATTCATTCTTTAAGAAGCTGTACATTTTTGAAGCAATCCTCATTCCCCTTGAATTTATATCAACCCCGTTGTAGCCGAATATACCAAGACGACCGTTCCTTTCATATCTTGCGGAGCAAAAGCCGTATATTTTTCCGTCTTTTTTTGCAACGTAGAAATCACTTTTATCAAAGGAGTCTGTAAAAGTTTTTTTAAAGGTGCTTTTCCAGTCGGGATAGAGTGAATTATAAAGCTTTTCACCAAGACAGCTTTTATAAGCCTTATGGATAGCCTCCCATGACTCAACTGCAATTTCCAGTACACGCTTTTTATCTTCTTCCTTCATAGATGTAATTGTAAAGCCTTCAAAGTCCTCTTTTTTACAGCTGTCAGCAATATCCATATAGTATTCTACCTGAGGTAGATTCTTTTCAAAGCCTAACTTTTCGTAAGCGCGTCTTGCCGGAGCATGACCTTCGTCAAGCCCGGTTGAAACCTTTGCAATAATACAGCCCTTTTCCTTGAAATGCTTTAAAACACTTTTGTTAAGAAGCCCTGCAATTCCCATTCCTTTTGCATCGGGGGAAACTGCATTGTTAAGAATCTCTCCGATTTTTTTATCTTCAAAAATTTCATAAGTAGTAAAGCCCACGACATTGCCCTCACAAAGAGCGATAAAGCCTTTTCCGACCTTCAAGCTTTGTCTTACCGCTTCTTTTTTTGCCTCCTGCCATCCGTTATGTAAAAAAGAATAAATTTCATCCCCGAGAAGCTTTTTGTTAACCTCTCTTATGGGAATCCAGGCTTTTGCGGAGATTTCAGCCGAAGCTTCAATATACTTTTCTTCGGGCTTTATTATTACGATTTCTTTGTTCATCGGAATCACCTCAGTTTAATCAGAATTAATTAAAATACTATTTACCTGTTATAAATCTTCCCGTAAAGAGAATTTCTCCGTTGGAATCATCTCTTAAAATGAAGTAAAAAGGTCTGTTGATATCAACCTTTATCGGCTCGGGCGGAAGTGCGCTTCCTGCCATCGCCATAGCTGTAACCGCCGCCGCTTCACAGCCAAGCTCGTCAACCGACAGGTAGGTTTTATGAATTGTGTCGGTTATATTCATACTTCCCTTATCAAACATTTTTTCAAACTCGGCGTCCATGGTAAATGCCCTTTTTATCCCAAGCTTAGTAAGTATTTCATTAAGACTTGTTTCATACTCAACCTTGAATTTCGGCAGGGAAAGGTCAATGTAGCGGGAGCTGAAGGCGTTGTCTTTAATAAGTCTTAAAAGTTCTGCTTCAATATCAACTTTATCGCTTAACATAAAATACATATTTATATCAAGATCATTGAAGCTTTCACTTCCTTTGTAGCTGCCCGATATGTCAAATTTATCAAATCTGTTTTTAAAATCAAGTCTTATAGCCTCAGTATCATTATCTTTGGTATAAGGAATCCATCCTCTTTTATGCATAAAATCAACTTGTGCTTCGGTACCGTCAAGGTTATAAAAAACATCCGGCTTTGTAAGCTGTTCGGAGAAATCATCCTCCCATAAGCCCTTGAAATATACTGTGTTTACAAGCATTGCCCAGAAATCAGGATTGTTTATAACCGAGCTGATTTTACCCTTTGTTTTATCACTAACCCAGTTATTAACGTCCTTTATGGCATTTTTATTATCGGTAACAAGAGCCTCTCCGTCAAAAATATTCTTAATACCTGATTTGTAATCATAGGAAAAACGCTGGGATGTGTTATCCTTGTTGATCCACACAGAGTTTGCAAGCTTTAATGCAAGGTGCTCGGTCTGAGAATATTTTTTATTAAGCTCCTTTGCAAGAGCGTTGATCTCTTCTATATCAGTGTAGTTAAGGGCGGACAGTATCTCTTCTTTTGTTTCTCCATCCGCGCCGTTAGCCGCAAGAGCAAGAGCAAGCTTTATGGAAAGAGGGGAGTATACGTAATTTTTATCCTCTTTGATATATGCATTAAGCTTATCGTTAAAGCTCTTGCTTTCAGTCGTTTTAAGTCTGCCAAAGCCTGCTTCTTCAACACAGTCCTGACCTTTTTTTGTCAGCATAAATTCAGCCATTCTTCTTGCAGGATGGTCTACAGGTGTATCCTTTTTTAAAACAACATAGGTATTGTTTGAAAGGGGATAGGTGCCGTCTGCAATAGTGTCATCGGTAGGTAAAATGCCGTCAATTGCAAGTAGCTTCAGGGTGGATTTTGTATTGTAGAACATATCCATATTGTTATAGTAGTAGTAAATGCTGTAGCCTAAACCGTAACCCATAGGGTTATCTGTTTTTGAATTCTGCACATCAGTAAGTACATTGGACATTGTCATAGATGTGGTTTCTTCTCTTATTGTTTTGTGAATTTCATTCCCGTTTAAGAAATGCTTTTCCATTTGTGCATGGCTGCCGCTGTCGTTGTTTCTGCAGTAGGGATATAAAAGTGCATCAGGGCCGCCAAGCTGATTCCAGTTTCCGTAAGCATTGTTAACATATATGTCAGAAATCTGCTGTTTGGTAAGATTTGTTGCGGGATTTTCAATATTTGTAAAGAAAATCATAGCATCGTATGCAATGGGGATAAGCTCTAATTCAACATTCTTTCCCTTTGCATATTCTAAAATGTCGCTTGCCGGGTAAACGGAAGCAAACATCATATCGATTTTTCCGTCTATAAGATTAGTATAGGATTGATGGCTCTTGCTATGTTTCTCAGGCATACCTGTATGATATAATCCGTTTGAAAAAAGATTTCTGTATACAGCTTCTGTAAACGGATATGTAGATGTTGAACCGTCTACTTTGGGCATTTTTGAGTCGAATCCGAATTTTATGGCAGCATCAGAAGGGAATACCACACAATCCTCGCAAACTCTGTAAATCATATTTGCAATTTCATATCTTGAAGCAGCTTTGCCCGGAGTATACAGTCTTTTAGGATTTTCCGCATCAGTATTGTCGATATCAAAAGCTAAAAAAGTACCGTACTTTTCGTAAGCTTCCTTTGCCCAGTCGGAAATCCTGTCTGAATCCGTGGCATTTGAACCGTCATCACCGGGATAACCAAAATAGTCTGTATCGGTTGCACGGCTTAACATAACCGCTGTTTCTTCACGGGAAACACTTCTCAAAGGGGAAAAATAAGTATCACTGTCTCCCTTTACAATTCCCTGTTGATAAGCTGTTGCAACCACATCATAAAACCAGTCGGTCTTTTTGACATCGTAGAAGGGCAGGTTAACTTCTCCGGTAACATCGGGAACAGGATCAATCCCCAGCATCCTTATAACCATTGCCACAGCTTCCGCTCTTGTAACGGAAGAATCAGGCAAAGCCTCACCTTTTTCATTACCTTTTATTATACCGGTTCTTGATAATTCTTTAAATGTATGAAAACGGTAATCGGATGAAGAATAATCGGTAAATTCCAAAGCTTCAGGCTCAAAGCCTTCAATAGCTTTTGTGCTTTTGTTATATGGTACAAGTGCATAAAGCATACCGTCATAGTATGTTGATAATGGAATAGGTTCCGTTGTGTCCGAATATCTTGCTTTTATAACCTTATAGGTTGTAAGATCAGCTTCATACGGAACTCTCAGCATTACGTGGCGAAGCTGTCCTTCTGAGTCTTCTGCTGTGATAACCGGCAATGAGGTAATAAAAAACGCCATGCAAATAAGTAATGTCAAAAATCTTTTTTTCATAATCTGGCCTCCTTTTATGTTTAAGACTTTTTTTAAAAAAATAAGTTCCGGCATTTTCATATTTATTTTACCATAAGCAAAATAAATTCACAATATCATCCCAAAAAAACAATAAAATCCGTCATAATTTCACAAAATAAACGGAGTTTTGCTATCTGATTGACTTTTTGCGTGATTTAGAGTATAATAACCTTAAGGAGCTGATGTTAATGAAAAATGCAAAGAATTTTGTTGTGGGAATTCTTTTTATCGTCTTTGGTGCATTGTATGCCGCAAGCGTACTGGGATTTTTAAGCTTTGATATTTTCTTCCCGGGATGGTGGACTTTAATTATTATTCTTCCTTGTCTTATAGGCTTATTCACCGAAAAGGATAAGGTGGGGAACGGTATATTTCTTGTTTTGGGACTGATTCTTCTTCTCAATGCTCAGGGGCTTATAAATTTCCAGATTCTTATTAAGCTTATTGTTCCGATATCACTCATATCGTACGGTATATATATGTTAGGGAAAGCAGGAAAAAGATAAAATGGGAAAGTTTGACGGTTTTTTAATTTGCTCTGATCTTGACGGAACCTTCTGGAGAGGCGATGACGGAAGAGAGAATTTTGAAGCGGTAAAATATTTTACCAGAAACGGTGGGCATTTTGCCGTTACAACCGGCAGAAATATCTCTCATTTGAGAGAGAATAAGCTTGACAGTATAGTTAATGCTCCCTGCTGTCTTCTTAACGGAAGTATTATATATGATTATTCCGAAGATAAAACCCTCTGGGAAAAACGGGTTGAATATACACTTTGCGAGTTTCTCGAAGCGATAAAACCTGTTGCTGAGGAGGTAACGGAATTTACCATGTTTGACAAAGAGACTGTTTTCTTTAAATATACGGATATTCCTGAAAACCTTTTAAATATGCGTTCCTATAAAATGCTCTGTAGGTTTGAAAATTGTGAAGCTGCAGATAAATTTGTGACCGCAACAACGTCTATGGATTTTTTCAAGGCTAACAGTTACATATCAAAATCCTGGGATGTAGGTGTTGAATTCAATCCCATTGATGCAACCAAGGGAACAGCGATTGAATATATAAAAAGGCATTTGGGCAGTATTCATACCTCAATAGGAATAGGCGATTATGATAACGATATTCCGCTTTTAAAATGTGCCGATATAGGAGTGGCAGTCGGTAATGCTGTGGATGGGGTAAAAAAGGTTGCCGATTTTACGGTTAACCCCTGTACAGAAGCAGCTATAAAGGATTTAATTGAAAAAATTGAAAAGGGAATAATAAAAAAATGAGAGCAACGCTCTCATTTTTTTTATTGTGCTTTATAAATAACCTTTCCCTCAACCATAGTCATTGATACGTTTATATCCTCATCGAAGATAACTATATCCGCATCCTTTGAAAGGGCGATAGCGCCTTTTTTATGTTCATTTAAAATTTTTGCAGGATTTTTTGTAAGCATTTGTACTGCCTTATATAAAGGAACCTCAGCAAGCTTAACCATTGTTCTTATAAGTCTGTCTGCGGTGCAGGCACTTCCTGCAAATGCAGAACGGTCAGGTAACTTACACACGCCGTCCTCATAAAGCGCAATTCTTCCGCCTTTAAGTGAACCTATTATAACCTCACCCTCAGGCATTCCGGAAGCTCTCATAGAGTCGGTAACAAGAACAATATTTTCAACTCCCTTGACATTATAAACCAGCTGTAAAAGCTCTTTAGGAAGATGACAGCCGTCAGCAATAAGCTCTACCTTCATTCCGGGGATTAAATATCCTGCCTCGATTATACCCGGATATCTGTAGCCGTTTACCCGTGTAACCGTTGACATTGCGGAGTAAAAATGAGTAAGCATTTCAAAGCCGTTTTCATAAGCTTTTATAACATCCGAATAAACCGCATCCGAATGACCGATGGAGCCTAAAATACCCTTTTCCTTTAAAAAGGCACCAAATACATCACAGCCCTTAAGCTCGGGAGCTGCAGTCCATCTTTTAATTGCGCCTTTGGAAGCATTGTAGATTTTTTCATAGTTTTCGGGAATCGGATATTTTATCTTGTCCGGATCCATAGCCCCCGCCTGAAGAGGACTCAGGTACGGTCCCTCAAGATGCAGACCGAGCATTTTAGCTCCGTCGTAGTCCTTATCCTTCAATCCGTTATATATATCAAACACTTCAAATAATTCTTTATCGGGAGAGGAGGCTGTTGTGGGAAGCATTGCAGTTGTGCCGTATTTTGCATGGGATTTAAGTGCCATTATAAAGGCTTCTTCAGTGCCGTCCATAAAGTCTCCGCCGCCACCGCCGTGAACGTGAATATCTATAAAACCGGGAGAAATGTACTTGCCTTCGGCGTTTATTTTTTCTCCACTGAATACAGTTTCATCGAAATTTGTTCCGATATCGGTAATGGTGCCGTTTTCAATAAGTAAGTACCCGTTTTCAATAATTCTGTCAGGTGTAATAATCTGACCGTTGTAAATTGCAATTTTCATTTTTGTCCTCACCTTGCTTTAAAAAGTCTTTACACAATTTTATCATAACAAAAGTTGTTTGTCTACAATCAAATCTCATTTTCTGTGATAACCTTAAAGCCATTTTTCTTTAATAACCCTGCGGTAATACCGTCGCCATCGGTTAAAATACCCGAAAAGCTTCCGTCGTATATTTCTCTTAAACCGCAGGAGGGACTCTTGGCTTTTAATATAATAAGCTCAGGCTTGTACATATCGGCAAGCTTAAGTGCTTCTTCTGCTCCTTTCAGAAAGAAAACAGTAACATCTTCACCGTTGTTGTTTATAACTTTGTTTCCCCTGATTTCGGAAGGTAACCTCGGTGTACTCATTCCACCCATAACCTCAGGGCATATTTTTATGTATTCCTTGTCGGAAAGAAAATCAAGAACCTTACTGTTTTCATTATTACCACCGTTATATTTACAGTTATCCCCAACAAGACATGCACTTACTAAAATCATAATCTTCTCTCCAAGTCGCTCCTACAATTAATATAAAAGGTGTAAAAATAGAAGATATTTTTACACCTTTTTTTAGTTTATACTTCTTTAATCATTGAATTCATGCTGTACATTCCGGGCGCTTTACCCTTAAGGTATTTTGCTGCCTTAATAGCTCCCTCGGCAAAAATTTCCTTACTGGTTGCAAGATGGGAAAGGGTAATAACCTCGTTGTTACCCGCGAAAATAACATCGTGCTCACCAACAATTGTTCCGCCTCTGACTGCGTGAATACCGATTTCATTCTTTGATCGTTTTTTTCTGACCGAATGTCTGTCATAGGTATATTCGTAAGTATTATCAAGCTCTTCATTGATTGCATCCGCGATAGCAAGTGCAGTTCCGGATGGAGCATCAATCTTCTGATTATGATGCTTTTCGATAATTTCAATATCAAATTTATCCGAAAGAAGCTTGGTTGCTTTTCTTGCAAGGTCAATTAAAAGATTAACTCCGATTGACATATTTGCCGAATAGAAAACAGCAACATCCTTTGCGGTTTCCTTAACCTCATCAATCTGCTCCTTTGATAATCCCGTTGTTGCAACAATAATCGGTGTTCCGGTTTCTTTTGCGTAGGATAAATTGTTTGAAAGGGCAGAGGGGTGGGAAAAATCAATTATAACATCAGCCGTTCCTTTAAAATCAAAGGGATTAGAAAAAACAGGATAACCGCAAATCTCTTCGGTGTTTAAATCTATACCGCAGATAATATTTGCATTTTCATCATCAGCTGCAAGTCTGCTTATAACCTGACCCATTTTTCCGTTACAGCCACTTAACATTATATTTATCATTTGTATCAGTCCTTTATACTAATTTAACGCCTGCAGCTTTTAAATCCTTTATAAGTCTTTCTTTGTTTGCAGGAGCCATTTCATAAAGAGGCATTCTTAAAATACCGCCGTTCATCCCCATAAGATTCATTGCAGTCTTAACGGGAATCGGATTTACCTCGCAGAAAAGAGAGTTAATTAAGTCAAGATACTTAAACTGAAGTCTCATGCTTTCTTCACATTTTCCGTCAAGATAAAGCTGGCATATATCGTGAGTTTCCTTAGGAAGTACATTTGCAAGAACCGAAATAACACCTTTTCCGCCTGCGGACATAACGGGAACGATTATATCGTCATTACCTGAGTAAATGTCAAATCTGTCACCGTATTTTGCGGCAAGCTCCATAAGATAAGACATATTTCCGCTTGCTTCCTTGATACCTACAATGTTTTCAACACTCTGGAGCCCTTCTAAAACATCAAGAGCAATATTCATTCCGGTACGTGAAGGAACATTATACAGTATAATAGGAAGGCTGACAGCACCTGCAATTGCCTTAAAGTGATTTATAAGACCCTGCTTGTTGGATTTGTTGTAATATGGAGTAACAACAAGCAAAGCATCTGCACCAAGCTTTTCAGCTTCAACACTCAGCTTAATACCGTGAACGGTATCATTGCTTCCTGTACCTGCGATAACGGGAATTTTTCCGTTAACACGCTTTACGGTAAATTCAATTGCGGATAAATGCTCTGCGTCAGGCATAGTAGCCGCTTCACCTGTAGTACCGCATACTATGATTGCATCTGTGCTGTTTTCAAGATGAAAATCAATTATTTTTCCAAAGCTTTCGAAATCAATTCCGTTTTCGTTAAAGGGTGTAATAATTGCAACACCCGAACCTGTAAATACAGTTTTTTTCATAACAATTCCCCCTGATAGAGTAGCAGCCCTTCGGCATTTTTATTAATCCATATATCCAAGCTTAGCTAAAAGCTCTGCCATAAGCACGGCACCGCCTGCGGCACCTCTTAAGGTGTTGTGAGAGATACATACGAATTTATAATCGTACTGTGAGTCCTCTCTTAATCTTCCGATTGATACAGCCATACCGCCTTCTAAGTTTCTTTCAGACTTGGTCTGCGGTCTGTTATCCTCTTCAAAATAGTTAAGGAAGTGTTTTGGTGCTAAAGGAAGCTCGAGCTCCTGAGCTGTACCCTTGAAGTTTTTCCATATTTCCTTGATTTCTTCGATTGAAGGTTTGTTTTCAAAGGATACAAATACTGCAGCAAGATGACCGTCGCTTACAGGTACCCTGATACACTGAGTGGTGATTGCAGGGCTAACGGCATCTACAATCTTATCTCCTTCAATTTTACCCCATATTTTAAGAGGCTCGATTTCGCTTTTTTCTTCTTCACCGCCAATGTAAGGAATAACATTGTCAACCATTTCGGGCCAGGTTTCAAAGGTTTTACCGGCACCGGAAATAGCCTGGTATGTACAAGCAAGAACATTTTTAATTCCGAACTTCATAAGTGGGTGAAGAGCAGGAACATAGCTTTGCAGTGAGCAGTTTGACTTAACTGCAATAAAGCCTCTTTTGGTTCCCAGTCTTTTTCTCTGAGCGTGAATGATTTCAGCATGCTCAGCATTAAGCTCGGGAACAATCATCGGAACATCCGGTGTGTGTCTGTGTGCCGAATTATTGGAAATAACAGGGCATTCAGCCTTAGCATATTTTTCCTCAAGTGCCTTTATTTCATCCTTCTTCATATCAACTGCGCAAAAAACGAAGTCAACCTGAGAAGCAATTTTTTCTATATCTTCAGTTGCATCAAGTACAACGATTTTCTTAACATCCTCGGGAATGGGAGTTTTCATAACCCAACGGCTGCCAACTGCTTCCTCATAAGTTTTTCCTGCTGAACGGGAAGAAGCTGCAAGCACCTTTAATTTAAACCAGGGATGGTTTTCAAGTAAAGTAATAAATCTCTGACCAACCATACCGGTTGCGCCGACAATACCAACATTAAATGTCTTCATTTTTATTTCCTCCATTATACAATATGCATTCATTATATATAATACCACTTTAAATTCTAAATGTCAATTTATAAAATTTAATAAATTTTAATAAAAAACTTGAAAAAATATTGTCACCTATGTTAGAATAAGAAGAATGAATTAAAAAATACGGAGGGTATACTATGTCTGGACATTCAAAATGGAATAATATTAAACACAAAAAAGAGAAATCCGATGCGCAGAAAGCGAAGATTTATACCAAGCTCGGAAGGGAAATCGCTGTTGCCGTTAAAGCGGGCGGTCCCGATCCTTCTATAAACGGAAAGCTTAAGGATGTAATTGCAAAAGCAAGAGCAAACAATATGCCTAACGATAATGTTAAAAGATGTATTGAAAAGGCTGCAGGCAGTCAGGAAAACGATAACTATGAGGATATCGTATATGAGGGCTACGGTCCAAGAGGCGTTGCTGTAATCGTTGAAGCACTTACCGATAACAGAAACCGTACTGCCGCAGATGTAAGACATTATTTTGATAAATTCGGCGGTAATTTAGGAACAAACGGATGTGTGTCCTTTATGTTTGATAAATACGGTGTGCTCATAGTAGAGAAAAGCGATTCAGTTTCCGAAGAGGAGCTTATGGATGCTGCTATGGAAGCAGGTGCAGCAGATTTTAACGAAGAGGACGAAATCTACGAAATCATCACCGATCCCGAGGATTTTTCATCGGTTCGTGATGAGCTTGAAGGTAAAGGCTTTGAATTTCTAAAGGCAGAGGTAACCTTAGTTCCTCAGACCTATGTTACATTAACTGACGATCAGGATATCTTTATGATGGAAAAACTTATTGAACATCTTGAAGATAACGAGGATGTTCAGAATATTTACCACAACTGGGAAGAATAATTGAGAAATTCAATAATAAAATATTGATTTTTTCTTAAAATATTATTATACTGTTAAAATGGTCAGTGGCAATGCTGAAAGGATGAGTACTATGAAAAAAATTGCAGTTTTAACAAGTGGGGGAGACGCTCCCGGAATGAACGCCGCAATCCGTGCGGTTGTTCGTACAGCTCTTCATAACGGATTAGAGGTTATGGGGGTATATGATGGCTTCAAAGGCCTTATTAAAAATACCATGTATGAAATGAACTACCGTTCGGTTTCCGATTGCTTAAATAAGGGCGGTACTATTTTAAAAACCGCACGAAGCAAGGAGTTTATGACTCCCGAAGGTCTTCAAAAGGCTGTTGATAATATTAAAGCAAACGGAATAGAAGGACTTGTTGTTCTTGGCGGGGACGGTTCTTTCAGAGGTGCAAGCACCCTTTGTGAAGCAGGAATTCCTACTATAGGTGTTCCATGTACAATTGATAACGATATTGCCTGCACCGATTATACAATAGGCTTTGATACAGCTTTGAATACAGCCTGTGAGTGCATAGATAAGCTTAAGGATACCTGTTCGTCACATCACCGTTGCAGCGTTGTTGAGGTTATGGGTCGACATGCAGGACACATTGCACTTACCCTGTCTGTTGCAAACGGCGCAGAGGCAGTTCTTGTTCCGGAAAAAAGCTTTGATGTTAAAGAGGATATCGTTGATTGTATAAACGAATCATTGAAAAAGGGTAAATCCCATTTCGTAATTATTGTTGCCGAGGGTATTGGTAATTCCGAAAAAATCGCAGTTCAGATTGAAACTCTTACCGATATCGAAACCCGTGTTGCCATTTTAGGTCACCTTCAGAGAGGCGGTTCTCCGACCGTAACTGACCGTGTAACGGCAAGCCGTATGGGTGTTGAAGCGGTTGAACTTTTATTAAGAGGCGAAAGCAACAGAGTTGTAGCTATGAAGGATAATAAGATTGTAAACTACGATATCAGCGAAGCTCTCAGTATGAAGAAAAGCATTGATGAAGAACTATATAATGTATTTGAAGATATAACCTATTAAAGGGAGAATTTTTATGAAGAAAAACATTCCGAATTGCATCACGGTATTCAGATTGCTTCTGGTTTTTGTTTTCATATTCCTGTTTTTATCAGATATAGAAAATAAAAACTTTTATTGTGTTGTAACTTTCGTGCTTTCGGGTATAAGTGATGCTCTGGATGGTTTTCTCGCAAGAAGGTTTCAGGTTGTAAGTAATTTCGGAAAGCTAATGGATCCGCTTGCGGATAAACTTATGCAGATAACCGTTGCGGTATGTATGGCATCGGTTCATCCTTCTCTTATCTGGGTTCCCGGTTTTCTCATTTTGAAAGAGCTTATGATGATTTGCGGTGCAACCAAGCTTTTAAGAAAGGACAAGGTTGTTGTTCAGGCGAATTTCTACGGTAAGCTTGCAAGTGTAATCTATTTTGCAGTTTTCTTTGTAATTCTGGTATTTCCCGGAATGAATCCCTGGCTTGAGCTTATTTTATGCTTAAGCTTTGTAATGGTTTCGGCGCTTGCGTTTTTTAAATATATAAGGGAATATCTTTTTGTACATAAGAACAAAGAATAGTTTTTACATATAATATAGCAGAGAAATAGTTGAAAGGGCAAAATTGTAATGATTTGTAATAATATATTAGATGCAATGGGGAATACTCCTATTATAAGGCTTTCCAATATGGTGGATTCCGATTCTGCGGAAATTCTGGTTAAATTTGAAGGTCTTAACGTAGGTGGCTCCATAAAAACAAGAACTGCATACAATATGATAAAAAAAGCAGAAGAACAGGGGATTCTTAATAAGGATTCAATAATAGTTGAACCCACCAGCGGTAATCAGGGAATTGGTCTTTCACTTGTTGGTGCGGTAAGAGGCTACAAAACCGTTATAATTATGCCTGATTCGGTATCTGAGGAAAGAAGGAAGCTTGTTAATCACTACGGTGCAGAGGTAGTGCTTGTTCATGATGCAGGGAATATAGGACTGTGTATTGAAGAGTGTCTTAACCTTGCCCTTAAAATGAAGGCTGAAAATCCAAATGTATTTGTTCCCCAGCAGTTTGAAAATCCTGCAAACCCCGATATTCAGAGAGAACAGACCGGTATGGAAATAATCAACCAGGTAAATAAGCCGATTCACGGCTTTTGTTCGGGAATAGGAACAGGCGGAACCATTACAGGTATTGGCGAAACCTTGAAAAAATATAATCCCGATATGACTATTTGGGCGGTTGAACCTGAGGATGCTGCCATTTTATCGGGCGGTTCAATCGGGACTCATATCCAGATGGGTATAGGTGACGGGATAATCCCCGAAATCCTTAATCAGAATATATATGACGATATCTGCATTGTTAAGGATGATGAGGCTCTGAATACTGCCAAGGACCTTGCCAGAAAAGAGGGGATTATGTGCGGTATCTCCAGCGGAACAAATGTCGCCGCTGCTATTAAGTTGGCTAAAAAGCTTGGTAAGGGCAAAACTGTTGTAACTGTTTTACCCGATACTGCCGAAAGATATTTCTCAACACCTTTATTTGAAGATTAAAAACGGGTTCTATACCCGTTTTTTGTGTTTTTTGACTAAAAAAAGAATTCTAAAGCATTTAGATTTATCTACTTAAATACTTGAAAAGAAAAAAACGATGTGATAGAATATAGTATAAAATAAATTTTAAAAAAACTAAGGAGGATATTATGGATTCAAACAAAAGACCGGATACAATGAAACGTATCACAACAAGGGAACTGGCAAACGCATTTATAGACGAACAGGTTAAGGCGGTAAAAGAGCAGGTAGGGGATAAAAAGGTACTGCTTGCATTATCCGGTGGTGTAGATTCCTCCGTTGTCGCAGCACTTCTTATTAAGGCAATAGGTAAACAGCTTATTTGTGTTCATGTTAACCACGGTCTTATGAGAAAAGGAGAAAGTGAACAGGTTATCGAGGTTTTTGAAAAAGGCCTTGATGCAAACCTTATTTATATTGATGCTACAGACAGATTTTTAGATAAATTAAAGGGCGTTTCCGAACCTGAAAAGAAAAGAAAGATAATCGGCGGCGAATTTATCGTTGTATTCGATGAAGAAGCAAGAAAGCTGACCGATGTTAAATTTTTAGCTCAGGGAACAATCTATCCCGATATTTTAGAGAGCGACGGAGTAAAGGCTCATCATAATGTAGGCGGACTTCCCGAGGAGATGCAGTTTGAGCTTGTTGAACCTGTTAAGCTTCTTTATAAGGACGAGGTAAGAGAAGTAGGCAGAGCATTGGGACTACCCGATGAAATGGTTGACCGTCAGCCCTTCCCGGGTCCCGGTCTTGGAGTTCGTTGTTTGGGTGCTATTACAAGAGACAGACTTCACGCATTAAGAGAAGCAGACGCTATATTAAGAGAAGAATTTGAAATTTGCGGACTTTCTAAAAAAGTATGGCAGTATTTCGTAGCTGTTCCCGATTTTAAATCAGTAGGTGTAAAAGACGGTAAAAGATACGAAGGCTGGCCTGCAATCATCCGCGCAGTCAACACCACCGACGCTATGAGCGCCACCATCGAAGAAATCCCTTATGCCGTGCTTCATAAAATTACCGACCGTATTACAAAAGAAGTTGACGGCATCAACAGAGTATGCTTAGACTTAACTCCAAAACCGATTGGGACAATTGAGTGGGAGTGAGTTTTGCACAGCAAAACTCAACTATGATTGCCTTCGACAAGTTATGAGTTTAGATACACTTCATGTAGTTATGATGCACCTTCGGTGCAGTTAAACTTGTTGGCAATCATATCATAACATTTGACGAAGTCAAATTCATAACTCTAAACTGTAAACTAAAAGAGGCTTAAAATGTCTGAAAGTATTTTAAGAACAAAATCAAAAGAATTTGCAAAAAATATTGTCTTTCTTTGCAGAAAAATGAAACAGAATAA
>SVKB01000007.1 GCA_015068665.1 Oscillospiraceae bacterium | reverse complement strand
GATGCATAGAATTTCATTTCAAATAAAACTGTTTCATTGCCTTTAGAATCCAAACCAACCATATCAGGTCTTTCTTGTTCTTCACTTTCACCTGTGACCTGACATAAATATTGCATCTTATTTTCTAGCTCTATATTCATTTTCTCTGCAGCCATTTTTGTAAATGCTATATTTAATTTATCAGACTGTGACAACAAATATTGTAATGAATATGTGGCTACATCCTCTTGTGTTCCTTTAATATATGGATATAAATGTGCAAGTAGAGAATTATTCATATTTTGTTTCCTCCGTGTGTTATTTTTTGGGCTGATAAAGTCCTACTGTTTCTTTATTTCTATACTCATGCTTTTCGTAATAGCCGATTAAAGTCCCGTCATCATCACGAAGTGCGACCATATACACATCCTTGTTTTCCTCGTCATTGCGATAGGTATATATGATGTTGTTATCCTTACTTTCTTTGAACCAGGCAACCACCTTGTCAATCATTTCATTTGCGGATGTAGGATGGCAGTCTTTAATACTTCTGCCCGTCAAGTCTTTGTGATAACACTTTATGGCACACGGATTCATATATACAATAATATCATCTATATCGCAAACAACCACAGGGGCAAGGTCTTGATCTAATACGCTTTTTAATAATTTATTTAACATTTTATTTCTCCATTCCGCAGTCATATGCATTTTTCGATTTATCCTCATCATAGTACATTGTGCCATAAAGTCTGTATCCTCCTGCAAAATTGTAGGCATCAAAACCGTTTTGCATAAGTATTCTTGTGGCAAGATAGCTCCTTAAACCGCTCTGGCACATCACATATACAGGTTTTGATTTATCGAGTTCTGCAAGTCTTTCGCGCAATTCATCAACGGGGATATTGATAAAGCCCTCTGCATGACCGCGCATATATTCGTAAACGGTTCTTGTATCTAAAAGCGTGATATCATCTCTTTTTTGAAGTGATGGAATATCCTCATAATAGAACTGCCCTACAATACCATTTTTCATATTTTCAATGATAAAGCCTGCCATATTCACAGGGTCTTTTGCCGAAGAATATGGCGGTGCATAGGAAAGTTCAAGGTCTTTTAGCTTGTCCGCTGTAAGTCCTGCAAAAATTGCCGTAGCAATTACATCAATCCTTTTTTCAACGCCTTCATATCCTACCGCTTGAGCGCCGAGGATTTTATAGGTTTCCTTTTCAAATATAACCTTTAATGTCATAACTGTTGCGCCCGGGTAATATCCTGCATGAGAAAGGGGCGATAGAATAACTTTTTCGTAAGCAATATTGCTTAATTTAAGCTGAGTTTCAGTCATTCCAGTTGATGCTACTGTCATATCAAATAATTTAATAACCGAAGCACCTTGCGTGCCTTTATAAGTGCTGTTAATCCCGCAAATATTGTCTGCCGCAATTCGCCCCTGCTTATTGGCAGGGCCCGCTAATGTTATAACTGCCTTATCATTTGAAATAAAGTTTATAACCTCTACTGCATCACCAACTGCATAAATGTCCTCGTCCGAGGTTTGCATATTGTCAGAAACTGCAATTGCCCCCTTTACGCCCAATGCGAGTCCCGCATCCTTTGCAAGCGTATTTTCAGGCGCAACACCAACAGATACAATGACCATATCGGCTAGATTCTCTTTACAATCGGTAATGACAATGTTCTTCTCAATACTTTTTACATTGGCATTTAAAAGAATATTGATGCCCTTTGTCCTTAAATATGTGTGAATAAATGATGCAATGTCACTATCTACTGTGTTTAAAAGGTGGTCGCCTTTTTGAATGACAGTAACATCTATTCCTCGGTTTTTGAGATTTTCCGCCATCTCAAGTCCTATAAAACCACCGCCGATGATAACGGCTGTCTTAATTGGATTGTTGTCTGTAAACTTACGAATTTTAAGTGTATCTTCCACCGTGCGAAGTGTGAAAATGTTACTGCAATCACCTATGCAAAAATCAGGCATAACAGGCTTTGCACCTGGAGATAAAATGAGTTTATCATAGCTTTCTTCAAACACGTTTCCGCTTATTTTATTCAGAACCGTAACAGTTTTTCTTTCACGATTTATTTTAGTTACCTCATGGAGAGTTCTTACATCAATTTTGAATCTGGACCAAAATCCTTCGGGAGTTTGCAAAAACAAATCTTCTTTATCAGAGATTTCTCCGCCTATATAGTAAGGGAGTCCGCAATTTGCATAAGATACATATCCACTTCGCTCAAATATGATTATCTCTGCATTTTCATCAAGTCTTCTGATTCTTGCTGCAGCCGTAGCACCGCCTGCAACTCCTCCAACAATAACAATCTTCATTTTTACACCTCCGTTATTTCTTTTAATGCCTTCTTAAACTGGAATGTAAACAGTATTGCCGTAAATGTAACCGCAATAATATCTGCGACAGGTTCTGCCATATAGACCGCCTGTGTCTTGTCTGCCAAAATGCTTGGCATAATATAAATCAGCGGAAGGAGCAATATGAATTTACGCACAACGGCAACCACAATGGAGTTTACCGCTTTACCAAGTGATGTAAATGTCATCTGACAGGCGATCTGTATGCCAAAGAGTCCAAGTCCGCCAAGATAAATTCTAAGCATGGGTGCTGCAAACTGTGCAAGGGATGCATCCGATGTAAATATCTTAACAAACACCTGCGGAGCTATCATAACCGCCGCCCAGAGTGCAATGGAATATGTTAAACAAGTAATTAAAAGCAAACGGAAGGTTTTCTTGACTCTGCCCGCATTTTTAGCACCAAAATTGTAGCTTGTAATCGGCTGAGCGCCTTGTGCAATTCCCTGCAAAGGTAACATTGCAAACTGCATAACACTTGTCATAATAGTCATAGCACCGACTGCAATATCTCCACCATATTTAAGGAGTGAAGAATTAAAGCAAACGGAAATCACGCTCTCACTTGACTGCATAACAAAAGCCGCTGTCCCAAGTGCGATACAAGGCAGAATTATATCTGCTCTGAGTTTCAGATTTTCTTTCTTTATTCTAAGTTGTGTCTTTTTTCCGCAGAGGAAAGAGATAATCCATACGCAGGAAAGCATCTGCGAAATGATAGTTGCAAGTGCCGCGCCTTTTACACCCATTTGGAATCCAAAAATAAATATAGGGTCAAGCACAATGTTGCATACCGCACCTATAATGACAGAAACCATTGATATAGTGGTAAAGCCTTGCGCTGTGATAAATGTGTTCATACCCAATGTCATTTGAACAAACAAAGTGCCAATAGCATATATGTTCATATAATCAGTTGCATAACCAATTGTATTTTCGCTTGCGCCAAAGGCAAGGAGCAAATCCTCGCTCCAGATAAACAAAACTGCGGTCAGGATAACTGACACAACAATCTGCAAACTAAAGCAGTTGCCAAGCGTCTTTTCGGCAGATTCGGTGTCCCTTTTGCCCATAAAAATAGACGCTCTCGGTGCACCACCTGAGCTTACTAACGCAGCAAAAGCTGCAACAAGCATAATCAGGGGCATACACACACCAATACCAGTAAGTGCTAAACTGCCATTGCCCGGCATGTGACCTATGTATATGCGGTCAACTACGTTATAAAGCATATTGATAAGCTGCGCTACAACCGTCGGGATTGACAATCTGAACAAAAGCTTACCAATAGGTTCTGTTGCTAAAAATTCCTTTTTGTCATTCATTTCAACTCACCTTATTTCAGTATATATTTTTTCAACCAATATCATCATATTACTTGATTTCTTTTAATTTAAATTCGGATAACATATTATCCGCAAATACTATAACTATATTGTGATAATTATATAGTAATTACGTTTTAATGTCAATGTTTCCCATATAAAAACAAAAAGCAGGCAAAATGCCCGCTTTAGATTTTATATATTATATCCTGCATCAAAAGCTTTAAGATTTACGTCAAGGAACTTTTCCGGAACTGTTTTCTTAATGATTTCAATCCAGTTTTCATACGGTATATCAGTGCTTTTTGCCATCACACCTATAAGAACAACATTTACCGCCTTCATATTTCCTGCTTCTTTGGCAAGTTTTAATGCATCTATGGGCAATGTATCAACCACGGCAGAAAGCTTTTTCACAATATCCTTTGGATATTCCGCCATACCTGTGATAACCGGCATCGGGTCAATAGACTGTGTATTTACAATTAGTTTTCCGCCTTTTTTTAAATAAGGCAAAGCTCTATATGCTTCCAATAATTCAAATGCAAGGATAATATCAGCCTCACCTCTGTCAATTATAGGAGAATAAACTTTTTCACCGTATTTAACATAAGTTACTACACTTCCACCTCTCTGGCTCATTCCGTGAACCTCTGAAACCTTAACGTCATAACCTTCTTCAATAACAGTGTTACCTAAAATCCTGCTGGCAAGCAATGTACCCTGACCGCCAACACCAACAATCATAATATTCTTAGTCATATCAGTTATCCTCCTTTTCAATTGCACCGAAAGGACAAACATTCACACAAAGTCCGCAACCGTTACACTGTGAAGCATCGATAACAACCTTATCATCCTTAATGGTTATAGCAGGACAACCAAGCTTCATGCACATTTTACAATTCTTACAGTTATCGGTGATTTTACAATGACCTGTGTATTTAACAGTTTTTAAAAGCGCACACGGTCTCTGGGAAATAATAACCGAAGGTTCTTCCCTTTCAACCTCTTCTTTTACAATCTTTTCAAACTTTTTAACATCAAATGGGTCACAAACGGTAATATTATCAATTCCCAATGCACGGCAAAGCTCGATAAGATTAACCTGCTTTGTTTCCTCACCTCTGATAGTATAGCCTGTAGTAGGATTATCCTGATGACCTGTCATACCCGTGATAGAATTATCAAGGATAATAACAGTATTGTTTCCCTTATTATAAACAATATCAACAAGTCCTGTCATACCCGAATGCATAAAGGTTGAGTCACCAATTACCGAAACAAGCTTTTTATTAAATTCCTGACCTCTTGCTTTTGCCATACCGTGAGCCGCACTTACTGATGCACCCATACAAATAGTGGTATCAACAGACTGAAGAGGAACAGTTGCCCCAAGTGTATAACAACCTATATCACCGGATACGGTAAGTCCAAGCTTTTTAAGAACATAGAAAGCCCCTCTGTGAGGACACCCTGCACACATTACAGGAGGTCTTACCGGAATATTTTCTTCTGCAGCTTTACAAGCTTCAGGCTCAATCCCTAAAACAGCCTTTTTAATCATAGCAGGAGTATATTCACCAAGCAGAGTGAACAAATCCTTTCCGCAAACTTCAATTCCCAATGCTTTACAATGATCTTCAATAACAGGATCTAATTCCTCAATAACGAAAACCTTATCATATTTTGCGGCAAAATCTTTGATTTTCTTTTCAGGAAGCGGATAAACCATACCCAGCTTCAGATAATCAACTTTATCCCCTAATGCTTCTTTGGCATACATATATGCAATACCGGCTGAAATTACACCAATTTTCGAATTATTTTCTTCAACAGTGTTAAGCTCAGTTGTTTCAGCAAATTCCTTCAGAGCCTTAATTCTTTCTTCTACAACAACATGTCTTTTAATTGCATTGCCGGGCATCATAACATATTTACCGATATTCTTTTCATAAGGCTTTAATTCAACATTTTCTTTATCGCAGATTTCAACCATACTCTGAGAATGAGAAACTCGTGTTGACAGTCTTATGAAAAACGGAGTATCCATTTTTTCCGAAAGCTCGAAAGCAAGCTTTGTAAACTCCTTACACTCCGAAGAATCGGCAGGCTCAAGCATTGCTATTTTGGATGCTTTTGCATAGTGTCTTGAATCCTGTTCGTTCTGAGATGAATGCATTCCGGGGTCATCAGCTACACAAAAAACCAGTCCGCCGTTAACTCCGGTATAGCTTACAGTAAATACAGGGTCAGCCATAACATTCAGACCAACATGCTTCATACAGCTCATTGCTCTTGCACCGCCAATAGAGGCGCCTATAGCTACCTCTGCGGCAACCTTTTCATTAGGAGACCACTCTGCATATATATCGTCAAACTTAACAATTTCTTCTGTTATTTCTGTACTGGGAGTACCGGGATATGAAGCAACAACTCTTACGCCTGCTTCATAAGCACCTCTGGCAACAGCAGCGTTACCAAGTAATAGCTTTTTCATTGTACTTATTCCTTTCTACTTAATTTCATTTTGCTTTGCAACAACACTTTCACCGCAGTAAATTTGTCTAAGCTTAGGCTTTTCAATTTTACCGGTCGGATTTCTTGGTACATCGGCAAAAATAATTTTATGCGGTCTTTTATATCTTGGTAAATCAAGACAAAAATCATTTACTTCATCTTCGGTTAGCTTTGTACCTTCCTTCACCTGGATAATAGCCGCAGCTATTTCACCCAGTCTTGAGTCAGGAAGTCCGATAACGGCAACATCGCTTATCCCTTCATGCTTTCTTAAAAAGTCTTCTATCTGAACAGGATAAATGTTTTCTCCGCCTGAAATAATAACATCTTTTTTTCGGTCTACAAGGAAAATGAATCCATCCTCATCCTCCCTTGCCATATCTCCTGTAAACAGCCATCCGTCTTTTAAAACTTCGTTGGTTGCTTTTTCATCCTTATAATAAGCTACCATAACACCGGGGCCTTTAACAGCCAGCTCACCTACATCGCCTTTGGCAACCTCATTTTTGTTTTCATCAACAATTTTAACCTGCCAGCCATAGCCTGCTTTACCGATAGCACCAACCTTATGCTCATTTTCAACACCAAGATGAACGCAACCGGGACCAATGGATTCAGATAAACCGTAGTTGGTATCATATGCATGATTCGGGAATACTTCCTTCCATCTTTTTATAAGACTCGGGGGAACCGGCTGAGCACCTATATGCATAAGTCTCCATTGAGAAAGCTTATACTCATCGAGCTTGATATCCCCTCTTTCAATAGCATCAAGAATATCCTGCGCCCAGGGAACAAGCAACCAGACAATTGAACAGTTTTCTTCCGAAACAGCTTTTAAAATCCACTCAGGTTTAATCCCCTTAAGAATTACTGACTTACCGCCGACAAGAAAGCTTCCGAACCAATGCATTTTTGCACCCGTATGATAAAGAGGAGGAATACATAAGAACACATCATCCTTGGTCTGGGAATGATGGTTCTGCTCTGTCATAGCAGAATGAGTAAGACTTCTGTGCTTATGAATTATAGCCTTTGGAAATCCTGTTGTACCTGAAGAAAAATAAATTGCAGCGTCATCATCATCGGTAAGCTTGATATCAGGACTTGTCTTTGAAAAGTATGTAGTAAGCTTATCGTAGCTTTCTGCAAAGGTAGGACAGTCCTCACCGTGGTACAGCCATATTTTAACCTTTTTGACTTTATGACATATTTCTTCAACACGACCTGTAAACTCGGGACCGAAAACCAATGCATCCGCATCAGCCAAATCAAGACAGTATTTAATTTCATCACCTGTATAACGGTAATTAAGAGGCACTGCCATCGCACCTGATTTCAGTATACCAAAGTATATAGGAAGCCATTCAAGACAATTCATAAGCAGAATTGCAACCTTATCCCCTTTTTTAATTCCACGTGATAATAAAAGATTGGCAAATCTGTTAGCCTTTTTATTGAATTCGCTCCAGGTAATTTCCTTTCTGTATGACTCGGAAGGGTTTGCTTCAATAAGTGAATATTCCCTCCATGTCATTCTTGTCTGATTTTCCAGTTTAGGATTTATTTCCACAAGACTGACATCATTCGGATAAAAATCTGCATTTTTCTGTAGAATATCTGTAATAGGCATTATGTTCTTCCTTTCAATAATTTATTTAAAAGTTTTATTGCTATAATACATAAAAAAACGCCCTCTAATACATATTATGAGGACGAGAATTTCCCGTGGTACCACCTCTGTTCACCATTATTTCACAATAACGGCCTTAACAGGTATTACACCTTTGTTCTATAACGGGAACATCCGTTGCAGCCTACTTGCAAAGCTTTCAGTGCAAAGCTAACAGAATGTATTCAATAACGGAAAGCTTATGCCTTTCACCACCCGGCAATTCTCTGGAAGCTTTGACTCATTACTTACTTTTTTCTGCTCAAAACGCCTTTTCCATATTGAATTTTACCATATAAACATATTTAAATCAAGTAAAAATTAAAAAAAATACGAGTATTTATAAATTAAAGTATATTAATAGGTTATACAGCATATAATTTTACTGAATAGAACATTTTTCAAATTTTCTATTGACATTTGCGTTTTTATGTGATATATTAGCTAAGTAATATGGTTGACGCGGAGTGGAGCAGCTTGGTAGCTCGTCGGGCTCATAATCCGAAGGCCGGTGGTTCAAATCCGCCCTCCGCAACCAAAAAAACGACTTGTTTCGACAAGTCGTTTTTTCAATGAAATAAATCCTTTTAGGATTTGTGAAATACCCTTCGGGCGTGAAATATTGCTACGCAATATGAAATACGCCTGCGGCGTGTGATAAAAGGATTTATTTTATTTCACAGAAAACTTTAGTTTTCTATTTCACAATTTACGGAATAAATTATTTCACATCGAACGAAGTGAGATATTTCATTAAAAATCAATGCATCATTATTGTTCTGCCTTGCCAAAAAAAGACAAGATTTTAGAAGAATCTTGTCTTTTTTAATTATATAGATAACTTGTCCCGTGTACTGTGTGCTCATATAAATCATGTGAACACCCGGAAACAATCCAAATGTACTGCCCCAAAACACCCCTTTATGCAGGAAAAACGCTGAGAGCCAAAAACACGCAAGCCAAATTAAAACCATTGATAATGTTAAACCCGCGCCCGTCATTCCAATGAACAAATAAAATGCAGTAAACAAGACCGCCGGGATATATCCTATAAGTTTTCTCATATATCTCCTCCTTTAACGAGTAACAGTAAAGGTTCCGTAAATACGGTGAAGCACTTCCCTTTCCTTTTCATCACTATTTGAAGGATATTTCAAAGTTAATACAAAGAATTCTTCATCAGTAGGAAGGAGACTGCACCATATTAAATCTCCGTTTTCATTCATTCCACGCATTTCATAATCCGACAGTTCCTCGAAAGAGTATTCACTGTTTTTAAGAAGAACACTTTCTCTTATTGTCTTTTTCTCTGTATCTTTATATGTAGTTACTTTAATCTCTGCAAGCTCATTTTCTTTATGTGTCCATTTTTCTTCAATGATGCCTTCATTTATCTTTTTTTCGAAAACGAAATCACCGTCAGGAATAATAATTGTATAACCGTTTCCTCTGTATCCATCTGTTAAAGTAAATTGATCATTGGTTAAATTTCCATTTCCGCTTACGGGAATTGCTTCACCTAAAAAGGTAGGCTCGGGTTTAAATAACGACTTTACAAAATCCTTACATCTTGCAAGAACTTCACGCATGTCACGGTATGACTGTCCAAAATATGTCCGGTAATCCGAATCAACTCCATAAGCTTCAATTCCAAGAGCTTTGGCTATGTACAACGCCCGGTATAAATGATATTTTTGAGTTACAATAATTATCTTATCCGCTTTAAATATCTCTTTGGCACGATACAAGCTCTCATAGGTTGAAAAACCGGCATGATCCATAAAAACATCATCCGACGGTATACCTGAATCAACAGCAAGCTTTTTCATGGTATTAACCTCATCATAGGAGGTTTGTCCATGATCGCCACTCATAATAATTTTAGGTGCACACTCCGTTTTATAAAGTTCAATGCCTCTTTTTATTCTGTCTGCCAGCATATCACTTGGATTACCGTCGTTTTCTACAAAACATCCAAGAACCAGAATACAATCAATATTTTTTAATTCTTTAGCATCAGATGGAGTAATTATGTTTTTACCGCCAATCGATTTTACATAAGTATTCACACATAGCAATAATACTATACTGATAAGAATTAAGCAAAAGAGTATAATGAGAATTGTTTTTCCCTTCCCTTTCATATTAAAAGCCCCTTTCTTTATTCTTTCAGTTCATTACCGCATTTCGGACAATGAGCAGGAACACTACCGCGAACATTCATAAGTGAATAACCGCAATGAGGACAAATATACAATGCAAAAGCCTGCAACAGAGCTGCAATAAATATCAAAGTACCAAAAAACATAAACCACCCTGTTACCTTTTCATTTTCAAAGCCCGTTCCCAATATCATAACAACAATTGCTACTGCAAGACCTATCCACATAAGATTTCTGCTTTTTCTGAAATTCATATTTTTCTCCTTTTTAAACAGTAATAATCTGACAATAAGTTTTATAAGCTCTATAAATACAATACCTGTAGTTATGCATCCGAGCATTGCACTTAAAAGCCCTCCGCCTTCACTACCGTGTGTGTTGATGTTACTGACAATCAACCAGGACAGTGCTGAAATAAAAATCATACTTAATGAAATAATATATGTTTTCTTGAAAAACCAAAAGCTTATCCCTATCATTATGCCTGTAAATACAGGAAGTATAAATATACACAAAATATTTTCATTGATAAACGTCATATATACCTCCTCTATTCAACGGTAAAATATACTTCATAAACCTTTTTATCTGTTTTTTTATCCGGCGTATAATCTGAAATTTCTTTTTTTAGCCGATATTGTCCCGGCGGCAACTCACCATACAGCCACTTCCATCCAATATCAAGCTCTGTAATATCGTTACTTTTTATAAGATAGGCAATTTGAAGCCATGCATAGTCAATAAGCGGATTTGTAGGGACAGGCTTCCACTCACCGTCCGTACAAGGCTCAATGGAAAACCACTCACCCGTTTGCAGAGAACCTGAATATTCACCGCCAAATTGCTCAATTTTAAGAGTCATACCGCTTTCTGTAACATCCTCAGCATACAAATGAATTCCCCACTCATCATATAGTATCGGATTGTGATGCGTATTACCAATACCGTTTTCCAAAGGATATGTTGAGCTTAGTAGCGGATCGTAAATATCATTGAAGGTTACCCTGTCATTTTCCGAAAGAACAATTATCTCGCTGTCTTTCACAGCATTATTAAGATGCCCCTTTATATAATAGCAATATTTTAAATTATCAAGTTTCCTTCCGTGTGTATCATATTTTTTAAAGATTATCCAGTCACCGTCAATATTAACTTCTTTTGTAATACCTGTTGCATGCTGATAACCCTCGGTATCAAAGTTTGCAACTCCCGATTTTAAAGGTATTTCATTTCCAGCAACTGCCCTTTTAAGTTTTCCGTCCAATGTCCCGCAACGGGGAGTGTTTTTACTCACATACCCCGAATCATAGTACAATTCACCGTCAACATTAATCATTCTGACAGGCTTCTTTTCCAACTGTTCACCGAACTTTCCTTTGACTTTATCCGTTTCCTTACCGACAATAATTGCAGTAGGTCCATCAGCACCACCTATTATTCCGATACTTGCATTATCGCAAGCGGTAAGCAGCGAACAACATAAAACAAGTATTAATATAAATGCTCGTTTCATAGGCATTTCTCCCTTTATCTTTTTTCAATATCTAAATAAGCTCTTTTTTCCTTTACATTGATATAAGCAGGACGGATAATTTTTCCGTTATTTTGAATTTCCTCAATTCTATGTGCACTCCATCCTGCAATTCTTGATATTGCAAAGATGGGGGTGTATAGCTCATACGGGAGCTCAAGCATCTTATAAATAAGTCCCGAGAAGAAGTCAACATTAGGGCTGACACCCTTATAGATTTTACGCTTATCTGCTATAATCTGAGGAGCAAGTCTTGCAACTGTTTCATACAGTGCAAAATCTTCACTGCAGCCTTTTTCTATCGATAAATCCTTTGCGCATACTTTTAATATATCTGCTCTGGGATCTGATTTTGAATACACCGCGTGTCCCATACCATAGATGAGTCCGGCATTATCAAACGCTTCTTTGTTCAGAAGTTTCATAAGGTAATCTTCAATCTCAGATTCTTTTTGTGTATTGATAGAATTTTTCATATTATCAAACATCTGAACAACCTTGATATTTGCGCCACCATGACGTGGACCTTTCAGAGAACCAAGAGCTGCCGCGATTGCCGAATAGGTATCTGTTCCCGATGAAGTTACAACATGAGTTGTAAAGCTTGAATTATTACCGCCACCGTGTTCTGCATGCAGCACAAGAGCAAGGTCAAGTACTTTTGCCTCAAGATGTGTAAATGTTCCATCCTTACGCAGAATACGCAGTACATTTTCCGCCGTTGACAAGTTTGGTTTAGGATCACGGATATGAAGACTTTTATCTAAATGATAATATCTGTAACCGTGATAACCATACACTGCCAAAAGCGGAAACATTGAGATAAGCTGTAAGCTCTGCCTTAAAACATTTTCAACAGATGTATCATCAGGGTTATCGTCATAGGAATATAACGCAAGTACACTGCGGGAAAGAACATTCATCATATCCTTGCTCGGTGCTTTTAATATCATATCCCTTACAAACGATTTCGGCAGGCTTCTGTATTCAGCAAGGGTTTCTTTGAATTTATTAAGCTGTTCCTGTGTGGGAAGTTCCGAAAAGAGTAAAAGATATATTGTTTCTTCAAAACCAAATCTGTCTTTATTTAAAAAACCTGACACTAAATCCCTGACATTGTATCCACGGAAATACAATTCACCTTCACAGGGAATATCTTCACCGCCCGGTCCTTTTTCCTTTGCTTTGATATGAGATATTTCGGTAAGACCTGTAACAACGCCGTTACCGTCCAAATCACGAAGCCCGCGCTTAACATTATGTTCCGGATACATTTCAGGTGTTATGTGATTATTGCTGCAAGATAAACCTGCAAGCTCCTTTATATACGGTGTAATTTCTGAATATGATTTACTCAATTTATCTACCTCCTATATATGCTTATTCTTATTTTTCAAAATATCCGATTATCGCAAATCTGATTGTTTCACAGGGTTAGACCTCCTTGTTTTCTTCTATCTGCTTCTTTGCGTGTAAGTAACCGCAAATACAGATACACGAAATTGCTACAATATGAATTGCTATATTCGGCAAGGTAAAGTTATATGTATTTGACACTTCACCAAATTCAAGAAAATATCTGCAGAGCATTCCGGCAATTATGTGAGCTACATTGATTAGTAACACAACACCAATCTTTTTCTTATCGAATATGTAACCTGAAAGCAGGCCTACTTCTGCATAGGCAACCAAACAAGTGAAAAGATTGATTATGCTGATTTGCTTCTGCGTATCGTTTAAAATCTTTGTAAGGTTGACAAAAGGAAAACAAAAGCAACCAAAGAATATAGCCACTATCCCAAATATAGTAATGCCTGTTTTTCTATGTGATTGTAAAAGATAATATAATCTGTTTTCTTTCATCAAAACCACCTCAATTACAGAATTTCACGAAGCTTATCTAAAAACGCTTCTTCACCAAAGGTATTTATCTTAAAGAACATTGCCTGACTTCCACCGGAGGTAATTGCCGACAGTTGAATAGTATCTCCGTTACCAAACAATGTTACATTCAGGCTCACTCGGTTTCCGCCCATATAACTGTATCTTTCAAAAACTCTGACACTACAACGGGTATCGCCAATACGAAAGTCGCTGCTTTCTTCAAGGCTTGCCGATACACTTCCGTTTATGATGCCATCTTCGATTCTATGTAATATTTCATTGAAATTCCCCGTAATTATTCTTTCTAACTTTGCCATAAATAACCCCATCTTTTAACTACAAATGTATTTTTTAGGTAAGACACTGTAAATTTAGTAAAAGTTCCCTTTTTTAATTATAAAATAAGATAAGTTGAATTGCAACTTATCCTATCAATAATTAATGTTTTTTTAACATTTCTCTCATAAAGTCATCCATATCATACACAAAAAGCGGTTGACGGTCTTCCTCCATTTTTTTAAGAATACCAAGAGTATTATCCTCAGATCCTAAATCTATAACAGCCAGCCTATTTCTATAAGCACCATTATCATCCTTAAGAAGCTTCATCAGCAAGCTGTCCACAACACGCTCAATGCTGTTTTCTTCGTTTTTCACGGCAATGACTGTATATACGGTTTTATCCTTAAGGATGCTTTTATCGTCTATGTAGCTGCGGATATTTATAAACAGCATCACAAAACCGTAAACCGAGAAAAAGCAAACCAACGCCCCGAACAAAAAATCAATAAACATAAAAACACCTCCATATTCCATTATATGAAGGTGTTTAATATCAGGTTACGCGCTTTAAAAATTGTTTTGTTCGTTCGTTTTTAGGATTATCTATAACCTCTTCGGGGGTTCCTTCTTCTATTATATGTCCGCCATCCATAAAAATAACTCTAGTTGCAACCTCTTTAGCAAAAGCAATTTCGTGGGTAACAACTATCATGGTATTTTTTTGCTTTGCAAGGTCGGTCATAACATTTAACACCTCACCGGTAAGCTCGGGATCAAGCGCACTGGTAGGTTCATCGAAAAGAAGCAAACGAGGATTCATTGCAAGTGCTCTTGCAATTGCAACTCTTTGCTGTTGCCCACCGGAAAGCTGAGAAGGATATGCCGAGCTTTTATCTGCAAGCCCGACATTTTCAAGGAGTTTTTTTGCATTTTCTGAAGCTTCCTCCCTGGAAATTTTATTCACAGTAACAGGTGCATCGATTATATTATCAAGAACTGATTTATGAGGGAATAAATTAAACTGCTGAAAAACCATCCCCATATTTTTAAGAATAGGTCTTAACTCTTTATCACTTTTATATACGCCATTTTCGGCAATAGCATCCTCAAACAAATAGATACTACCGTCATCTATCCTTTCAAGCTTATTAAGGCAACGAAGCAATGTACTTTTACCCGAACCTGACGGACCTATTATAGCAATAATTTCTCCTTCGGAAACAGTAATATCTATACCTTTTAAGACCTCAAGCTTACCGAATTTTTTCTTAATATTTTCTGCTCGTAAAATAACCATTATTCACCCTCCTTACTGATAATAGTCAAGCTTTTTCTCTATATAATTGAAAATAACCGTAACTATACCGCATAATATCAGGTAAAATAAACCGGAATAAAACAATGGCCATAAAATATGCTCACTGTTCATCATTCTTTTTGCATTCCAGGTTATTTCATATATCATAATTGTGTTGGCAAGAGATGTATCCTTAATCAAAGTAAGAAATTCATTACCCATTGGAGGTATAATTCTTTTTATCACCTGCGGAAGAATGATTCTTATAAATATTTGCATTTTAGTATATCCTAAAACAGTTCCCGCCTCGTATTGACCTTTTGGAATACTTTCTATGCCACCTCTGAAAATCTCTGCAAAATAACAGGCATAGTTAAGAACAAAGGCAATAATTACTGCAAGAAACATATCCATTCCCATAATCCCCATAAGACCGGGACCCAAGCCAAAGATAATCAACTGCAGCATAAGCGGTGTTCCTCTGATTACCCATATAAGCATTTTCAAAGGAATTTTAATAATTTTAAATTTACTCATTGCACCCAGGGATATTAACAGCCCTAACGGAAGTGCCATAAGCAATGTCAGGGAAAAAATCTTAAGTGTTGTTCCCAAGCCCTCGAGCAAGCTCATTGTTACCTTAATAAATAATTGCATATTTACACCTATTTTTTTTAACTTATTAAAAAGGCAGATAAAATCTGCCTTTTTAAATGATTTTATAATTTAAATAATATATTACAGAGCTAATGCCAGATTATACTTTTTAGCAAGCTCATCTAATTTACCTTCAGCTGCAAGCTCATCAATAGCCTTATTCACTGCATCTAATAATTCTTTATCTTCAAGTCTGAAGCCAATACCGTATTCTTCAGATGTAAGCTCAATTGCATAACCGTATTTTTCATAGCTTGTGCCTTCTGCAGTTGAAGCCTGAGCCATTGTAATATCAATTACACAAGCATCAGCCTGACCGCCTGCTACAGCAAGTAAAGCATCTGTCTGAGCAGCAACGGGAGTATATTTCTCATCAAGACCGTTATCTTTGATTGCGGCTTCGCCGGCAGAGCCTGCTTCAGCTGCAAATTTTAAACCTTTAAGACTTGCTGCATCCTTATATGTATCTAATTTATCTTTAGCCATTACAACTACCTGAGCATTCTTTACATACGCTGTAGACACTGCACAGTTCTTTTTAACTTCGTCAGAAATTGTCATACCGTTCCAGATACAGTCAATCTGCTTAGCGTCAAGTGTCGGGAACTTTGTATCCCAGTTGATTTCGATAAACTCAGCTTTTTTACCAAGCTTTTCACAAACAGCTTCTGCAAATTCTGTATCAAAGCCGGTAAGCTTACCATCTGCATCAAGATAGTTCATAGGCTCATAAATTGTGTAACCAATTTTAAGTGTTTCAGCTGTATCGTTTGGCTTGCTGCAAGCCGCAAAGGCAAAAACCATAACCATAGCTAAAAGTAACGCAATAATTTTTTTCATTTTTGAAAACCTCTTTTCATATTTTTATGATACTATTATACTTTATCAATTTAGCAAAGTAAAGTGTTTTTTTCATTTTTTGTAATTTTTGTTAAAAATGCACAAACCCCATATAGCAGTTTGTGCATTTTATTTATTCTGTCATTTTTAGAAATTCTTCTTCGGTGATAACGGTTATTCCAAGCTGATTTGCTTTATCAAGCTTACTGCCGGCATCGCTTCCCGCAAGAACATAATCGGTTTTTTTAGAAACCGAGGAAGAAGTTTTTCCTCCGTACTGTTCGATGAGCTTACTTGCTTCATCTCTTTTCATTGTTGGCAAAGTACCTGTCAAAACAAAAACCTTACCGCGGAATCTGTCATCAATTTCAGTTTCCTGAGACTCCATATTAACCCCCGCCGCCTTTAGCTTATCTATAAGTCTTATATTAGACTCATCCTTAAAGAATTCAATAATACTTGCCGCAACCTTCTGCCCAATATCATCAATAGCAATAAGCTCATCAATGCCTGCTGACATAAAAGCATCCATATTTTTTAAATTTTTAGACAAATTCTTAGCGGTTTTGGCGCCGACAAATCTTATCCCCAGTCCAAATATTAATTTTGACAAATCATTATCTTTGGACTTTTCAATAGCTGACATTATATTATCTGCCGACTTTTCTCCCATCCTTTCCAGACAGGATATATCCTCCGCTTTTACATAGTACAAATCAGCAAAAGAGCTTATAATATTATTTTCAATAAGCGCTGAAACTACCGCAGGCCCCATTCCGTCGATATCCATTGCATCTCGGGATGCAAAATGAATTATAGTTCTCAAAAGCTGCGCAGGACAAGAGGAATTAACACATCTTGTTGCTGCCTCATCTGAGTTACGGTAGGTTTTTTCACCGCATACAGGACAATACTCAGGCATAGAGTACACCGTGGTATTATCCGGACGTTTCTCTTTTACCGAGCTGACAACCTCAGGAATAATGTCTCCCGCCTTTCTTACAATGACAGTATCCCCTATCCTGATATCCTTATTTAATATATTATCAATATTATGAAGAGTAGCTTTTCTTACAGTTGTACCTGCCAGACGAACGGGCTCCAAAACAGCATTGGGCGTAAGTACTCCGGTTCTTCCGACCTGAACAACAATATCAATGAGTCGAGTCTCCTTTTCCTCCGCCGGAAATTTATATGCAACTGCCCATCTTGGAGTTTTCGCCGTACTGCCAAGTACCTCTCTTTGTCTGAGAGAATTTATTTTAATAACTACACCGTCAATTTCAAATGGCAGACTGCCTCTTAAATCGCTTATTTCAAGTATTCTTTTATAGACATCTTCAATATTGTCAAACACTTTATAAAAAGGTGCAGTTATGAGACCGCATTTTTCCATATAATGCAAGGTTTCCAGGTGAGTGGAAAATTCCACGCCTTCAGCTTTTTGTACATTAAAAGCAAACATAGACAGCTTACGCTCTGCGGTAATTTTACTGTCAAGCTGCCTCAGGGAGCCTGCGGCGGCATTTCTCGGATTTGCAAATAGCTTTTGCCCGTATATTTCCTGGAGCTCATTAAGTTCACTAAAAACCTTAGTGCTCATATAAACCTCGCCTCTTACTTCGATTGCAGGCTGGTATTCTTTCAAAATATCGGGAATGTCGGATATTGTTCTTAAATTTTCGGTAACATCCTCACCTGTCACTCCGTCCCCTCTCGTAGAGCCTCTGACCATTTTGCCGTTTTCATATTCAACCGACACGGACAATCCGTCAATCTTGAGCTCCACAACATACTCATAATCTTCACCAAGAGCATTTTTTATACGGTTATCAAATTCTATGAGTTCTTCTTCGGAAAAAACATCCTGAAGACTTTCCATAGGTACAGAATGTATCACAGGACTGAATTTCGATGATGCTTTACCGCCTACGTGATTTGTAGGTGAATTTTCCGATTTATATTCAGGGAACTGTTTTTCAAGATCCTCAAGCTCTCTTAGAAGCTTATCATATTCCATATCGCTTATTTCAGGCGAATCATTATTGTAGTATAAATTATTATGATATTCCAGAATTCTTTCCAGCTCTCTGATTCTTGCTTCAAAAAAATCCATTGTAATCACCCCTTCAGGCTATTGCTATTATTTGCTCAATTGCATAATACGGATCGGTGCTTCCTATTTTAATTTTCCTGTCAAGCTCATCCAAAAGGATTATTATTTCGCTTATTTTATCAATACTTAGCTTTCCCTGCTGTCTTAAATACTTACTGATAAGAAATGCTCTGCCGTTCAGCTTAAGGTTTGACACTGTTACGTCACTCGGAATTCCCGCACTGTTATTGCATATAACAATATACATATTCACAAAATGCTCACATACCAAAGAGAAAATCTGCCCTGCAGGATGCTGCTGTTTCAAAAGTTTCAGGTCAGCCAGGATATCATAAGCGGTTTTCTTATCCTTGTTGATTATCGCATCTGATAGCTGAAAAACTCTGTCTTCAATTGTTTTTTTCACAAGAAGATCTATAACCTCGCGGGTGACCTCTTCCTTTTCATTAAGATAGGCACAAATAACTTCAACCTCTCTTAAAACACTGTTAACCGACGGTTCGCATATAGAAATAAGATATTTAAGATCGTCTCGTCTTATTCTCTTTTTATTTTTGGAAAACTGACGGTTGATAAAAATCATCATATCTTCCATTTCAATCCTGGCACACTCAATATCCACTCCGTTTTTTTGTACCAGCTTGAGCATAGGCTTAGAAAGCTTCTTTGAATCACGCTCTTTTTCTTTTATAATTACAACAGTATACTCAGGAATATTCTCAAGCACATCATTCAATGCATCCTTAAAGTCTTTTTTAACCGAAGTTGAAACAACATTGATTTCATTTAAAAGCACGATTTTTTTGTCGCACATCATTGGTGCAGACTCTACTGCCTCAGAAAATTCATCTTTGGAAGGCACCTCATCAAACTGTGTAAAATTAATTCCAAGCATATCATTTTCAAGAACAATACTTTTTATTCTGTCTATATAGGAATCCTTGATATAGTCCTCTTCTCCATAAAAAAGATACAGATTGTCAATTTGTCCCGCATCAAGTCGTTTACCAAGTTCTTTTGATTTCATATTTTAATCCTTTCAACCCTGTTTTCAAAGCAATTTATAACATTTTCAGAATTCCTGTGAGCGTCCAGAAAATAGTATTTCAATATATAGAAAGAATTTTTATCAAGATACTCTGCATTTTCTCCCGGAAAAACTATTTTCTTATTTTTTATACTCACACAAGCCTTTAGAATATTATACCCATCTTTTGGGTTAAGTGTCAAGTTCAAATCCCCGTATTGAAGAATTTTATCTTCTTTTATGGGTATAAGCTCCCCACATTCGGAAGCCAGCATATTTACAAAGTATTCATTCGTACAAAAATCCGACGGGATAAAAACCTCATCTGCATATAACTTGTTATTATGAAAATACTCAAGTCCTTTCGCATCAAACGCTACATACACATCAAATCTATTATTGTACTTATCAAGTATATCCGAAAACCCTTTTTGGTTAATACTGCTTGAATTAATAAAAATAACTTTATCCTTATATTCTATAATTGCCTTCCCGCTATCTTCTGCACCGGCGGCATATATTGTGGAATAAGGTGAAATAACACTATCCAGAGGGTAAAAAATGTTAATCGCAAAGAACAAAAGAAGAATAGCCGATATGCTTATTTTCCCAAATTTCGGAATACCCGATGCAATAATAAATAAGGCTAAAAAATAAAGGCTTATATACCAGGTTTCAATACTCAATGTACTGAAATATGATAATCTGAGGTTACTTAGATACACCAATACATCGAGCATCATTCTTACGACTATATCAAGTGGAAATGCAAGAATTTTACCGACACTCAGCATAACAAAGGAAATGCATACTACTATAATTGCATAAATCATTATAACCGACATCAGAGGAACAACCACCGCGTTAGCAAGAACCGAAAGAACAGGCAGCCCTTTAAAATAGTAAATTATAAAAGGCATCGTAGATATATTCGCCGATAATGTAACGGCAACAGCATCAGCTATTCCTGCCGGTATTCTCTTTATTTTGGCAATAATTTTCTTAGTATAAATCAAAATACCTGCCAAGGATGTAAATGATAGTATAAAAGCAATATTATGTATATAATAGATATTAAATACAACCATTAAAACGGCTACCAGCAATAACAGATATGTATCATGTATTCTGTCACGGTTAAACAAATCAGCCAAAGATAAAACCGTAACTGTTATAAGAACACGAACTACTGACGGTGTGAAACCTATGAATATCGCAAGTAAAAAAGAAACAGGAATCGTAAGTAAAGATGTGATCTTTCTCTTTAAATATAATCTTCTTAAAATAAAAAGTACAAAACCGGTTATGATAGAAAAGTGCATCCCCGATACACTAACTATATGGGACAATCCAAGTTTCTTAAGAGAATTGTTTAAATCGTAATTATTAAGTCGATCATCACCAACGAGCACACCCTTTATAAAGACTGCCACATTGTTCGAAAATACATTATCTATCGTATAAAGAACCTTCTTCTTAAAATTAATAACCGACTTTAAGAAACCCTTGCCACGTTCTATTTCTATATCCTTATCAAAGGAGGTTACCTTATAAAATATACCGCGCGAAAAATACTTTTGGGTATTTTGTGTAACCGAATAAATATTTCCCTTAAGCCTTATTTTATCGTAACAGGAAAAATACGGAGAATCATAAAGAGTAATTGTTGCTTTTCCGCGATAACCGTCGACCTTTCCTTCAAATTTAAGAGTATTATATGAATAATCAGGCTCGGTAAGGACAGTAACCGTTAATTCAGTATTCTTTAAAGAAACACCTGAATAGCTTTTTGAAATAACACTGTCACTTACACAATAATATGAAAAACCGACTGCACCTGCAATTATCAGTATAATAATTTGCCTGATATTCAATTCTTTTCTTTTAAGAATAAAATAGCATACTATAGATATCACTATAATAACTGTAGAAACTATATCATTAAAATAACCTGCCGTAAAAATACCAAGCAATAAGAAAAATAAATACTTCATAAATACTCCAAAAAAAGCACAGAGCATAATACTCTGTGCATATTTTTATAAAACTCTTCGAGCTGTGTAATAATGGTTGTTATAGTAGCCACTCGTAATAGAATCATATTTTACATAGTCGCCCGGACTTGAAGCATGAATCATCATACCGTCCGCAACATATATCCCCACATGACTTACCGAGCCACCGATTTTAAAGAAAACCAAATCTCCGGGCTGAAGATTATCTTTGGACACATAGTACCCTTCATTAACCTGAGAATATGAAGTTCTCGAAAGATTAACGCCAAAATTACCCAACACATATTTTGCAAATCCCGAACAGTCAAATGAATTAGGACCGTTACCGCCATAAGCATAAGGCTTTCCAAGATACTTTTCGGCAAATTTTACAACCGCAGAGCCTGAGCCTGTATCCTGAGGAGCCTGTCCCATTGCAACATACTCCCCGGAAACATATCCGGCTGTATTATTATAATAAACCTTAAACCATCCGTTTCCTGAGTTTTCAATCACCCAGAACTGAGTATTCATCGGCAGCTTTGCGATAACCTCAGAATCAGTTGAAGGCATACTTCTGAAATTCAAAACCGATGCAGTGGAGTATCCGGAAGCTTCAATTGAAACACTTCGATCAACATAGCTTCGGTCAGTTGGATTGCTTTGCCTTACAGTAAGATATTTTGTTGCAACATAACCGATACGACCGTTAAAATCAACCTTGGACCATTCGCTGTCAACATTTTCGACAATCTGCATCATTTCTCCTCTTACAAACTGACCAAGCAGTTCATAGCCGGTTCCCGGACCGGAACGGAAATTAAGCACATCGGTATTTACAACTCCGACACCGGCTGCATATGTAGATACCGTAAAAAGCATCATTACCAATACAGCAATCGCTATTTTTTTAATATTCATATAAAACTCCTTTATCTTTTGAAAAAAACGAATCAATTTACACTGTACAGTATAACATAAAATAAATCTTATGTCAACCACTTGAGATAAAGAAATCCCAAATCCTTATCAAAACAACAAAAAACGGCGATTAAAAAACCGCCGTAATTGTTTTAGTTTCCGGATGACGCCAAACCAAATGTGGTAACTCCGTTATCAAGATCGTTGTCACTTGCCCAGTCACTATAGGCATTGATTTCTTCCATAGAGATAATCTCTTTAACTTCCAATTCGGGTTTATTGTATTTACACATAATGAAAACCTCCGTACTTTTTTCTTGATTATACAGTATTTTATCCTGAATGTCAAGTACTTACATAAATTATTGCTATACTATCTCGATGTGACAGGATTTCATAACTTCGATTGCAGAATTATGCTTTTCCACAGTTACACCCGCCATGCAGGAAGTATCCGCACTTATTTTTATTTCCGGGAAAAATGCTTTAACCAAAAGAGCGTTTGATACTACGCAAATATCTGTACAAAGTCCGATAAACTCTATTTCAGCGTTTTTAGTATCAAAGCTTTCCCTTAAAACTTCAGGCAATATTACCGAACCAAAAGTATTTTTTTCGATTGAAATATATTCTCTGCCTGCAAGCGCTTTTTGAATTTTAGAGTTAAGTTCCCAACCGCGGGTTCCTTTAATGCAGTGAGGAACCGGAAGATACTTACCTTCTGTTGTTTCCATATAATCACCGTTGTGAGCATCATAGGTTACAACAATTCCGCCATCAAAATTGAGTATTTTATCTGCGCATTTATCAACAATTGCTTCAGCCTCACACGACCCAAGAGCACCGTCAATAAAATCATTTTGCATATCTACCACAATCAGTATTTTTTCCATATTATTTCTCCTTAATGTAATTTACCAGCTCATAAATTGCCGACTTATCGGAAAAATCTCCGTCAGCATCACATAAATCAATAAGCAGTTTCTCCATAGGAGTCGGATTTTCCTTTGAAGACATAAGCTTCTTCAGTCCGATAATAGCAGTTTTATGCACAAATGATAATTCGGACATAATCATTTTTCCCATAAAATTAAAAACTTTAAGCTTTTTTGTCTTATCAGTGCGGAAATTTTTATCAATTACATATTTATCATAGTATTCCCTGCAATCAAGAGGAGTTATTCCGGTAGAAAATATTGCTATTTTTTTATTTTCAAGACTGTCTATATTTTTAGTTATCAGATGTACTCCGTTTATAACCTCGGCATATAGTCCTCCACCGTAAACAATCGCATCATATTTAAGCAGATCTCCGAGACCTACTTCTTTAGCATCCTTCAAATCAAAATTCAATTCTTCCGCAATCCATTCAGCATAAGCCCTGGTAGAGCCATATTTTGATTTATATACAACTATTCCCTTCACATTATACCTCCGAACCTTCTATATTTACAGTATATGAAGGACTTATAACATTTATAATTGTTTTGCCGGGATTTACAACAAGCTCACTTCCATCAGCTTTTTTATAAGTTGTATTTCCCGTACGTGAATTCTTTGTCCAGGTAATATTCTCATAAGCCCCGTTGGTAATATAATATCCCTTACCCGAACCGGTTGTGGTTATATTTCTTCGTGCAGTACCATCCCCTAAAGCAACATCATCCTTAAATTCAATGATAATATTCTTAAAGGTTAATACATTACCATCCTGCATTTTATGAGGATGACTGCCTATATATTTTTCATAAAGCTTTGTTTCTTCATTATACTTATATGTAGTAGAATAACCGCCCGAATATTTCAGATAAGCTTTAACGGCATTCTTTTCATCACCTAAATTAAAATATTCATCGCTGTATTTAACCGCATTCTTATGATCGGAAGTAAGTCTGTAGCCCTTCTTTTCCGAAATCTCTTTAATTTTCTTAATACTGGTATAAGCACTGTGCCAGTCACCCTTGAATTTTTGTTCTCTCCAGAATATATATCCATCTGTTCCCGTAACACCGTTAACATTATTTACCTTCAGAGCCGAAATATCTGTGGTGGCTTTAGGACTCCACCCAAAATGGGTATAAACAGCATCATTTTCAAGTGCATAATCAAGGAAATAGTGTCTTGAAGAACGAACAGGACCGATTTTTTCAGTATCAACTCCCTTGAATAATGCCATAAATCTTGTTGCACCACCCTCAACGATTACCTCATAAATCAGGTATGCTTCATCCATTCCTTCCTGGGGTCTTGCATTTTCGTCATCATTATCCACCATGACAGCAATTGTTCTTTCATCGGTATTTACATACTTATTTTTAAAAGCCTCAATTTCTTCCTTATCAGGATCAATTTTTATCTCTTCTTTTTCATTCGTAACAGGTGGTTGTTCAACAATTTCATCCTTGTTACAGCCTGTAAAAATTGATACGAGAACAAATAATGCCAATATAACCAATAGTACTTTTTTCATAATTACTCCTCTTTTCACACAATATTTTCATTAGTTAGCTTTTATGTTATTTCGTTATAAAGCTGTATTCGGTTACAGTATTGTACTGCTCACCTTTTTTAAGCACAGCATCTGAATAGTGAGGGATATTTACCGAGTCCGGGAAAATCTGAGTTTCAAGACAAACTGCACCGTGGATAGGATATAAGCTTCCATCTTTACAGCTTCGTCCCTGCTGAATAACATTCCCGGTATACACCTGAACTCCCGGCCTGTCGGTCAAAATACTCATAACAATCCCTGTTTTATCGCCCTTTAATTCTCCAACCTTACGAAAGCCTTTTCCGTTAAGTACGAAATTATGATCTATTCCGCCAAACATTTTTATTTGCTCATAATCGGATTCAAATGCAGATTTTAAAGTAGCTCCTTTAGTGAAATCCATAGGTGTATTTTCAGTTTTTAAAATCTCGCCGTACGGAATACAAGCACTGTTATTGGGTGTATAAAAAGAACTGTCCAGCACAAGAGTATGCTCATCAATAACGCCGCCCGAATGACCGTTAAGATTAAAATAGCTGTGATTTGTAAGATTCATTACTGTATCGGAATCACATACGCCGTGATAAGATATTTTCAAAGAATTTTTCTTTGTAACAGTATACTCAACCTTAACCGCAGCATTTCCGGGAAATCCTTCCTCTCCGTCAGGACTGTTATATTTAAGAATAAGTCTCGGTTCTTCTCCGTCAATCAACTCAGCATCCCATACTTTTTTATCAAATCCTTCAAATCCTCCATGAAGATTATTCACGCCGTCATTGGCATTTAAACCGTAACGAATACCGTCAAGAATAAAATAAGAATTGGATATCCTGTTGGAGTTTCTTCCTATAATAGCACCAAAATATCCGTTATTTTCAAGATACTCCTCCAAAGAATCCCGTCCCAGGACAACATCAATACCGTTATACACAAGACTGACAACAATTCCGCCATAATTTGTTATTTTAGCTGTTAAGCCATTATTGTTATCAAGGGTATATAAGAACACATCCCGTTCTCCTATTCTACCGTACTTTTCGATTTTATTTTCCATTGGTATTCCTCCTTAATTGTTTATGAAATTATTATACAATATTATTTTCTTTTTTACAATATAAAAAACAACAAGACTAATCCTGTTGTTTTAAAATTATCCCTCTATATATGTAAACCTTTTTACTTTACACCCATTGTAAACAACCTCTTCATCCCACATAGATGCCGGTCTTACCCACATACCGCTATCATTATAAAGAGGCTTATAAAGTATCATTTTTTCCATGGTTTCTGAATGTGTCACAACATCTATAAGCTCATATTCTCTACCTTTAAAGTGTTTATACTTTCCTTTTTTATATTCCATACTATATCCCCTTTATCAATTTAAGGTGTGCTTAAAAAAGCACACCTTTTTAAAATTACATACCTATAAGAGCACCATAAGAAACAGAGGTTTCTATAAAGAACTCCATTCCCTCCTTAAGATTTCCGGATACATCCGAAATCAGCATGCTGCCAAACATCTCTTTAATATCTACATTATCTGAAGGAACCGATAATATTTTACATTTTAGTCTCATACTAAAGCCTTTACCGCTATCCCAGATAAGATTTGGATATACAATCAGCTCACTGTCAACATTATATCCTTTTTTCATAGCGTCTACAAGCTTTGTAAGAACGGATACAAACATTTCGGAAAATTCTCTTGAGAAAGAGAACATTTCATCAGTAGAAGTTTTTGAGGTAAAGGTTCTTTCATAAACACTGTTTTCAACTCCATCGATGATACAAGCATACGATGCAGCATTTTGCGGATAGCTGAAGTAATTGTTATTCAGCTTCGCATCATATCTTACAAAGCTTCCGTTTTCTTTTTTTGTTGAATAAACAGTCTGTGTACCAATAAGGTTATCAAGCTGAAGTAAAATAAGAGCAAAATCCTTGTGAGTAAGCTCAATATTTGCACCGATTGTACCGTTTGAATTCAGTTGAATTCCTTTGGTATTCGCAAAACTTAAATAGGTATTTTTTCTTAAATCAACATTCCCTTCAACATCAGGATAGAAGCTGTCTCTGCTGCTTACTACTATATTACTGTATGACTTCTCTAAAGCGGCAAAAGTAAGAACTGCAACCGCGTCACCTATAAGGGCATTTTTATCGGCAAATTCCTTGGTTGCAAAGCTTTCACCAAGAACCTTGGATGCGATAACCGTAACATCCTTGCCGTACGGATGCTCAAATGCTGCCGAAATGTTATAATCTTTATAGGTAAGATTTTTTTCATATGCAGCAATTCTCATTGCAGCTTTGGCAAGCTCTCCGTTGGTAATCTTAGCTACGGGATTATATTCAACCTTTTTATCAAATAAATCAAAGCTTTCAAAAACAGTTCTTAAAGTATTATCGGAAACAATATCCTTATAAGCTATATTGCTTACAGAATAATCTGTCTCACGGGTTCTGATAATAAGCGCTGCGGCTTCAACTCTGGAAATGTTATCACCAAATCTTAAATTAACACCGTCATCACCGACCATAATCTTATTATTATAAGCCCAGTTTACTGCATTTTTATTAGTTGACTGCTCTGAAATTATTTGTGGAGCAATATTAACAACAGGTGCCCCCTGTCTTTTCCATAAAAGTTCAATGGCCTCTCCTCTAGTTATAGGCTTAGACGGAAGAAAATTATTATCCGCAGCTTCAAACCCGGAGGTCATAATATATTCATAACCCCAATGTGATGAATCGACATCAAGATAATCTGCTTCTTTTCTTACCGGACCAATTCCCATCATTTTAACAAATTCAGCTCTTGTAACCGGATTTGCAGGTCTGAAGCTTCCATCCTCATAACCTTTAACAGTGCCGTCATTTACAAGCTTACTTACCGGCAAATACCCCCAGTGGTTTTCAGGAAGATCTGAAAAGCTGACAGAAGCAAAAACGGTAGTACCAAACATTAAAAGTGCTAAAGTAATTGCGATAATTCTTTTTGTCATAATAGTAACTCCTTTGTGTAAACATATTATTATATTAACATTTTAATTTAAAAAGCACTCAAAGTCAATAAAAAAGATGAAATCCCTTAATAATTTCATCTTTTTTGTAGCATTATCCCACCGAATATAAAACTAAATTTTGTTTTTTCATAACTTGTTTGCTTATTAGCAATAAAAACTCACATCACAAAAAGGACGTGAGTTAAAAAAACTAAAATTGTAAAAAAGCTCTGGAAAACTGTTTGAAATAACGACTTGATATAATTATATCATTTTTTATCTTTAGGTTTACATATCAGGGAGACAAAAAAACCAAAAAACACAGCTGCCGCAATTCCGGCACTTGTTTTTGCAAGTCCACCGGAAAAAACACCAAGTAATCCGTTTTTATCAATTCCTTCAATTACACCCTTCCCCAGTGAATATCCAAACCCGGTAAGAGGAATGGTTGCTCCGCAACCTGCAAATTCAACCAAAGGTTGATATAACCCCAAAACAGTAAGTATTGTTCCGGAAACAACATAAATAACAAGAATTCTTGCCGGAGTAAGCTTTGTAAAATCAATAAGAAGCTGCCCGATAACGCACAGTGCACCACCAACTAAAAAAGCTCGTACATAATCCATATAATCGACTCCTAATCACAAGTTATTTCAATAAGATGTGCTATCCCCGGTATATTTTCCCCCTGCTGAGTTGTAGTAGGACTCATCAATGCACCGGTTGCAATAAATAACATTTTTCTTATACGTTTTGAAATAAGATTTTGCATAATATATCCTGATAAAACTGATGCCGAGCATCCACAACCGCTACCACCTGAATGTGCATCCTGACTTTCCAGATCAAAAATCAATAGACCGCAATCATACAGCTTATCAGTTTTATAACCGTTTCTTAAAATAATTTCCTTTAACAGATCAGAACCGATTTTTCCCAGGTCTCCGGTTAATATCATGTCATAACTGTTAATATCTTCACCGGTATCATCTAAAAATGCTATTAAAGTATCGGCGGCAGCGGGGGCCATTGCCGCTCCCATATTGTTAGCATCCTTAATTCCAAGATCTACAATCTTTCCCGGTGTAACTCTTTTTATTTTAGGTCCGTTTCCTTTTTTCGAAATTACCACCGCACCCGAGCCGGTAACCGTTCGCTGTGAGGTTTCCGGGCGTGTCCCTCCATATTCAAGAGGAAAACGGAACTGTCTTTCTGCAGAGCAAAAATGAGAGGATGTCGCGGCAACAATATTCTCGCCGTATTCACCGTCAACAAAAACTGAAGATAAAAGCATAGACTCTGCCATTGTTGAGCATGCACCGTATATTCCGAAAAAAGAAATATTAAGTGCTCTTAACCCAAAACAGCTTGATGTACATTGGTTAAGAAGATCCCCTGCAAAAATGTAATCAATATCATTAATAGACAAGCCTGCTTTGGAAATAGCCCCTTCAACCGATGTCTGAATCAATTTACTTTCAGCTTTTTCCCAACTGGCTTCCCCAAAAACAGAATCTTCTAAAACCACATCGAAATATTTATTTAAGGGGCCCTCCCCCTCCTTTGGTCCTACAATTGAAAACCAACCGGTAATCACAGGAGAATTATTTAAACTAATTGTTTGTTTTCCGATTTTTTTCATTATCCTATCACCGTCCTGAAAATTAATAGCAAAAATCCGCAAATAACTGATGTGAGAACACCGTAAACAATAACAGGGCCTGCTATAATAAACATTTTCGCTCCTAATCCGAGAATATATCCCTCTGTTTTAAATTCCATAGCCGGTGATACTACGGCATTTGCAAAGCCTGTTATGGGAACAAGAGTTCCGGCGCCTGCAAATTTTGCAATTTTACCGTATACATTGAGCCCGGTCAAAACAGCACTTATTAATATCATTATTATTGATGTAAAGGTTGACGCATCATTTTGTGATAAATTTAAACCAATAAGATAATTGCATATAAACTGTGCAATCATACATATAGCCCCACCTATCAAAAACGCACGGAGGCTTTTTAGTAAAAATGATGACCCGGGAGTTATATTATCAAGCATTTCTTTATATTGTGCAGTTGTTATTTTTTTCATAGTTACACATCCTTTTTATTTATTATAAATTAAGAAAGCTTTTACAATACAAAAAACTGACAGGTAAAACCTGCCAGTTTTTCAGATTATATGCTTTATTATTTGAAATTATAATGAACATGTAAAAGCTCGTGAGTTCTGCCCTTTAATATACCGTCATAAAGAGTGTTAATTGTAGGATTATCTTCCGAACGCTTAATCTGAGATAATTTATCTGCACTGTATAAGCCTTTTGCACGCTTGATCTTTTCAGGAGTAAAGCCTAAAGGCTGACCTGCACCGCCAACACATCCGCCGGGACAAGCCATTACTTCTACAAGATCATAGTAAACTTCATTTGCTTCAAGCTTCTTAAGTAATTCCTGAGCATTCTTAAGACCGTGAACAACTGCGATTTTGATTTCCTTGTCGCCAACTGTAATAGAAGTTTCTTTCACAGACTGCATGCCTCTTACACCACAAAATTCAATTTCTATTAAAGAATTGGTGCTCTTTTCCTCGCAGCATCTTCTGATAACAGCCTCAGCAACACCACCGGTAGCACCAAAGATAACACCGGAACCACTGCCTAAACCGAATGGCATATCAGGAGCTTCTTCTTCAAGCTCTTTAAACTGAATACCGCTTTCCTTTATCATAACTGCCAATTCCTGAGTGGTAATTACACAGTCAACATCAGCCTTGTTATCTCTGATGAATTCTTCTCTGCCTGCTTCAATCTTTTTAGCGGAGCAAGGCATAACAGCAACAACATAGGTTTCCTTACCGTCAGTTGCTTCCATTTCCTTATAATGCTCTTTTAAAACCGCACCAAACATTTCCATCGGAGATTTACAGGAGGAAATATTGTGAACAAGCTCAGGTTTTCTCTTTTCAATATAGTTGATCCAACCCGGACAACAAGATGTAAACATTGGGAATTTACCACCGTTTTCAAGTCTTTCCAAAAATTCCTTAGATTCTTCAAGAACAGTTAAATCGGCACCAAGGGTTGTATCAAACACCTCATCTACACCCATTCTCTTTAACGAAGCAACAAGCTTACCCATTACATTTATGCCCTTGTCCATGTGGAATTCTTCACCGATTGCAACACGAACAGCAGGAGCAATCTGGAATACAACACGCTTTTCTTCATCGTGTATTGCATCCCAAACCTTACCAATATCTCTTTTAACTGTAATAGCACCGGTAGGACAAGCAGTAGCACACTGTCCGCATCCGATACAGTCGGTATCAATAATACTACGGTTAAAAGCCGGGGTAACCTTCATTTCTGAACCACGGTATGTAAAGTCAATTACACCCATACCCATAATTTCATCACAAACACGAACACAGTCACCGCAAAGAATACACTTATTCATATCTCTGTCGATTGCAAGACTGGTTTCATCCTTAGGCTCAAGCACTCTGGTATCATTGAATCTTACCTTACTGATACCAAACTGAAGCGCCAATTTCTGAAGCTTACATTTACCGTTATGGCTGCAAATTGTACAATCTCTGCAGTGAGCAGCAAGTAAAAGCTCAAGAATCATTCTTCTATGCTTTAATAATTTCTTTGTATTAGTTTTAATCTTCATCTGGTCACGTGGTTCCATTGAGCAGGAAGCTTCAATACCGCCCCATTCATTTTCAACAACACACATACGGCAGGCGCCGTGAACAGAAAGCTCTGAATAATAACAGAAGGTAGGGATTTCAATGCCGGCTTTTCTTATAACCTGCAAAACATTTTGTTCTCCGTCAAACTCAACTCTTCTGCCATCTATATACATAACACCTTTAGCCATAATTATCCCTCCTTAACCGCTTTGAATGCACAATTATCAACACAAGCACCGCACTTGATACATTTTTCGGTATCAATAACAAACGGCTTCTTGATTTCACCGCTTATTGCATTAACAGGACAGTTTCTTGCACACTTGGAGCAGCCCTTACATAAGTCCTTATCAATGTAATAATTCTTAAGAGCCTGACAGTCGCCGGCAGGACACTTTTTATCTACAACATGAGCAAGATACTCGTCTCTGAAATATCTTAATGTACTCTGAATCGGGAAGGATGCTGTTTTTCCAAGACCGCAAAGTGCTGTACTTGAAATTGTATCTGACAGCTCTTCAAGCATTTCGATATCCTCAACAGTTCCTTTACCACCAACAATCTTTTCAAGAATTTCAAGCATTCTCTTTGTACCTTCACGGCAAGGAACACATTTTCCGCAGGATTCATTCTGAGTGAAATTCATAAAGAATCTCGAAACCTCAACCATACAGGTACTGTCATCCATAACAACAAGACCACCTGAACCAATCATAGCTCCAACCTTCTTAAGAGAGTCGAAATCCATTGGCAAATCAAGATGCTCATCAAGTAAGCACAAGCAACCGCCCGAAGGACCGCCGATCTGAACAGCTTTAAAATTTTTGCCGTTTTTGATACCGCCACCGATATCGAAAATAACCTCTCTTAAGGTTGTTCCCATAGGAACCTCAATAAGACCTGTATTTACAACATTACCTGTTAACGCGAATGCTTTTGTACCGGGACTGTTTTCAGTACCGATGCCTTTATACCATTCAGCACCGTTAGAGATAATAAGAGGAACATTGGCAAAGGTTTCAACATTATTAAGAACTGTAGGCTTACCAAAAAGCCCTTTTTCAACAGTTCTCGGAGGCTTAACTCTCGGCATACCTCTTGAACCTTCAATTGATGCGGTAAGAGCACTGCCTTCACCACAAACAAACGCACCTGCACCCTTGTTAATGTGAATATCAAATGAGAAATCGGAGCCAAGGATATTTTCACCCAGTAAACCGTATTCTCTTGCTTTACTTATAGCAACATTTAATCTGCTGACAGCCAGCGGATATTCGGCACGAACATAGATATAACCCTCAGAAGCGCCTGTTGCAATACCGGCAATCATCATACCTTCAAGCATTTTATGGGGGTCACCTTCCATGATACTTCTGTCCATAAATGCACCCGGGTCACCTTCGTCACCGTTACAAACAACATATTTTACAGGTTCAGCCTGTCTTTGTACCTGTTTCCACTTTCTTGCAGTCGGGAAACCGCCACCGCCTCGTCCGCGAAGCTTGGAAAGCTCTACCTCCTGACATATTTCATCGGGAGTCATATTGAACAATGCCTTTTCAAAAGCTGTATAACCACCTTTTGCGATATATTCAAGAATATCTTCTGCATCGTTCTGACCGCAGTTAGCAAGAACAAGTCTTGTCTGCTTTTTATAGAAAGGAATTTCTTCCTGACTCTGATAGGTTTTACCATCAAGCTTATATAATAATCTGTCGATAACTTCATCATTAAGAATTGTTTTTTCAATGATTTCATCACAATCATCAGGCTTAACCTTTATGTAAAGTATTCCTAAAGGCTCAATCTTTAGAAGAGGTCCCATTTCACAAAAGCCGTGACATCCACTCTTCTTAAGAGCAATATTGTTTTCATGAGGTTCATGCTGAAGCTCAACGCAAACATCGATCCCCTTTTCTTCGCATGCTTTTTTAATTCTGTCATAAATTATCAGGGAACCGCCGGCAACGCAACCGGTACCGCAGCACACAAGAACCTTTTTCTTCTGAAGACCGAGATTCTTTTTAGCCAGTTCTCTTAATTCATTTAATTCGGTAACGCTGTTAATTTTAGGCATTTTTTTCTTCCTCCTCTTTAATTTCTTCAAGTAGGGCTATAGCCTTTTCAGGAGTCATTGAACCGTGCACGGTATCATTAACCATAACAGCAGGAGCAAGACCGCAAGCACCAAGACAGGATACAGTTTCAACAGTAAACATCATATCGTCAGTAGTATGCTTTTTATCAGAAAGACCAAGTTCTTTTCTTAAGGTTTCAAGAATAGGAATTGATTTTCTAACGTGGCAAGCTGTACCGTCACAAATTTTTATGATATATTTTCCCTTTGGTTCCAATGAGAAATTTTCATAAAATGTAGCAACCCCATACACCTTTGCAATACTTAAATCCAACCCTTTTGCAATATACTCAAGGATATCCTGAGGCAAATAGTGAAATTCAGCCTGTAAATCCTGCATAATAGCAATAAGAGATGATTGTTTTCTACCGTATGAGTCAAGAATTTTATCAGCAATGCTGAAATCAATGTTACTCATATCTTTCCCTCCCGTTTCACACATTATTTTATTAAACATATTTTTTTATATTATAACAAATAACTTTAAAATAGTAAATAAATTTTGTTATTTTTTTAACCTGTTATCAATTTTCAACATTTTAAAGCAAAAAAAGAGCAGTTTCCTGCTATTTTCAGCGTGTCGATAAACCTATCGACACGCTGGCAGACTTCGATAAAAGGAAGGGATATTTCACCAAAATGAATGTAGACAGTACAAAAGTACGGCAAGGCTCATTTTGGTGAAAAGCAAAGAATGGCAAGGGGTTCTCGATGATTCCCTTGCCATTTCACTTAGAATTATAAATATTTTTATTTATCGACATTATAGAGATTTTTTTATTTTTTTGCGGTAGACCGACTTTTTCGACAGTCTGAAAAGAGCAGTTTCCTGCTCTTTTAATGCGATTTAATGACATCTGATATAGCCCGGGCAGTCATTTTTGCTGCCCTTATGGCCTCTTCCAGCGTATTTCCGTTTGTTCCTACCTCAATTATAACCGAGCATCCGGTTGTGTGCTGATTGAACCTTTCTGACCGCAAATTAATCGGACGCGCAAGATTTGGCATAAGCCCGTTAATTTTCTCCTGACACTTTACTGCAAAATTTAAGTTTTCACGCCATTTATCGTGTGACAACCCACCTTCATTTGTTCCTACAACGAACATTACCTGTGCATTTTTAACATCATTATCCTCACAAACCACCTTAAAAACTTCACCGGAAGCAGAAATCATTGCATCCCTGTGTATATCAAGAACTACACCTATATCCGGGTGTTTTTCCATCATTTCATTCACCGTTGCAAGTGAATTTCTGTAAGAATTATTGAATTTTGGAATATCGTGCATTTTTTCGCTGTGATAAACTTTTATTCCATTTTCTTCAAAAATATTTTTCATTTCCCGACCAATTCTTATCACATTTTCATTAAGATTCTCACTTCGATCATCAGGATTATACCCTTCACTGCCGTGAGTATGAACGATTAGCACGGATTTTTTGTCAATCTTAAGCGGTGAATTGTATATTTTTTCAAGATTCACCTGATATTTTGTCTTATTATCCAGTGTAATACCGTGTTTACCGGTTTCACCTGCACCCGTGTGCACGGATACAACGGTTCTCTCGGTAGCTTTTTTATATTTTTTCCCCTCGCCTGCTTCACCAAAGTATTTCTCAATAATTTTGGGAATATAGTAATTATTGCTTTCATCACTATATCCGAAGTACTCTGACATTTTTTTCTGTACAGTTGAGATAAAGAAAATATTTCTGCTGAATATATTAACAGGTTGCATAAGATTTTCATTTAATAAAATACTAAACAATTCCGTTATTCTTATCCTGATTTCCGTATTTCTTTTATGCATAAGAATCGGAAGATTTTTTCCAAGAAATTCTATATCGGCACTCTTTACTGTCAGATGCTTTTCTAAAATATCCTGTTTATTCAACGCTAATGAACACAGTAAGCTGACTATAAAAGCAAGTAATACTAAGTATCTGATAATTTTTCTGATGTTTACTATCAACATTCTTGTGTTTTTCATAATATATTACGGAATCAGTAATTTAATTCCTTTTATAATCTCATCCTCCCCTTTAAGTTCATTCACTTTAAGAATTTCCTCTGCGGTTGTTTTGTATTTTTTTGCAATATCCCAAAGCTGTTCAGTTCCGTTGCAGAAAATTACCGAAATTCCCTTTTTACACTCATTGCTTTTTCCTAAAATCTTATATTCCTTCACATAACTTAGTTCCTTTGTGTTTTTCACTTTAATTTTATATCCTACACTCACTCGGATTTCGACAGAGTCAGGAGACAAAATATTATAAGAACAGGCTTCAACCCAATTTTTCAATTCATAGTTTGTATATTCATGAAGTTCACCGGCATCAATAAAGCTTTCAAACGGAAATTCACTTTTTACGTTACATAATTCGTTTCCAACCGACTGATACATAAGCTCTGCCACTATTCTTCCATTAAGCTTTAGCTGTGAAGAGTCTTTGTAAATCTTATCTACTAAGGATTTGGCATTTACACAGATAATCCGCTGAATATCCTTTTTGTTACCGGTAGTTATAACCTCTCTCAGTCTTATCTGCCCTGCTTCATTTTTTCCGAATAAATCAAGATGACATTTATCCGTTTTCATTTCTATATCATTACAAACACTGTACACATCACATATCGGAGAAATATTTATTCGTTCAAAAACCTTACCCTCAATATCGACGTCGCAGGTATATTTAATTCTTCTCTTCTCTCCTTCCGGATTTTCTTTAAGTATGTAATTAAAATTTGAAACGGACACCTCACAATCCACGACAGCATCCTCACTGACATAGGGAGAATCCACTATTTCATTAACCGGAGTTTCGTTTACCATATACTGAATTCCGTCACTATCGGAAGTGCTGTTATAAACAGTTGTAACATTAACATTTCCGCGTAACACAAATTTTCCGCCCGCATTTTTTATATCCATATCGGTAAATACAGGTTTTATTTCAAGAATACATTCGGCACTGCTTTTACCTGACGGAATTTCAATTTCGTCACTTAACGAAAGCTTTTCCTCAATACAATCTACAAGGTTCAATCCTTCTACATCCGAAGTTTTGTATTTAAGCCCATCCCCCTCTATCAAATCAATGTAATCTATTACATAGCTTTCATAGGCTTCACCGGTACAAACTATATTACAGCTTACATTAAGCTTTCTACTGTTTATTATATTTGCCGTAAGCTTTTCCAAGGATGCATCCAAAGATAAAATCATATCCGGCTTCATTCCGTTTGCGCTCATTATACAATTGACATTATGAGTACATTCTATATTTCTGGCAGATGTTTTTTCATCAGCACCGGTATAAATTATATTCACACGGACATTGCAGTTAATAACTGCACGGTCTGCAGTTATTTCTTTAGATTGTATTGATACAGCACCGTCTGTTTTGATTATTTTTACAATATCCGGCTTTGAATCAGGAACAATTATATCCCAGTCGCAATTTTGTTTACATTCGGATTTCAGAGTCAGCCTGATTCCTTCTTTTTTACATATTTCTCTTTCCATTTTATTACCTCCAACAAATTCAATTTAGTAAATTCTATGTAGGACAAAATGTAAATATTCAAAAAATGCATTATTAAAAAGACACCGCATATATTTATGATGAGGTGAATTTGATGTTTTATGTGTTTTATAAAAAAAGGATACTGACAATGGTTATCCTGCTCGGAATAGCAATATCGGGAATGCTTCTTTGCAATTTATATATGAGCTCCATAGTCGCAGGAATTACACAAAATGTCATAATTATTGACCCCGGGCACGGTGGTGAGGACTGTGGCGCAATCGGAACAGCCGGCACAAAAGAAAAGGATCTTAATTTATCTATTGCAATGAAGCTTAAGGAAAAGCTTCTAAACACGGGCTTTAATGTAGTAATAACAAGAGATGAGGATAAGATGCTTATACCTGATAACGCGAAAAAAAACAAAAAAAGAACAGATCTTAATTCTCGTGTAAAAGTAGCAGAGAATTATGAAAATGCAGTATTTATAAGCATACATATGAACCATTTTGACGATAACAATCAAAAGGGTGCTCAGATTTTTTATTCAAAAAACAATCCGGACAGTAAAAAGCTCGCCACGCTTATAGACAAAAATTTCAAGGTATCAATTGCCCCCGATAACAAAAGAGAGATTAAAAAAGCGGGTTCGGAAATTTACATTCTTAATAAAATCAAAAACCCGGCCTGTCTGATTGAATGTGGTTTTATTTCAAATCCTAACGAAGAAAAAAAACTCTCCGAGGAGGCATATCAATGGAAAATAACCGACTCGATCATAAATGGAATTTGCGAATTTTTTTATTAATAACAGTTGTATTATTAACATTTTTATGTTACAATCGAAAAATGAGGTGAAAAAAATGTTCAATAAAAACTTTGGTATCAATAATGCAAATCATCTGACTATGTCCGGTGTAGATGTATGTGATATAGCAAATAAATATCAAACGCCCCTTTATCTGATGGATGAAAATCTTATAAGGGAAAATTGTCGTATATATAAAAAGGCACTGGAGGAGAATTACGAAAACGGATTGGTCTTATATGCCTCAAAAGCATTTTCCTGCTTATATATGTATAAGCTTATAAAAGAAGAGGGTTTGGGAATTGATGTTGTATCAGGCGGAGAATTGTACACCGCACTGTCGGCCGAATTCCCTGCTGAAAAAATATATTTTCACGGAAACAATAAAACTAAAGACGAGCTTTTATATGCCATTTCCAACAATATCGGCAGAATTGTTGTTGACAATCAGTATGAGCTTGAAAATATTGAAAAGATTGCAGCTGACATGAACAAAACCGTTTCGGTGCTTTTCAGAATCAAGCCCGGTATAGATGCCCATACTCATGTAGCTATAATGACCGGTCAGATTGACTCAAAATTCGGTTTTGCCATTGAAAACAGTGAAGTGTATGATATTATTGAAAAAGCACTGAAGTGTCCTCACATAAAAATTTCCGGGCTACACTGTCATATAGGCTCGCAGATATTTGAAGTTACTCCGTTTATAGAGGCTGCCGAGGTTATGTTAAATCTTATTTGCAGTATTAAAAATAAATATGACATTGAAATTGACGAACTTAATCTTGGCGGTGGATTTGGCATAAAATATATCGAAGAAGATGACCCGGTTGATTATGGTGAATATATTCGTTGTGTTGCCGATAAAATTAACAGCATTTGTTCCAAGGAAAATATCAAGAAGCCCAAAATTCTTATGGAGCCCGGGCGCTCAATTGTCGGCGAAGCAGGTATTACCTTATATACAGTTGGTGCTGTTAAGGATATCAAAAATGTAAGAAAATATGTTTCGATTGACGGAGGTTTGGGTGATAATCCGAGGTACGCTCTTTATGAAGCTGAATATTCTGTATGTTTACCCGAAAAAATGGATGCCCTTCCTTGTGAAAAGGTTACTATTGCGGGAAAATGCTGCGAATCCGGAGATATTATCGCAAAAGATATCGAGGTACCTAAAATTAATGTAGGCGACCTTCTTTGCGTATTCTCAACAGGCGCATACAATTATTCAATGGCAAGTAATTATAACAGAATCCCCCGTCTACCCGTTATTATGATAAAAGATGGAGCGGACAAGCTGATTATAAGAAGAGAAACATACGAAGATATTATAAAAAATGATATTCTCTGATGCAAAAAACAGGCGGATATTTTATCCGCCTGCTATTGCAATAAGAAAATTTTTGTGTTATAATACATTAAGTAATTATATGCCCTCATAGTTAAACAGTCCCTTTTTTCAAAGTCCCTTATGAGGGGCCTGTTAAATACTAAATGCTACAAGTTAATATTTGCCCTCATAGTTAAATGGATATAACAGTCCCCTCCTAAGGGACAGTTACAGGTTCGATTCCCGTTGAGGGTGCCAAAACAAAAATCCTATCGCATGATAGGATTTTTTTGTTTTATTCAGACGCGTTAAATAGAGGTATACGCACCGCCCATATCGCTTATATTTCGGTAAAAACCTTCAAAAACAATATAATCGTCATTTCTTTCAAGTATACGGCAGGTACAACGCACATTAAGCTCTCCTCTTTCAGGATGATTCCACACAAAATCCGCCTGTGCAACCTTATTGTTAACAATCATATATTTAATCAATTCTTCTATTACATCCTTTGAAGAAGCAACAAGATTATTAAACCATTTATTGTAATATTCAGTCGGTGTGCATTCAGAATCAATATCCAGAAGTTTTTTCATAATCTCATCTGCATAAAGCTCTCCCTGATTACTCTTAACATTATATCTAACCAGCCATAATCCCAAGTCAATCTGGGATAAAATTTCTCTCGGATTAAAATTAACTATATGATATTTATTTATGACTTCAAGTAAGCTTTCCCTTTTTCCTGCTATTTCTTTATATTCAACAGAAGATTTATCAAGATATTTTATTTCAAATTCCTCGCTGTTACACGGTTTTCCGAATAAATATCCCTGCATACATTCAGGCTTAAGACTGTGAACAACAGCAAATTCCATTTCATTTTCCACACCCTCAAGAACAACCTTTAAATCATTGCTGTGAGCAAATTCAACCAAGTTAGATACAACACGGAAATTATAGCTTGATTCATCTATATCTTTTATAAACGAACGGTCAATTTTAATTTCAGCAGCCTGAATTTTTTTAAGATAACCTAAATTAGAATAACCGGTTCCGAAATCGTCAATCGAAATACGCACGCCTGCCTCTTTCAAACGTGAAAAAATAGCAGTATATGTAGATTCATCTTCAAGCTGTGCTGACTCAGTAATTTCAGCCTTAAGAGCACTTCCCGGGAGATTATATTTTTTAAGAAGACCTATAATCCCATCAACTATTCCCATATGATTCAGCTGAACAGGTGAAAAATTAACTGCAACCTTAAAATCGGGAATAATCCTTCTCCATTCGACACATTTAATAATTGCGTTTTCAACTACCCACAACCCAACATCATTAATAAGTCCCGTTTTTTCAAGTATTGGTATAAACTTATCAGGAAATACAAGTCCTTTGACTGATGACTTGTATCTTAACAAGCATTCTGCAGCGATGATTTTCAGATTTTCGGAATCTATCAAAGGCTGGAAATTAAGAAAGAAACCACTGCAATTATTTTTTACGCTTTCTTCCATCTCCTCAAATAAATCAAACTCTTCAATCTTATCTATAAGCTCCTTTTTTGAAACGAAGACAATACTACGCTGCTCATCTTTATTTTCATTTAAACTTTGCAAAACATAATCATAAGCTACATTTTCATCAGAATAAAACTCTCTGTTATTTGGAATTACCGAGGCTGATACAGTAAAAGCTCCGTCCAAACGATTATTAATTTCATCAAACAGCTTCACAATTTCCTTATTATCCTTAATATCAAGAAGCAAGACAAATCTGTCATACTCTATATGATAAATCCTGTTAAGAGGCAAGATTTCTTCTAACACCTCAGCCAGTTTAAGAATCATCTTATCGCTCTGCTGATCGGTAAATTTAAAACCATATTCAACTATATCATCAATATTCATTAACACATAACTGTGATACTCAGGAAGTCTTTTCTCCGCAATATCACCGGTAAGCTTATTTCTGTTAAACAAAAATGAATTGAGATTATACTGATGTTTCAGTGTTTTTATGGACAAACGGCCAATCATAATAAAACTGTTTCCGTTGTCATCAAATACAACCTTACCCCTGGCATTTATCCATACAGGTCTTCCATCTCTGTCGATAAGTCTGTAATTCATATTATGTTCCGCTTTTTCTCCCGCAAAAACGCTGTCAAAATCAGCAATGACATTTTTTTTATCATTAATATGTATAATATTAAACAAATCAGACTTTGAACAAAAGCCCTCTTCCCTGTTTTTAAGACCGAAACGTCGGTTTATCCCTCCAAAGAAGCACACTGAATCATTGGCAATATCATATAGAAACAAAAAGTCCTCAGTATTTTGATTTACTATATCAAGAAATTCCAGATATTTATCAATCTGCAGTTCTCTTAAACCTTTAACTCCTTTTTGCCATTCCTGTTTTTCTCTGTTCCTCAGAACCTTATTTTCATACATAAATTTATCAGCCCTCTGAAACACATCGGAGAAGCTTGTGTCGGTATCCGGATTATATGTCGCAATTCCATAAGCAGAGGAGACTTCAAGCTGCGGATAAGAATCTATTCTCAGCTTGGACATATTTTCAACTACCCAATTATACATTTCCTTATAATCATCAAAATCATCATCTTTAATTACTGCAACAAATTCATCGCCGCCTATACGGTATACATTAGATACTGAAAAAGCCTTTGCAAAATGTTTTGCAACTACTCTTAAAAGCTCATCCCCTACCTTATGCCCGAGTACATCATTGGTGATTTTGAGCTTATTTATATCAAATACAGCAACAGCAAACGGATAATAACCTTCTTTTATTTTATCGTTGATATATGCTTCAACATCCTGAAAAGCATTTTTATTACTGACACCTGTCAGCCCGTCATGGTGTGCTTCGTCATATAGCAAATCTATCTGATCCTTAAGCTTTTCACGGGCATGACTCAGACTGACTGCCAAATCTCCGATTTCATCCTTTTGAGCCATATCTATGTCAACATTAAAATTCCCTTCACTCATTTGTCTTGCAGCATAGGAAAGTTTTTTTATGGGACGGGTAAACTTTCTGGCAAAAACAAGAGTTATGATAAGAGTTATAAGAACTATGAGTGCTATAAAGAAAATTATGTTGTAGGTCAACTCAATCTGCTTTGCATATATTTCTTTTTCCGGAGCAATGATGCAAAATTTCATTCCGTTATTCAAAGTACAAAAGGACATATTTCTTCTTTCTCCGTTCATGGTATAAGAAATAAGTGAATATGTCTTATCATTATTAACCAGTTGCGGAATAACTTCTCCGAATTCTTCTTTCATCTCATACAAAGAAAAATTAAAGGGAAAATCTCTATGGTAAAGAACCGTAGCATTTTTATCAATGACTGAGGCAAATCCGGTCTCATAAACACTGATTTTACTTACATTTTTTTTCAAAACAGAAAACGGAATGTCCATCCCTATAACACCGATTAACTGATTACGAAGAAACAATGGCATAATATATGAAAATATATCCATATCAACATTATCATTATGATAAACGTCAAGCCATACAGCACGCTTTTTTTCCACAGGTTCATACCACCATGCGGCGCGAGACTCGTCCTCGGGTCGGTAGGAGGTTACATCGGTAAGCTCACTGTCAATAAATTCATTGTTTTGTTTAAGCTTGAACACACCTGATATCTCTCCTGTAAGTGCAGGATTAAAATATATGTATATTGCTGTTGCATCTCCGACACTTTCCGCATGATTCAATGCATTTTTTTCGATTTTGGCAATAAAATTATCTCTCTTTTCTTTATTTTCAATAATACCGGAACCATCAAGCTCATGTATAATATGATTAGACAGGGTGCTCACAGATTCTTCTATCTTATCAAATATTGTTTCCAGTTTTTCAGCCTGATTTTCGCATAAAAGGTGCATATTCTCTTCTGCATTTTGCTGCAAAACTCCCGATATAATATTTATACCAATAACACCAATTATAAAAGCGGAAAGTACAACACTAAGAAGGATTAGTGATATTATTTTGCTTTGAAATGATCTCATTGAAATACCGTCTCCATCCTGTTATATTTAAAGATTCTTATTAAAACATCTCGAGAATATTATAACATATACATATACAAATTGCAAATTTTATTTAAAAATAGGTTTTCACATTGATTTTAAAGCTTTTATGTGTTATAATTTAAAAAAAATAGAAAAGGAGAAAACTTATGAAAATCGCGGTTACTTATGATAGAGGAATGATTTTTCAACACTTTGGTCATACTGAATTTTTCAAAATATACGAAGTGATGGATAAAGAAATAACAGCTGCCGAGGTTGTTGCCACTGATGGAAATGGTCACGGCGCGTTGGCAGGATTTCTTAAATCCTGCGGTGTGAACGTTCTGATATGCGGCGGTATTGGCGGCGGAGCTCAGAACGCACTGACTTCAGCCGGAATTTTATTCTATGGCGGAGTATCAGGCTTAGCTGATGAGGCTGTTAAGGCATATCTTAACGGAACGCTGAATTTTGACCCATTTGTAAAATGCAATCATCATGAACATGAACATGGAGAGGGACACACCTGCGGTTCACATGATTGCGGTTCACATGATTAAATAAAAACGAAAGAGAGATATTGAAAATGGACATTAAAATACTTGCAAAGGTTAACGGAACACCTATTACATCCCAGGATGTGGAAAATGAATTAAGAATGCTTGGTCAGAGAGCTCAGGAATTTAATAATCCGCAAGGAAAAGAAATGATTCTTGAACAAATAATCAACAGAAAGCTGTTTTTACTGGATGCTGTAAAAAGCGGATATGAATTCAATCCTCAGTTCAAGGCTGAATTACAAAAGCTGAAAGAAGACTTATTAGCTAATTTTGCTATAACAAAAGCTGTTGAAAATATCAAGGTTACTGAAGAGGACACAAAGAAATTTTATGAAGAAAATAAAGATAAAATGATCACTCCCGAAACAGTTAATGCAAGCCATATTCTTGTCGATTCCGAAGATAAGGCAAATGAGATTTTAACTGAAATTAACGGCGGAGCAATCACCTTTGAAGAGGCTGCAAAAACAAACAGCACCTGTCCGTCATCTCAGAACGGCGGAAATCTCGGAGAATTCACCAAAGGACAAATGGTTCCTGAATTTGATAAGGCTGTTTTTGAAATGAAGATCGGTGAAATTGCAGGACCTGTAAAAACACAGTTCGGATATCACCTTATAAAGCTTAATGCAAAGAATGAAGCTAAAGAAATAGCTTACGAAGAAGTTAAAGAAAGCATTGCCATTCAGTTAACTACCGAAAAACAGCAGGCGGCATTTAAATCAAAAATTAACCAGCTTAAGATATTGTATCCTGTTGATAAATTCTAATAACATGGAAAACATAAAAAGGAAGAAAGCATCCGGCTTTCTTCCTTTTATGTTTTGAATTCACTTTTTCAGGTTATCAACATCATCGAAAACCATATCTTCTCTTGCATCCTCTTTAAGAGTATAAATGTTGACATTATTCAGAGTTACATTTTTGGCATGACGGAAATAGATTCCGCTTGCCGGAAGTGTAAGCCCGTTAGCACGGGCAGACGGAGTAGCATCAGGCACCTCGGGAACTATAATATTACGATCATTCTCTGTTCCCCCACCCGGTACAGTTAAAAATATATTCGAAAGACTTATATTTTCTATTTTTTCATCCGGCTGACCTATAACACTTGATGCAATAATCAATGGCTTATTGTGCAGTTCTCCCTCCGGCAATGTTGTTGTGTAACGTATCGGATATATATAACCGTACGGCCCCGTTGCTGTTATATTGTCAATTACGATATTTTTAATCTTACCAATGGTTGTATCTTCGGGAGCGCGTCTTCTGTCAGTAAGCATTATAATAAATGGAGTTCCCACGTTTTTCATTACAATACCGGATACGGTTATACCGTCAATTTCACCGCCATCTGCAATTTCAAGAGCAACTCCGGTATAACAGGTATCGTATACCGCGCAGTTGGATATTGCAATATTCTTAAAACCGCCGTTTGACTCAGTGCCTAATTTAATGGCACACATTCTTGAAGATACCGTACAGTTTGATACAACAATATTTTCGCAAAGCTGTTTTCTGTTAAGCGTATATGAACTCTTAAGCACTATACCGTCATCGCCCGATACAATATTGCAATCTGATATTACTACATTTTTACAACAATCGGGGCTTATTCCGTCAATATTAACATGCATTGTCAGTCCGCTTATCCTGACATTTTCACAGCCTGCAAGATATACCGCAAGATCAGTTGCGTTATACATTTTAAGATCTGTTATATCGATATTTTTTCCTTCCTTAACGGAAATTATTTTTACAGCTCTGCGGCTACGCCATTCGTCTTCGCCATTTTCCGAGTCTCTTTCCCATACCTCGCGCATATCAATTATTCCCATTCCGCTGAAGGAAACATTTTCAACGTTTTCACCCCAAAACATTGAACGGTGAAAATAAGAATGCGAATAATCCTGATATAGCGGATAATTCAAGTTTTCTCTTTCGTCAAAATCGTCGGGATTAAGGCTGCCTAAAATTTTTGCTCCGGGCTCAAAAACAAAATGAATGTTACTGAAAATCTGAACAGATGCCAGAACATATGTACCGTAAGGAATATATACTACTCCGCCACCGTTTTTTACACACTCATCCACTGCTTTTCTGACAGCGAAAGTAGAATTGGTAACTCCGTCATTTTTTGCTCCAAAATCTATAATATTATACATTTTTCCTCCAAATTGCATAAAACATTTCATTTTACTTTATCAGTTTTTTCGTGTAAATTACTACTATTATTTTTTACTTAAAATCTTCATTTTCTTTAACATTAAAACATATCTGCAATTTTTCTTGCTGAATAAGCAAGCTCTTTAACACCCTTTAAAGCATTATCCCCGGTATAACCGGAGGTCTTTAAATATTGTTCAGCTTCAAGAGTAAGATATCCGTTGTACCCTATTTCCTTAAGGGCTTTTACCATTTCAGTAAAATCTATATCCATAGAAAAAGGAATCTGATGAGAATCATGCAATTTATCATTATCATGGATATGTAGTGCAATAAGTCTTTTATTGAGAGCTCTTATAAGCTCGGCAGCTGAAGTATCGGAGCCTTTCATTTCAGCATGACCTATATCAAGACAGGCACCGAAAAAATTATCCCCAACCACATCAATATGTTCACAAAAGCTTTTCGGAGTTGCACAGGCAGCAAAGGATGAATGACCTTTTTCATCATCCCAGTTCCACATATTTTCCGTAGCAATTTTAACATTACAGTCCTTTGCAAACGGCAACAGGGACAAATACATTTCCTTATTCTCCTCAGGAGTACCGTTATTCATAGGATGGATAATACAAATCTCTCCCCCTGCTTCTGCGGTACACTCTATTGCCCTCTTCAGATAAGAAGCAATACAGGGTGCAGATGTGGGAAAAGGCGCATGAGACTGATTACAAACTATACCGTTATCCAGGCCTATCTTCTTAAGCTTTCTTGCAAAGGCAAGATAATCTTTTCCTGCAAGAGGATGGTCATTAGATAAAAGACAGTCATTTACTCTGTCATACTTACACATTGAAAACATTGAAAAATCCCAGGCATCAAATCCCGCCTCAGCGCAAAGCTCAACAGCTTTTTCCTCACCTGTAATTCTTGCAATTGACGCTATTTCAGTTGATATTTTCATAACTTTCTCCAATCTTATCAAAAATTTTCTTCTTTAAGCTTAAATAGTCTTATAGCATTTTCTCTGCATATTTTTTTATAATTCTTTTCACTTATACACCCTTTTTCAAAGGAAGTATCGAGAAAAGAAGTAAGCTTTGTTTCCTGATTCGCAATACATATATCGGTTCCGAACATCAGACGGTCTGAAAACTCTTCAATAAAACGATATGCATAATCGGTATCTCTGTTAAGAGCATTAAAACCGCTTCCGGCTGACAAATCACAATATAAATTCGGATAATTTCTTAAAAGCTGAGCAACTCTTCCTTCTTTAACCTTACCGGTTGGATATCCGTTTCTTGTTTCAACGGTAACATCTGAGCTTATTTCACTCCAGAAGCATTGAGAATGACCCAGTATTTTAAGCTTGGGATACTTTTTCAGCATTTTTTCAAGCCTTGGAAGTCCGATATCATCAACTATTCCGTAACCGTTATTTTTTTCAGGAGAAATATGTATAATAACCGGCATATCCATTTCACCGCAATAATAAAATAAGTTTTCCATCATCGGTTCATCAGTATATAAATTGGCGGTTAATTCCCCTACACCAATAGCTCCCTTGTTTTTATAGTATTCAAGTATACCTGAAAAATCGGTTTTGGGAGAATTTGAAATCATTCGCGGGTCTATATTACAGAGCCAATAGAAAATATCAGGATTATTATTTGCAACATATTCCATTTCCTCGTTTGTTTGTATAATAAATCTGTTTTCCGGGCTTATAAGCGACAGAATAAATCCCTTTTCAATATCCAGCGCCTTATAGCTTTCCCTTATTTCTTCGGGGGTAATCAGACTTACGCCCGGTCTGAACATAGCATTTTTCCACATGGTTGTATGAATATGAACATCAATTTTCTTCATATATTTTCTCCTTTCACCGCAACATATTATCCATATAACTTTTATAATTATAACACAACAAATTGAAAATTCCTATATAAATTTATATTTTTATAAAAAAACCAACCGATATTACGGTTGGTTTAATATTTATAGTCCCATTTCTTCCTTTACCTGTTTAAAGCAGTCAATTATATATAAGATATCTTCCTTATCAAGCGCAGCGGAAAGCTGGGTTCTTATTCTTGCCTTCCCCTTTGGTACAACAGGGTATGAAAAAGCTACAACATAAACACCTTTTTCCATCATACGTCTTGCCATTTCAACTGCTTTATGCTCGTCGTAAAGCATTACGGGGATAATCGGTGTTCCTCCGTTTATAACATCAAGACCTATTTCCTTTACCTTTTCTGCAAAAAGCTTTGTATTTTCAAAAAGCTTTTCTCTCATTGACAAATCGTTTTCTATAATTTCAAGTACCTTTAAAGAACCCGAAGCAACTGCAGGCGCAAGAGTGTTTGAAAAAAGGTACGGTCTTGAACGTTGACGAAGAAGATCTATTATTTCTTTTTTTCCCGAGGTAAAGCCTCCTGAAGCACCGCCAAGGGCTTTTCCGAAGGTACCGGTTATAATATCAACTCTGCCTGATACTCCGCAATGTTCAGGTGTTCCTCTGCCTGTTGCTCCCATAAAGCCGGTTGCGTGGCTGTCATCAACCATCACAAGTGCATCATATTCATCGGCTAAGTCACATATACTCTTTAAATCAGCAACTATACCGTCCATGGAAAACACACCGTCGGTAGCTATTAGCTTGATTCTAAAGTCCTTTGCTTCTTCAAGCTTTGCACGAAGGTCATCCATATTATTGTTTTTATAACGGAAGCGTTTAGCTTTACAAAGTCTCACTCCGTCAATAATACTTGCGTGATTAAGCTCGTCACTTATTACCGCATCCTCGTCGGTAAGAAGAGTTTCAAAAAGGCCGCCGTTAGCGTCAAAGCATGAGGAATATAAAATAGTGTCATCCGTTCCTAAAAAGCTACTTAGCTTTTTTTCAAGTTCCTTATGAACCTTCTGAGTTCCGCAAATAAAACGTACCGACGAAAGACCGTAGCCGTAAGTTGAATAGCTTTCCTTTGCCGCTTTAATTACTTCTTCGTTATTACCCAGTCCAAGATAGTTATTGGCACACATATTTATAACTTTTTTACCGTCAGCTAAATCCACTTTTGCCCCTTGCGGTGAGGTTATAACCTTTTCATTCTTTGTCAGCCCTTCCCTGTTTATATTTTCACAGGTTTCTTTAAAATATTTCAATGCTGTTTTCATACTATTTTACCTCCGTCCAATCTAAAATTACTTTTCCGCTTTTACCGCTGTTCATAGCCTCGAAACCCTTTTCGTAGTCAACAATATTCATACGGTGAGTTATAATATTTGAAATATCAAGTCCACTCTGGAGCATCGCGGACATTTTATACCAGGTTTCGTGCATTTCTCTTCCGTATATCCCCTTTATAATAAGTCCATTGAATATAATCTTTGACCAGTCAACTTTACTGTCACTTTTAAGTATTCCTAAAAGTGCTATCTTACCGCCGTGAATCATATGGTCTATCATAGTGTTCAAAGCAATCTCGCTCCCTGACATTTCAAGACCTATATCAAAACCTTCCTTTATGGAAAGCTTTTCCATAATAACAGATAAATCCTCTTTAAGAGTATTGACGGTATACTGAATTCCAAGCTTTTTGGCAAGCTCCAGTCTGTCATCATTTATATCAGTTATAACAACCCGTCTTGCACCAACATGCTTACATACCGAAGCTGCCATAATACCGATTGGTCCCGCACCGGTAATTAAAACGTCTTCCCCGGTCAGGTCAAAGGAAAGGGCTGTATGAACTGCATTTCCAAAGGGATCAAATATGGAATACATTTCTTCCGGAATATCTTTCTCACATTTTCTCACATTTTCCTTCGGAATAACAAGATATTCCGCAAAGGCTCCGTTGCGGTTAACACCTACACCAACGGTTTCTTTGCACAAATGACCGTTTCCCGCAAGGCAGTTTCTGCATCTTCCGCAAACAATATGTCCTTCGCCGGATACAATATCTCCTATTTTCCATTCGGTAACATTTTCACCGATTTCAACAATTTCACCAACATACTCGTGACCGATTACAAGGGGTGTTTTTATAGTTTTTTGAGACCATTCATCCCAGTTATATATATGTAAATCGGTACCGCAAATCGCTGTTTTATGTATTTTAATTTTGACATCATTGCATCCTGTTTCAGGTTCGGGCACATCCATAAGCCATAATCCCTTTTCAGGATATTTTTTCACCAATGCTTTCAATCAGAAAATCCCCTTTCAGATATTGTATTTTTTCAGTAAATCTATAAAGGCTTCAGCAACTGAAGAAACCTTTCTTTCGTCATTTAAAAGATAGCCTATTATATAAGCCTCTTCTCTGTCAAAGGGAACACTTACAATATCTCCCTTATTTAATGCAGAAGGCATTATTCCCGTTCCGATTGTGTAAGAATCGGTTAGCATAAGTACATTCATAAGAGTGGCTCTGTCACTGATTTCGATGTGCTTATCTATATAGGCAGTATCCATAAGCTCTTCAGTAAAAAAGGAGCTGTTATGTTCTCCCTGCTCATAAGACACATAGGGATATTCTTTTAAATCCTTGGTGCTTAATTTTTCACTTTTTGCCAAAGGATGCTCTTTTCTGAAAAAAACATGAGGGGATACTTTTAAAAACTCATTAAAGGCTATTTTTTTAGTTCCCAGGTATCTTCTCATTATTTCGTAGTCGCCCTCTTTTATAGCAATGATTCCTATGTCACTATGTCCTGTTTCAACTTCCTTTATAACATTGTGAGTTTCAATTTCTCTTATTGAAAAACGGTATTTCTCACTTTTTATATTTTTCAGAAAATTGCCGAAAATATCTGCGATAAAATCATAATGCTGAGTTGCAATATAGAGCTTTTTATGAACACCGTTGTCACTGTATCTTTCCATTATAAAGTCATTATTTTCACAAATCTGACTCGCATATTTTACAAATTCCGCACCTTCCTCGGTAAGATATACACCGGTCCCCTGACGTTCAAATATTTTTATGTTAAGCTCCTTTTCAAGAGATTTAACACTTACCGACAATGAAGACTGAGCTATAAAAAGCTGCTTTGCCGCTTCATTGAAGGAACCGCATTTCGCAATCTCCAGCACATATTTACATTGTTGTATTGTCATAAACCAAACCACCCTTCTCATCCATTATATAATATCTTTTCCGAAATGACAAATATATAATAACTATCGCGCTCGTTCAGTTTTTCCAATAAAGTGAAAATTAAAAAAACTGAAATGAACAATTCATTTCAGTCATTACTTTTCGCAAAACAGTTTTCTGAAATCTGATATTTTAAAAATGTTTGAAAAAGAGTACAGAAGCTAAGATCTGTACTCTTTTTTAAATATCCTGCGCGATAGTTCGCAATTAAAACTTTAAAGTATAATACAAATAAGACCGCCACTGCCTTCATTGATAATTTTTTGCAGGGTTTCCTGCATTTTAACCTGAGCGTCCTCCGGCATCCTGGAAAGTTTATTATGTAATCCTTCATTTACAAGCTCGTGTAAAGATTTACCAAAAATGTTTGATGACCAAATAGATTTAGGATCTGCTTCAAATTCCTTAAGAAGATAATGCACAAGCTCTTCAGACTGTTTTTCAGTTCCTACAATCGGGCTTACCTCGGTTTCTATATCTGCTTTAATCATATGAATAGACGGTGCTGACGCCTTAAGTCTTACTCCGAATTTATTGCCCTGCTTTACTATTTCCGGCTCTTCCAGGGTAAGCTCATCAATGGAAGGAGAAACAATACCATACCCCTTCCGGTTAACCTCGCTTAAAGCGCAGGCAAACTTATCATATTCCTTTTTCATATCAGACAGCTCACTCAGAATAGTAAGTAAATCTCTGTCATTTTCAATGGAAAGCCCTGTACTTTCGCTGATTATACGGTAAAACAAATCGTCCTTAAGCTCAAGTTTGATAACTACGGTACCGTCTCCGGGATTACATTCCTTTATTCCGGCACATTTTATATACTCAAGCTCATTCATTTTTTCAGGTATAATTCGTATGTCATTAAGCTTTTCGGTATCCTTTATAACATCCTTGATAAAATGACAAATATCCTTTTTAAGCCAGTTATCTCCGGGAAGCTCAGATACCCATCCCGGTGTTTCAAACTCAACATTTTTAACAGGGAACTCATTTAAAACAGCCTCTATTATATTTAAAAGCTCATCCTTTTCCATTTCAAGACAGTTTACCGCAATTACCGGCACCGAATATTTTTCTTCGAGATGTTTTTTAAGCTCGTTGCTTTCAAAGGAATCAGGTTTTTCACAATTAAGCAGAACAACAAAAGGCTTGCCTATTTCCTTAAGCTCGTTTATTACTCTTTCCTCTGCAGGAATATAGTCCTCTCGCGGTATTTCAGATACACTACCGTCAGTTGTTATCACAAGTCCAATTGTGGAATGGTCAGTTATTACTTTTTTTGTTCCTAACTCTGCCGCTTTAACAAAAGGAATCGGCTCGGAAAACCAGGGGGTATTTACCATTCTCGGCTCCTCATTTTCGATATGTCCGAGAGCCGAATCAACTACATATCCGACACAGTCAATCATTCGAACATTAAAGCTTATATTATCATCAGTTTTTAAATTGACAGCTTCATTCGGAATGAATTTTGGCTCTGTAGTCATAATAGTTTTACCCTTGGCACTCTGCGGAAGCTCATCCTGCGCTCTTTCCTTTTTAAACTCGTTGGAAATATTCGGTATAATGAGCTCTGACATAAACTTTTTAATAAAGGTTGATTTACCTGTACGGACCGGTCCCACAACACCTATGTAGATATCTCCATCCGTTCGCTTGGCAACATCCTCTAAAACATTATATTTTTCCATATATTTTCCTCCCGGATTTTTCTTGTTGATATATTATATGAAGCTTGTTTTATCAATATGACAGTTTCTTTAAGGTATATTTTTTTATAAAATATACAATTATTGATTTTATTTCATTTTGATTTGACAAAAAAGGAACTAAGTGGTATTATATTATATAGTAAAAAAATTATTAATATACACGGAGGAATTTAAAATGTTAGCAAAAACAAGTTTCAAAGTAAACACATTCCCTACAAGAAAAGAAATGGGCTTAGCAGCTGCTGAAGACTGTAAAGCTAAAATCATTGCTCTTTTAAAAGAAAAAGAAGAAATCAACATGATTTTTGCTGCTGCTCCATCTCAGAACGAATTCTTAGAAAGCCTTCTTGCTTGTGAAGAAATCGATTTCACAAGAATCAATGCATTCCACATGGATGAATACATTGGTCTTCCTGCAGGTGCTCCTCAGGGCTTCGGTCAGTTCTTAAAGGACAGATTATTCGGCAAGGCTCCTTTCAAAACCGTTAACTACTTAAACGGTAATGCTGAAGATCCTCAGGCTGAATGTGAAAGATACACAAAGCTACTTAAAGAAAACCCAACTGATATCGTTTGCTTAGGTATCGGCGAAAACGGTCATATCGCTTTCAACGACCCACACGTTGCATTCTTCGATGACCCTGCAATGGTTAAAATCGTTGAACTTGATAATGTTTGCCGTCAGCAGCAGGTTAATGACGGATGCTTCAATTCTATTGACGAAGTTCCTACTCACGCATTAACTCTTACAGTTCCAACACTTAAGAATGTTGACTGTCACATTTGTATTGTTCCTGCTCCAACAAAAGCAAATGCAGTTTACAACACAATTTACGGTGAAATCACCGAAAAGTGCCCGGCTTCCATTATGAGATTATCAAAGGATGTTAACATCTATCTTGATAAGGACAGTGCAAGCAAACTTTAATACATAAAAGAACCCTGAAAGATTAAATCTTTCAGGGTTCTTTTATATCCTGACATTACACCATACAGTCATTTCAGTTACTCCTCTGTTTGCAAAAAGATAATATGGGATAAACTTTATTCTTTGTGGTATTAGTTCTGATGAAAAATCATAATAAAGGCTATCATTTGGTTTATGACGATATCCGTTTACGGTAATAGTATCACACTCAAGTTGTTTGTCATAAGAAATTTCATAATTAAGATTTTTATCAATAAGAATATCATCAAGATTCTTTCCGTTATCAATACCTTCCATACAGTATACAAATGGTCCATAAGTCAGTGCAACCTTACCACCGCAGGAGTGGACTTTACGATTTGCCATATTGAGTTTAGGTATAACTTCAAAATCTATAATAATATTTTTACCGGAGTTATTTATATAAGCATATCCTTTCTTTAATGTATATTCACAGTTGATTTTAAAATTTCTGCACCATCCCGGTATCCGTAATGCAAGTTTTTCTACACCTTTTACGTTTATTTCAACTTTACCGGAATTCGGATAATCGGTTTTAATCAAAGCCGAAATATCATCATTCTTTAATTCACTTGAAATATACTGATGTATGTATAAAGTATTTTTATCAGTGCTGTAAATGTAATTTCCAAACGATGAAAACATTCTGTTAATATTTGGTGGGCAACAAGAACAATTAAATTTTTTTACTCTCTCATTTATAGGGAATTTTTCTTTATAGGCATCTTTCATTGATACATCTTTTATACGGTCCACAGGATCAATTTTTAAAGGGTTAACATAAAAAAATTTTATTCCGTCTTCTGACACTGCAGAAGGAAGACAATTATAAAAGACTTTTTCGATTACATCAGAGTATATAGAATCAACATCCGTAAGCAACATATTATGAGCAAAATAAACCAGACCGATTCCAGCACAAGTTTCCGAATATGCTTTTGTATCAGGCAAATAATAATCTACCGTATATGCTTCGCCATTACCTGAAGAACCGGTGCCACCGGTAATATACATACGTTTATTTACAATATTATCAAATATTCTTTTACATGCGTTAAAAAGCGAGCTGTCATTTACCTCCTTTGACAGCGACGCCATTGCTGCATATAAGTAATTTGCACGAACAGAATGCCCTTCAGCAGAAGTCATTTCCCTTACGGGAATATTTGACTGGTCATATATATTATTTGCCACAATAAAGTTTACCGAATCTTTATCATTACAACCTCTGTTATTAATAAAAAATTCAGCCATATTAAGATAGTTTTTATTTTTTGTACACTTATAAAGTTTTATAAGCGCAAGTTCTATTTCTTCGTGCCCCGGGGTTACAAATGCGGCTGTTTTTTCTTTTATAAAAATTCTATCAATTAAGTCAGCATATCTGCACATTATTTTTAAAAATTTGTCTTTTCCGGTAGCATTATAATATGCTATTGCAGCTTCAATAAGATGGCCGGCACAATAAAGCTCGTGTTTATCACGGTTTGTAAACCTCTTTCCCGGCTCGCACACAGTATAGTAGATATTAAAATAACCGTCTTCAAACTGATTCTTCTCAATATTATCTATTATCTTTTCTACAATATCTTCTAACTTTTTATTTGGCTTTTTACTGATTATATATGAAACTCCTTCAATCCATTTGGCAACATCAGAATCCCAGAAAAAATGAGGTTTTATACTGTCTCCATCTTTATACGTACAATCAAATGCATCAATTCTTCCACTTTCCAAAAAGTGTTCATAAACTGCATATATTGTAGCATTTTCATTTTTTAATTCCATTTTTTTCAGTAATCCATCGCTCAAATCAACATTACGGAATCCAATATGTTCCACTCAACTCACCTCATAGTATTTTTTCATTTATTGTATCACAATATTTTATATTTTAAATTGATAATATCACTAACAATATTGATTTTATCACACAAAAAAAGCCTGAGGTATAAACTCAGACTTTTTTAATAAAATTATAAGCTTGCTTTTGCTTTTTCAACTAAAGCGGTGAAAGCTGCAGGATCAGCAATTGCGATTTCTGCTAACATCTTTCTGTTAAGAGTGATGTCTGCTTTCTTAAGACCGTTCATAAATCTTGAATAGCTGATACCGTTCATTCTTGCAGCAGCATTGATTCTTGCGATCCATAATTTTCTGAAATCTCTCTTCTTCTGCTTTCTTCCGATATAAGAGTAAACCAATGATTTCATAACAGCCTGATTAGCAGTTCTGAAAAGTTTACTTTTAGCACCTCTGTAGCCTTTTGCTAATTTTAAAATCTTTTTATGTCTTTTTCTGGTGTTCATTGCACCTTTAACTCTAGCCATTAGATTTTACCTCCAATCTCATTTTTAATCTTATTTGTAAGGAATTAACTTTTTGATTACTGCCTCATTTGCAGGACATGCATAAGAAATCTTTCTTAATGCTCTTTTTCTCTTTGTAGGCTTCTTGGTAAGAATGTGTCTTCTGTAAGCACTTGTCTTCTTAACCTTACCGGATTTTGTTAAGCTGAATCTTTTTGCAGCTCCTCTATGAGTTTTGATTTTTCCCATTTCTCATTCGCTCCTCTCAATTTTATAAATTATTGTTTGATAGGCAGTCTTATTATATGACTCCTTCTCAAAATATTAACTATGCTTTCGGCGCTAAATACATCGCCATATTTCTGCCTTCCATTTTAGGCTGCTTTTCAACGTTACAAGCTTCTCCCGCACCCTCAATAAATCTTTCCAGCAGCTTTGCACCAAGCTCGGTATGAGCCATTTCCCTGCCTCTGAATTTAACAGAAACCTTAACCTTATTTCCTGACTTTAAGAATTTTAAAGCCTGATTAAGCTTTGTGTTAAAGTCATGAGTATCAATTGACATGGAAAGTCTTACTTCCTTGACACTTATAACTTTCTGATTTTTCTTGGATTCTTTTTCTTTTTTTGTCTGCTCGAATCTGAATTTACCATAATCCATAATACGGCATACGGGCGGTTCTGCCTGCGGAGCAATCATAACCAAATCAAGGTTTTTAGCGATTGCTGCATCTAAAGCATCCTTTGATGACATAATACCAAGTTGTGAACCATCTGAATCTATTACTCTTATTTCAGGATTTTTAATAGATTCGTTGATAAGTAATTCCTTGCTACTGATAGGAAAGCACCTCCAAAAAATAAATAAAAAAAGTGGGCAGAGAAATTCCGCCCACAAAAATAATATCAATTATTTTTAACCCTAAACACGCAATTGCTTTAAGGTGAGAAGCGGAAACTTCTTCTTGTTACTTTGATATGTTATCATAGAATTTGTATTTTGTCAATACCTTTTTACAACTTTTTCATTTTGTCTAAAATCTCTCTGATTTTAATTTTTTGAGGACATACACCTTCACATTTTCCACATTCCAAACATTCTGATACTTCAGGCACTGTATTCTCAACCTTTGTCTTTAAACATGCTTTTGATATTTCAGATAACACAAATTCATTATATATGGAAATTGCCTTTGATACGGGAATTTTCACGGGACAAACATCCAGACAGTAATTACAGCCTGAACAGTTTATAACATTACTTTTTCTTATGATGTCAGCAACCTTAAAAAGACTTTCTCTTTCAGCAACTGTTAGCGGAACAGCTTGGTTCATGGTTTTTGTGTTTTCCTCAACCATGTCAATGCTGTTCATTCCCGAAAGCACCATAAAAACCGCCGGATGGTCAAGAGCAAATCTTAAAGCGTAGGAAGCAGGACTTCCACCAAGCTTTCCGAAAATTTGCTTTGCTTCACCGGGGACATTTATAAGACTCCCGCCTTTAACGGGCTCCATAACTATAACCTTTTTACCGTGCTTTACAGCAACATCATAGCAAGCCTTACTCTGAACGGTAGGATCAAAATAATCCAGATAGTTTATCTGAAGCTGTACAAATTCAATAAGAGGCTCTTTTGATAAGATTTCATCAAGTACCTCAGCCGAATCGTGAAAGGACATTCCTATATGCCTGATTTTCCCCTGTTTCTTAAAACTCTCAATTATTTTAAAGCTGTTTAAATCTTTATGTTTTTTATATGATGCTTTGGTTATACAATGAAAAAGATAATTGTCAAAATATGTAACTCCGCATTTTTCAAGCTGTTTCTCAAAAAGAGGAGCAATATCCTCCTCTTTTTCAATAAACCAGTCTGAAAGCTTATCGGCAATTACAATATCCTTACGCGGATATCTTTCCACAACACATTCTCTCAAGGCAATTTCGCTTTGACCGTCCATATATCCATAGGCAGTATCAAAATAATTAAACCCGTTTTTAATAAATGTGTCAACCATCTGACATAGATTTTCTTTATCATATTTTCCTTCATTCAAAGGAATCCTCATAATTCCAAAGCCGAAGTGTTTATTATTTTTCATATACTTCAATTGACTTTCTTACACAATCCTCAAGCTCAACCGACTGAATGGCTGATGCAAGGTCACAAATAATCTCGTCACTGTTTCTTATATGCTCAAAGAACAGTCTGTTTTCATTATAGAAGCCTGCACCTTCAAAGTATTCCTCTGAATCCACAAAATCAATTCCGTTAATTTTTTCAACAAGCTCCCGCGCGCTAAAATGAGCAATCTCACCCGGTCTGTCATAAGAAGCCGGGATGGGAATATTTAAAAAGAAGGTATGGTTAAGGGTATTAACCGTCACTCTTTCACACTGTACACCACCGATAGGAACAAGGTCTATATGAGCGTGAGCATTGTTTTTAAATTTACAGTCAAGATAAATATTTTTAACATTTTCACCTAAATCAAATCTGTTCTGATAGCAGAAATTCACTTTTTCATAATCAGATTCTGCGATATACTTTACAGTGTCAATTGCGTGAATAGCTGTAGTTGAAAAATCCTTATCACGTCGGTTATAACGGTACATCTGGTATGTAATATTAAAGATTTCTTCTCCGGTTTCCTTAATCATTTCCTTTAATTTTATAAGCAACGGTGCATATCTGCGGTTAAACGCTACCCGAACGTTTACCTTGGATTCTTCTGCCTGTTTAATCATTTCATTTATTTCATCAACATCTTTTCCGGGAGGCTTTTCAAGAATGATATTAAACCCTTTTTTCATAATATCTATCGCCATTGCTTTGGTAAGATGGACAGGAACAATTAAAGCTACAACATCAGGCTTTTCGGTTTCAAGCATTTCATTATAATCTAAATAATATTTATTAAATCCAAATTGCTCCTGATAGCTTTTTGCAGATTCCTCATTAAGATCACAGCAAGCTGCAAGACAAACATCTTCATAATCCTCATAATATTTTTTAAAAGAAGGACCGTGGCCGCCTCTTGACATATTGCCACAGCCGATAACACAAATTTTAAACATCTTAATCTACCTCCGTTTTTGCGTTTATATAAGTATACCACTTTCCGGATATAAATTCAACCTAAAAGTTAAAAAAGGTGATTATACACCTTTTTTAACACTATCATAAAACTTTATCAAGAAAATCAATAGTTCTTGGATTTTTCGGATTTGAGAAAATTTCTTCCGGTGTTCCTTCTTCTACAATTACTCCTTCATCCATAAATAAAACTCTATCTGCAACCTCTCTTGCAAACCCCATTTCATGAGTAACAACCACCATTGTCATCCCGTCTTTTGCAAGCTTTTTCATTACTGATAAAACTTCACCTACCATTTCAGGGTCAAGAGCACTTGTGGGTTCATCAAAAAGCATAATATCAGGAGACATTGCAAGAGCCCTTGCAATTGCAACTCTTTGTTTCTGCCCGCCGGAAAGCTGAGAAGGATAGCTTTCCGCCTTATCAGATAGTCCGACGGTTTCCAAAAGCTTCATAGCTCTTGCCTGAGCCTCTTCCTTAGAGGATTTTTTCAAATCGACGGGTGCCAGCATAAGATTTCGTAAAACATTCATATTTGCAAAAAGGTTAAAATGCTGAAACACCATACCAATGTTTTCACGAACCTTGTTTATATTAATTTTTTTATCATTAATATGATATCCGTCCGCGTATATATCACCGGATGTAACATTCTCAAGACGGTTTATACAACGCAGGAAGGTGGATTTACCTGAGCCTGACGGTCCTATAACACATACAACCTCACCTTCATAAATATCGGTTGTAATTCCCTTAAGAACCTCAAGATGCCCGAATTTTTTCTCGAGGTTTTCCACACGGATTTTAACATTTTCTTTATTTACGGCCACGGTTCAAGCTCCTTTCAAGTGCATTTGCAATCTGTTGCAGAATAAGAATAACAACAAGATACATTACTGCAACAATTGCCCATATTTCAAAGGATTTAAATGTAATGGCAATAACATTCTGTGCTTTATTAACAAGCTCGGGAAAACCGATAACAGAAAGAATTGAGGTATCCTTTAAGGTTATGATAAACTGATTCACAATACTGGGAATCATATTCTTTATAGCCTGGGGCAAAACAACCCTGAACATTGAACGCCAATAGGACAGTCCAAGGCTTCTTGCAGCCTCCATCTGACCGGGATCAATAGACTGAATACCCGCACGGATAATTTCAGACATATATGCGCCGCAGTTCAAGGCAAGACATATAGTGCCTGCCTGCAAGGATGAAAGTACAAATTTCCCGCCGAAAAAGGTTCTTATGCCGTACGGAACACCGTAGAACACAAAGAATGCAAGAACTATCATCGGAACACCGCGGATAACATTTACATATATTGCCGAAACGGCCTTAGAAAACTTATTGTCAACCACACTTGATAAACCAAAAATCACACCAAGTATGCATCCGAAAAACAATCCGCACAATGCTAAAAGTAGGGTCTGCCCCATAGCGGTTGCAAGAAGCTGACCGTATGTGCTTAAAAGCTGATTCATTAATATAAACTCCTTCAGTTCAATATTAAAGGGCACCGATAAATCAATGCCCGTTTAACCTTTGATTATTCACCAAGATATTTTGCGATTATTTCTGCATATTTTCCGTTTTCACGAATATTCTTAAGACCTGCATTAAATTTATCAACAAGCTCCTGCTTAGCTGAATCAAAGATTGCAAAACCGTATTGAGCAGGTTCATTTTCTGTGCCTTCAACAAACTTCATTGCAAGCTCACCTGTCTTTATATTATACTTAAGAATCGGAGTATCATCCATACAAGCATCAACCTGACCTCCTGTTACAGCCTGATACATATCAGGTGATGTGGAGAAGGTTACAACCTCAAAGCCATATTTATCCTTAATGCTTTCAGCATACTGATTGCTCATAGTTCCGTTTTTAACAGCAACCTTCTTTCCTTTCATATCAGCAAAGCCTGTTATGGAAGAATCCTTTGCAACAGCCATTCCCTGAGTTGCATCATAGTAACCTTCCGAGAAGGTCCATCCGCTGTTCTTTCTTTCCTCGGTAATGGAAGCACCTGCAATCATACCGTCAGCCTGACCTGCCTGACAAGCAGCAATAGCAGCATCCCAGCCAATATACTGAAGCTCGTATGTAAAGCCCTGATCTTCTGCAACAGCAGCAAGAATATCCATATCAATACCAACAATGTTACCTTCTGCATCCTGGAATTCAAAAGGACTGAAGCCCTTATCGGTTGCAATAACATAATCAGCATCTTCCGTCTTAGTACAAGCAGCAAAGGATAAACACATAGCAACTGCAAGTACGATTAGTAATAATTTTTTCATAATAAAAAACCTCCTGTTTTAAATCGTAACTTTTTACAACAAAATGTTGAAATAATTATACTACAACATAAAGTAAAAGTCAATACAATTAAACAAAAGAGGTAAAATTTTTTTTATTTTTTCGGTTTTCTTATAAAATAAGCTTATAAATCAAAGCTGAAAGCGACGCGATTTTTTCATTAAAATCCCGTGTGCTTCTGATTACATTAAATGAAGGGTGCGTTTCCCAGGCTTTAAAAAGAGCTTCATCCAGTACAATAGCCTGTTCTTTATTTTCGGTACGGGCGGAGTTATTGCTTAATGTATACCCTTCGCTTTTTGCTGCAGTTTCAAGATGAATTATGCAATCATATCGTTTCATTATATTATCGGTTGTAAGCTCAAGAATTTTAAAAGCTTCTGACAATTCGCTTTCAGACATATAAGCTTTATTATCCATCATTCCCCTGTCGCAAATTATAACTGTTTTATCCGTATTCCCGATTTTTTTTGCAGCTTCTTCATACACAGCCTCCTTATAAAGCTGAAGCTTCATCTGGCACAGCTGATAATCAAGAGTTTTCATCCCCCAGGGAGTTACTCCCCCGCATATAAGCTCTGTTGCAGTTTCAGGGATGCATAAAACAAGATATCCTTTTTCGGTCAGATCTTTTTTTATAAATTCAATTGCAGTGGTTTTTCCCGCACAGGGCCCGCCTGTTATAACAATTTTCTTCATAAATCCACCTTGATAAATTCGTTATTATAATATATATATCTGTGTCTGAAGCCTATATCCTTAAGCATACTGATTGTTTCTGTAAAATAAAAATCCAGTGTATCCTTACTGTGGGAATCGGAGGACAGGATTATTTTAGCACCGTTCTTACATAATATTCCAAGAAGATTTTCATAAGGATATACGCTTGTCCTGTAACCTCTGGAAATTGCACCTGTATTAACTTCAAATATACAGTCTGCCTCCATTGCCGACAAAAGATACTTTTCAGCCAGCCTGTGATATTTAATATTACTGAAATAGCAGGCAAATTCGGTTTCATCATACTTGGTTATAAGGTCAAAATGTCCGATTATATCAGGCTTTCTTTTTTTCACATAATCAACCAGAAGCTCGTAGTAATTTTCGGCGAGCTTTAGAGAATCATTATCAAAAAGCTTAAGAAGCTGAGGAAAATTTTCCTTTTTATGATCAATCGAATAGAATTTTCCGTCTTTAATTACATAGTGGTTCGACCCTAATATGTAATCATATTTTTTCCGGTTATGAAGAAAGGTCACATCCTCCTCCACACCGGTATAAATCTGAATTTTATCTTTATACTTTTCCTTAAGCATACTGATAATTGTTATATATTCATCCATATCCTTCATACAGTATGAAAGATCATGATCAGTATAGCCGTGTCCGGAAAATCCGAGCACATCAAAGCCCTTATCAATAGCTGATAAAACCATTTCCTCCGGAGTATTATTTCCGTCACACAGGTTTGTGTGAGTATGTAAATTAACTAACATATTTTTATCCCTTAATCAAACATCCATTCAAGCACATACTGAATGTACTCATCCCAGAAATCCCAGTTATGAACACCCTTTGATTCTCTATAGGTAAATTCGTAACCAATGCTTTCCAGATGCTTTTTAAACTTCTGATTATATTCATATAAAAAGTCTTCAGTACCTACACCGAGAAAAATTTCCGGTTTTTCCGAATTTTTATTGCATTTTTCCGATAAATAAAATAAATCATCTTCATCGGGAATATTAACATCCTCACCAAAAATCGGAACATAGGTATCGTGAAATCTTTCCGCTGTTCCTTTTATATCGGCAACCGAGGATAACCCTGCAACCTTAGCATATTTTGAGGGATTTCTGAGTGCCATTTTAAGAGCACCGTAACCGCCCATGGAAAGTCCTGCAATAAAGGTATCCTCTTTTTTATCCGATACATGGAAAAATTCACTTATAAGACGCGGTAATTCCTCGGATATAAAGCTATAATATTTCATACCGTATTTCATATCGGTATAGAAGCTTCTTCCACCACAGGGCATAACAACGCAAATGCCGTATTTTTGCGCATATCTTTCTATGGAGGTACGTCTTAACCATATTGTTTCATCATCTGAAAGTCCATGCAGAAGATAAAGGCATTTATACCCCTTATCTTCTTTTTTTTCGCTAACTCCTATTTCACCTGTTGTATCCTTCTGAGGTATAATAACATTTACCTTAGTCTGAATACCAAGACAGGTGCTGTATACATTCATAGTAAATAAAGCCATTATTATCCATCCTTTAGTTCTTTAACATTTTTAATTTCTTTAACAGGTGCCTGCAGATACTCAAAAATCTTATCCGGATCATCACTTACAAAATAAAGGTCGTTTACACTTTCCTTTATAAAATTCTTTTTAATCGCGCTCTGCATGGTACTGATAAGCTCGTCGTAATAGCCGTCAATATTATAAATGGCAATGGGCTTACTGTGACGGCAAAGCTGTTTAAGAGTAAGAATTTCGAAAAATTCCTCATAGGTTCCAATTCCGCCCGGAGTTACTACAAAGGCATCAGAATTATCCTCCATAAGCTGTTTTCTTTCTCTCATTGTTTCCGGCATCATAAGCTCATTACAAAAATCGCATATTTTTTCAACATATTCGTCTTCAAAGAAATCGGGAATTACACCTAAGATATAACCGTTTTCAGCCTTTACTCCGTCAGCAACAGCCCCCATAAGACCGTTTCCGCCACCGCCAAAAACAAGAGAATGACCTCTTTTTACCATTTCTCTTCCGAATTCATATACTTTCTTTTTAAAGTTGTCGTCAATTGTTGGTGATGCTGCACCGTAAACACAAATTTTCATATATGACACTCCTTTATATTATTATATTACTTATCCTCATCATCGTTGAGCGTATAATCCTTTTCGGACAGTATTTCATCAATTACAACTCCCTTGTAATCATTGTCCTCCAACTTAAGACATTTTTCGCAGTTATCACATATTTTATTCGGGTCAAGATCACAAATATTACATTCATTGCAATTTATGCATTCTCTATCATACAAAATACATTTTTTCATAAATTCACCTCATCCGATACAAGCAGGGCTTCAAGTGTTGGATGCACCTTAAACTGTTCCTTAAGCTCATAGTATTTCTTAAGAGCTTTTTCATTTTTTCCTCCCACCTTAATCGCCTTAAGCATTATATTCTTCGGCGTATCCAGTGGTGAGGTATATTCAATTACTGATACCTTATATCCGTTAGCTTCAAGCAGAAGCGTTCTTAATGCATCGGTTAATATATCACAAAATCTTCTGTTGAAAATACCGTGCTTGAGTATATCCGAAAACGGCTCATAGTTAATTTGTTCAGACAGTTCCTTATGACAGCACGGAACGCATATTATCGCTTTTGCTTTGTGCTTGATACCTGAATAAAGAGCATAATCTGTAGCAATATCACAGGCATGTAATGATATAACAAGATCAATTTTCTTATTAAGATAAAATTCTCTTAAATCCTCTTTTAAAAACTGCATATTGTTATATTTTAACTGTTCCTTTATTTTGTTTGAAGCTTTAATAACAGTTTCATTATAATCAATACCGTATACAAAGCATTTTTTTCTCAAAATCTCGGTTATATAATAGTTAACCGCAAAGGAAAGATAGCTTTTTCCGCAGGCACAATCCATAATATTCGGATTTTCACCGTAATCGACATCAGATATAAGCTCAATAAAACGGTCTATCTGGTTATATTTTCTTACCATATCATTTTTAATCTTACCGTTTTCAGCCATTATACCTATCGCCTTTAAAAGTGGGGCTGCCTTATCACCTTTTATAATATAGTCTCTTCCACCTACTGTGGCAGTTTTGGCTTTAGGAAGTTCTTCAGCCTCAGATGCCTTATTGGTGGTTACCACATTTTTATTATCCCCTCTTATTTCAAAGGTTGAAATACGGTCGTTATAATCAATGATTACACTGTCGTACTTTTCAAGCTCGCCTGCAATAAGTCCGGGAATCTCACTTATTTTAATTTCTCTGGTTGTTCCCATATATTCACAAACCAGGTCATCCTCACAGTGAATACTTAAATAGTATTCCTTGACTCCCGATTTAAAAGTAACCAGGATATTTTTAAAAATATCCCGGTTTTCCTCTAATCTTACACACAGACCATTTAAAAATAAACTGATTTTTGAAATGCTCTGATTTATCATTTTACACCGATATCCTTTCTGAAGTGGACATCTGTAAAGTAAATATTCTTTACAGCCTTGTATGCATCTGAAATAGCAGTATCAAGATCCCTGGATTTTGCAGTAATACCAAGAACTCTACCCCCTGCAGTAAGATATTTTCCGTCTTCTTTTTTCGTACCCGCGTGGTATACAAAAATATTATCGGAAATATTATCAAGCCCCTCTATCTCATAGCCGGTCTGATATTTTTTAGGATATCCTCCCGATGCCTCAACAACGCATACGCAGGCATTATCCTCCCATTCAACATTAATATTTTTCAAAGTACCGTCACAAACAGCCTCGAAAATATCGACAATATCAGTTTTTAATCTTGGAAGAACAACCTGTGTTTCAGGATCTCCGAAGCGCGCATTATATTCAATAACCTTTACTCCGTTTTTTGTAGACATAAGACCAAAGAATATAACCCCTTTATAGATTATACCTTCACTTCTTAATGCATTGACTGTAGGAAGGAAAATATTATTCATACATTCCTCCTGAAGCTCTTTATTATAGATTCTGCTTGGAGAAAAGGTGCCCATACCGCCGGTATTCGGGCCTTCATCATTATCATAAGCTCTCTTATGATCCTGAGCGGAAACCATAGGAACAATAGTTTCACCGTCACAAAAAGACAATACCGAGATTTCGGGACCGGTGAGGAATTCTTCTATAACGACTCTGTTACCCGAGTCCCCAAAGACCTTATCTATCATTATTTCCTTAAGAGCAGATTTTGCTTCTTCAAGGTCTTTGGCAATTATAACCCCTTTACCGAGAGCCAGACCTTCAGCTTTTATAACAGCGGGATATGAGTTTTCACTTTCAATATATGTAAGAGCTTCATCATAGCTTTCAAAAACCTCATATTTAGCGGTAGGGATATTATATTTTTTCATAAGTTCTTTTGAAAAGACCTTGCTTCCCTCTATTTGTGCACCGTCCTTTGTTGGACCAAAAACCTTTAACCCGGCAGCCTTGAATGCATCAGAGATACCGTAAACCAACGGATCATCCGGACCAACAACCGTTAAATCAATGTTTTTTTCTTTCGCAAATTCAATAAGCTTTTCAAATTCCATTACCTTGATGGGTACACATTCCGCAATATCGGAGATACCTCCGTTACCGGGAGCACAGTATATTTTTGATACTCTTTTACTTTCACTTATTTTTTTTACTATGGCATGCTCTCTTCCGCCGCCGCCTATAACCAATATATTCATAAAAGCTTTCCTTTCAGTCTGATTTTTAATGGTGGAATAGTCTTATACCGTTAAATGCCATTGCAATTCCATATTTATTGCAGGTTTCAATAACATTATCATCACGGATGGAGCCACCCGGCTGAGCAATATATTTAACACCGCTCTTGTGAGCTCTTTCGATATTATCTCCAAATGGGAAGAATGCATCAGAGCCTAAAGCAACATCGGTAAGAGTTTTTAACCAGGCCTTTTTCTCATCCATTGTTAACGGCTCGGGCTTTTCGGTAAAGAAGTTTTCCCAGATACCGTCAGCAAGCACATCCATATAGTCCTCGGAAATATATACATCAATAGTGTTATCTCTGTCAGCTCTTCTTATATCTGCTTTAAACGGAAGATTAAGCACTTTTTCGTGCTGTCTTAAATACCATACATCAGCTTTATTACCTGCAAGTCTTGTACAGTGAATTCTTGACTGCTGACCTGCACCGATTCCGATAGCCTGTCCGTCCTTCACATAGCAAACTGAGTTAGACTGGGTATATTTTAATGTGATAAGAGCAATAAGCAGGTCAATTTTTGCATTTTCGGGAATCTCTTTATTATCGGTTACAATATTTGAAAGAGCATCTTCATTGATTTCGATATTGTTTCTTCCCTGCTCAAAGGTTATTCCAAAGCAGTCCTTATGCTCTATTTCTTCAGGAATATAGTCAATATCCATTTCAATTATGTTATAGGTACCCTTTCTTTTGGATTTTAAAATTTCCAGAGCTTCAGGCTCGTATCCTGGTGCGATAACACCGTCGGACACCTCACGCTGAATAAGCTTTGCGGTAGGAACATCACAAATCTCTGAAAGTGCAATAAAATCACCGTACGATGACATTCTGTCTGCCCCCCTTGCACAGGCATAAGCACAGGCTAAAGGAGATAGCTCAAGATCGTCAACAAAGTAGATTTTCTTTAAGGTATCAGACATCTCTCTGTAAACAGCTGCACCAGCAGGGCTTACATGCTTAAAGGAAGCCGCAGCAGGAAGACCTGTTGCTTTTTTTAATTCCTTTACAAGCTGAAAGCTGTTAAATGCATCAAGAAAATTGATATATCCGGGCTTACCGTTTAAAACCTTAAGCGGTAATTCACCGTTTTTCATAAAAATTTTTGCGGGCTTCTGATTAGGATTGCAACCGTATTTTAATTCTATTTCTCTCATTTTTATCACCTACACATTTTTATTGATAATTCTTGTATCATATTTTCCGGTTTCAAGATTGATATATCTTACAAACAAGGAAACCTTGTTATCAGGGTTAAGGCTTTCCCATACATTTTTTGTAAATGTATCTATATCTCCCTTTAACTCAACCTTTTCAGGCTCTCCTTCAAAGGATGGTATGGGATTACCGTCACACTTATAGGTATGGATAAAATGACCGATACCCGGCTTTGTATTATAGTATTCATAGAAATATCTATGATGACCATCACCGTCACCGTCAGCACTTTTAAGTATTGAAAGCTTATAAAAATCACCTTCAACTATTCCTGAAATTCTCGGTGTGAAATTTGGTTCATCAGGCTCATAGCATCTTGTTCTTAAAGCTTCCTCAAAGGTTTTGCCGTCTTTTACAAAATCATATACGGTATCGGTCTGATCCCCGTTGGTTACTATGGTTTTTCCGTCAATAACTCTTACAGGTGAATAAATTATAAGGCTTGGGTCAACAAGCTTCGCTTCATCAAATGCCTTTGTTTTAATTCCCTCACCGTCTTCTAAAAAAACTCTGTTTCTGCTGTTTTCACTTCTGCCCATTATAAAATAAGCAATGACCATTGAATTTCCGCAGGCACTTTTACCTATAACAATACCTCTGCCGGGATATGTATTACCTTTTAATACCTCATTTAAATTAAGCAGTTCCATTATAAACCTCCGTTACAAATCATTTTTACCGCCTGTGGCAGTATTTTCCATTCAGCCTCCTCCATAACTCTTCTTTGAAGAATTTCAGGAGTATCCCCTTCCTTTATATACACTGCCTTCTGAATAATGATTTTACCACCGTCGGTAATTTCATTTACAAAATGAACGGTTGCGCCGGTTACCTTAACACCGTAGTTAAGAGCAGCTTCATGAACCTTAAGCCCATAAAAGCCATCACCGCAAAAGGATGGAATTAATGATGGATGAACATTTATAATTTTGTTGGAATATTCCTTCAGAATATCCCCTTTTAATATACACAAAAAGCCTGCAAGCACAATAAGGTCAACCTTTAATTCCTTAAGATGGGAAAGAAGCTCTTTATCGAAATCATTATTTCCCTTACTTACAATAACCTTAGTGGGAATATTGTTATCCTCTGCTCTTTTTAAGGCATAAACATCAGGCTTATTGGAAACAACGGTTACAATCTTACCGTTTATTTCACCTTTTTTCATTTCGTCAATAATAGCCTGAAGGTTACTTCCCGAACCGGATACCAATACAGCTATATTCAGCATATTTCCACTTCCTTATTTCCTTCGGTAACCTCACCGATTATATATGCCTTTTCGCCCATTGCCTTTAAAAGCTCAACCGCTTTTTCAGCATCATTTTTATCAACAGCCATAACAAGACCGATTCCCATATTAAAGGTATTAAACATATCCTTTTCAGGAATATTTCCAATCTTTGCCATCAATTTGAATATCGGAAGAATTTCGAAGGAATTCTTATTTACCTTTGCTGACTGACCGTCATTTAACATTCTTGGAATATTTTCATAAAATCCGCCACCGGTAATATGAGAAATACCTTTGATTTTAACCTGCTCATTAAGAGAAAGGATAGTTTTAACATAAATTCTTGTAGGAGTAATCAATTCTTCTCCAAGAGTTTTTCCAAGTTCATCATAATATACTGAAAGCTTTTCTTTTGCTGCTTCATCCTCGCAATTCAAATCAAAAACCTTTCTTACAAGAGAATATCCGTTGGAATGAACTCCGCTGGAAGCAACACCTATCAGGGTATCTCCTGCCGATATGCTTTTACCGTCAATAATATTTTCCTTATCAACAATACCAACACAAAAGCCTGCAAGGTCATATTCGTCAATCGCATAGAAACCAGGCATTTCTGCAGTTTCACCGCCGATTAAAGCACATCCGGACAAAACACATCCGTCTGCAACTCCTGATACAATATCCGCAATTTTTTCAGGAAAGTTTTTTCCTACTGCAAGATAGTCAAGGAAAAACAAAGGCTTTGCACCGGAGCATGCAATATCATTTGCACACATTGCAACACAATCCTGACCGATTGTGTTATGCTTATCGGTAAGAAAAGCTATCTTAAGCTTGGTTCCAACACCGTCTGTTCCCGAAACCAATACAGGATTCTTATATCCGGTTCCAATTTCAAAAAGGCCTCCAAAACCGCCTATGTCGGTCATTACACCTTCAATAAAGGTTTTCTTAACATGCTTTTTCATTAAGCTTACTGCTTCATATCCGGCAGTTACGTCAACACCGGCTTCTTTGTATGCATTACTCATAATATTTCTCCTTTTGCTATTTTTCTATATGTAATTTCTTTATAAAATGAACATCCTTAAAGTCACCGGCTTTGGATACCTCGCTGACATCAAGAGGATAATTACCGTCAAAGCAGGCTGTACAAAAATTGCACTTTGAGCCAACCGGAGTTTTCAAAAGATTTTCAAGTGTAAGATAGTCAAGGGAATCAGAACCGATGAGCTCATTTATTTCCTCTACTGATCGGTTAACTGCAACCAAAACATCCTGAGAGCCCACGTCAGTGCCGAAATAACAAGGGAACAAGAATGCAGGTGAGCTGATTCTCATGTGAACCTCAGTAGCCCCTGCCTCTCTTAAGAGTGCTACTACTCTTTTTGAGGTAGTTCCGCGAACAATTGAGTCATCAATCAATATTACCCTCTTGCCGGATACAACGCTCTTTAAAGCATTAAGCTTGATACGAACTGCATTTTCTCTCATTTCCTGTGTGGGCTGAATAAATGTACGCGCTATATATCTGTTTTTCATGAGCCCTACCTCATAGGGAATACCTGATTCCTGAGAGTAACCGATTGCAGCAGAGATTCCTGAATCGGGAGCTGCTATAACAACATCTGCATCAACCGGCTTTTGTCTTGCCAAATACCTTCCGGCTTCCTTTCTTGCTTCGTATACACTTGCACCGTCGATAACACTGTCCGGACGAGCAAAGTACACATGCTCAAATATACAAAGCGCAGTATCACATTTTGGAGCAACCCTTTTCGATTCAATCCCGTCTTTAGTGATTACAACCATTTCACCGGGCTCTATATCTCTTACAAATTCTGCATTGATTGCATCAAAGGCAACAGATTCACTTGCAATAACATATGAATTTTTGTATTTACCTAGACAAAGAGGCTTCATACCTTTAGGATCCCTGACACCTATAAGCTTAGATGGCGACATAACAACAAAGGAATATGCCCCCTCAAGCTTTCCTACCATATTTGTAATAGCATCCTCCACAGAATGGGTAAACAGTCTTTCTTTTGCAATAAGATATGCTAAAATTTCGGTGTCAGTGGTGCCCTGGAAAAGTGCACCCGACTGTTCCAGCTCTTCCCTTAAGCTTCTTGCATTTACCAAGGTTCCGTTAAGAGCAAGGGTAAGGGTGCCCTTAACATATTTAGTTACAAGAGGCTGAGCATTTTCTCTGGAATTGCTTGCAGCAGTTGCCGCCCTTACATGTCCGACTGCGATTTGCCCCGAAAGATGATTAAGGACCACGTCATCAAAAACTTCGGGAACAGTTCCTAAGTTTTTATGATAAACAATGGTACCGTTATCATTAATGGCAATACCGCAGGCATCCTGTCCTCTGTGCTGAAGTGCAAACAAACCGAAGTTTGTAAGTCTTGCAACATCCAGATTTTCTTCATTTGAGAAAATTCCGAATACACCGCATTCTTCTTTTATTTTATCAAAATTTTTAAAATCTAAAGTGTTCATTTACAAGCTCCTTATTTAACAATCTGCCATTATTTTTTCCTGAAGTCTTTCATTTTTCTTTATAACTTCATTTCTCATGTCTTCCTTAAACTTCTTAAGTCTTCCCTTAAGGTAAGGATACTTAAGCGAAAGAATCTGAACAGCTAATATAGCCGCATTTTTAGAATTGTCTATACCCACAGTTGCAACGGGAATACCGGAAGGCATCTGAACGATTGAATGAAGGGCATCTACCCCGTCAAGCACCTTTCCTTTAACCGGAATACCGATAACAGGCAAAGTAGTAAATGCAGCAAGTACCCCGGGAAGATGCGCTGCCATTCCTGCAGCCGCTATTATAACCTCAATTCCGTCTGCTTCTGCATTTTTTGCAAAATCCTTTGCCAGATCGGGAGTTCTGTGCGCACTCATTACATTGCATACAACTTCAATATCATTTTCTTTGAGAAAAGATATAGCCGGTTTTAAAACCTCATAGTCTGAATCACTGCCCATGATAAGAGCAACCTTTGGATTTTCGTTCATAGCTTCCCTCCACATAAAAATATTTATCCATAATAATATATTATATAATAACATATAGCTTCTTTTTTTTCAATAGTTATAATGAATAAAATTTATTTCCCGATAATAAAAAAACTGTCGCAATAACGACAGTTAAGATTTCTTAAATATCTAAAAACACAAGCGGTTTAGTAAGACCGACAATCAGTATATATGGGCAGCACAAATTCTTTCCGTGGTAAAATTCTTTATAAAGATTCTCAGCAACAGGAGCAGATATAAAAACATTTTCTCCCCGGTATATATTTTTCATTTAAAAAGTAAAAATCCGTACACTATCGTGTACGGATTTTTGGTGCCGGAAACCGGAATCGAACCGGTACGGGAGTCACCTCCCACAGGATTTTAAGTCCTGGGCGTCTGCCAGTTCCGCCACTCCGGCAAGTGCAATCAAAATTGATTACTAAAGTATGATAACATAAGATTATCAGTTTGTCAACACATTTTTAAAAATTATTTTGTTTCGGGATTTATATAAACGGTTTCATCCGATTTTAGCATTCCCAAATCGTCTCTGGCAATGGTTTCATAAGAATCGGTTGTGTTTAAATTTTCTTCTATTCTCTTATATTCTTCATTTTTCGCCTTTTCTTCTGCAATAAGCTCGGAATAGCTTTCCATCTCTTTTGTTATATTGATACTGTCAACAGTAGCCTGATAATGCATTACTCCAACATACAAGGTTGCGAATACAGCCAACAAAAGTGATACTCTTTTAATATTAATTCTCATATCAGATCTTGCCCCTTTTTACTGTAATTCTCTTTATACCGATTACCGCCTTCGTATACACAAGGGATATTTTACGAGCAAGCGGTTTGAATAAATACGCAATACGCCTTATTATAGACGTAAATATTATACTACAAAGTTTCAAAGGATACAAGAGTATTTTTAAAAAAAATTTTAAAATTTTAAATATTTTTTCAAAAATTTTATAAAAAAAGCTTCCAACCGTTAAAAAAAAGATGATTATTCCTAAAAACAAGCCTATAAAATGATAAATTCTGAAACCTAAAGCACAAATTGAAAAAAATGAAAACAGTAAAAATCCAAACAAGGAAAGGATAAATATTATATCCACAATATCCCTTAATACCCTGTTTTTAAAAAACACATTTTTAAGCCCCATAAAAAGCTCATATAAAAATCCCGAAAACGCACCGGCAAGCACTGAATACAAAAAGGAAACCGTTTGGTCAATCAAGGTTAATTCCATTTCCATTATCTTAAAAACCCCGAAAAAAAGCCCTTCTTTTGCGAAACCTCTGATATATATTCACAAAGATAAAAGTCACCGGTAGCGGTTATTCCTCCCATATCAAGATTGAGCATTTCGATTTTAATGTCATTTCCTCTTATATTCAGAGTACCCAGATTAGTTATAAGTGTTATACTGCTGTCATCAAAATTTTCCACACTTTTAACTCCCGAAATACTTAATTTTTTTCTATCCTCCAAGGTTATATTCTGGTTATTATATTCTTCCTGCATAAAAGCACCTCCCGAATTTAATATATTCGGAAGGTACACTTATTATGACTGCACTATGGCTTCAAACATTGAGGATGCCTCATCCTTTTTCACATGCTCGGAAATTGCGGTTACTCTTACCTTAACCTCCCGCTCACCGAAACGGATGGTCATCTCGTCGCCGATTTTAACCTCGTAGGAGGGTTTAACTATTTTACCGTTTACCGATATTCTCCCCTGCTCGCAGGCTTCATTGGCAACAGTTCTTCTTTTTATAAGTCTCGAAACCTTAAGATATTTATCAATTCTCATATTAATTTAAACCTGCCTTTATTTTTGCTGAAGTCAGAGTATTTTCCATAAGCATTGCAATAGTCATAGGTCCGACTCCGCCCGGAACGGGTGTTATGAAGGATGCCACCTCGGAAACGCCGTCAAAATCAACATCACCGCAAAGCTTACCGTCAGGAAGTCTGTTCATACCAACATCAATTACAACAGCACCCTCTTTAACCATATCTTTGGTTACCATCTTTGCAACTCCAACAGCTGCAACAACGATATCCGCTCTTTTTACAACCTCTTTTAAATCCTTTGTCTTTGAGTGACAGATAGTTACGGTTGCATTTTTATGAAGCATAAGCATTGCCTGAGGCTTACCTACTATATTGCTTCTTCCTATTATAACACATTCCTTACCGGCAATTTCAATTCCGGTTTCTTTAATAAGCTCCATTACTCCCGCAGGGGTGCAGGGTAGAAAATCAAAATCCCCTATCATTATTTTACCCACATTTACAGGATGAAAGGCATCAACATCCTTTTCAGGCTTAATGGTGTTTATAACTGCCTTTTCATCAAGATGCTCAGGCAGAGGAAGCTGAACTAAAATACCGTTGATTTTTTCATCGTTATTTAATTTTTCAACAAGAGCGACAAGCTCCTTTTGTGTAGTTTCCTTCGAAAGGGCGTATTCCTCGGAATACATTCCAAGCTCCTCACAGGCTTTTTTCTTGGAGTTGACATATACTCTTGATGCAGGATCATCCCCCACAATAACAACAGCAAGCCCGGGAACTATCCCTTTATCCTTTAGCTCACTTACCTCTTTTTTTATTCTTTCCTTTATGTTTTGTGAGACTTGTTTTCCGTTTATTATTTGCGCGCTCATTTTCTTTTTTCCCCTTTACTTCGTTAGTTTTTTTAGTTATTCTCGGCCTGATAAGACATTTTTTATCAAAGCCTATTAGATCCTTTCTTCCTGCCGACAAAAGGGCTTCCCTAACTATTTCGTAGTTTTCCTTTTTACGGTACTGAAGAAGAGCTCTTTGCATATTCTTTTCCTTATATGTTTTAGGAACATATACCTTTTTCATAGTAATAGGATTTATACCGGTATAATACATACAAGTAGAAACCGTTCCCGGAGTAGGATAAAAATCCTGTACCTGCTCAGGCTGATAGTTTATATCCCTTAAATATTCCGCAAGCTCAATTGCATCCTTCAGAGTGCTTCCCGGATGGGAGGACATAAGATAAGGAACTATATACTGCTCCTTCCCTGCTTTTTTTGAAAATTCAAAGAATTTTTCCCTGAACTTATTGAAAACGTGTATTTCAGGTTTCCCCATAAGCTCCAGAACATTTTTTGAGCAGTGCTCGGGTGCAACCTTAAGCTGCCCTGAAACATGATCCCTTACAAGCTCTTTAAAGAATTCGTAATTCTTATCATATATAAGATAGTCAAAGCGTATCCCCGAGCGGATAAATACCTTTTTGACACCGTCAATTTCTTTTATTTTTCTCAAAAGATTAAGGTATTCGGTATGAGAAACCTTAAGATTTTTACAGGGTGTAGGTGCAAGGCATTGTCTTGTTTTACAAGCTCCCTTTTCATTCTGCTTATCACAGGAGGGATATCTGAAATTTGCGGTGGGACCGCCCACATCGTGAATATATCCTTTAAAATCCTCATCATAGACCATTTTCTTTACTTCGTTTAAAATGGATTTTTCGCTTCGCGAGGACACTACTCTTCCCTGATGAAAGGCAAGAGAACAAAAATTACATCCGCCAAAGCAACCTCTTTCGGAAATTACCGAAAATTTCACTTCATCTATAGCCGGAACACCACCCGCAGCATCATAAGAAGGGTGCCATCTTCGCTGATAATTATATGAATAAACCTTATCGAGCTCGGAACGGGACAATACTTTTTGGGGAGGATTCTGCACAAGATACAGATTATCCTTTTGCTTTTCAACAAGAACCTTCCCTATGCAGGGATTATGCTCTTCATACTGAAGCTTAACTGATTTGGCATATTTGTTTTTACTCTCGCAAATTTCCTCAAAGGAAGGAAGTAATATATAATCGGTAAGCGTATCAATGCTTTTTGTAAGATAACAGGTTCCTCTAATATCGGTAAGTGAGGATATATCCTCACCGTTTCCGAGCCTTGTTGCAATTTCTAAGATGGCACGCTCACCCATTCCGTAAACAAGAAGGTCTGCCTGAGAATCACAAAGCACCGAGCGTTTAATTTTATCCTGCCAGTAATCGTAATGACCAAAACGTCTTAAGGATGCTTCAATTCCGCCAATTATAACGGGAACATTTTTATATATACTTCTTATTTTATTGGAATATACAATGGTAGGCCTGTCCGGTCTTAAGCCCGCCTTTCCGCCGGGAGAATAAGAATCGGTGCTTCGCTTTTTCTTGTTTACGGTATAGTGATTCACCATTGAATCTATATTCCCGCCTGAAATAAGAAAAGCAAAATTTGGCTTTCCGAATACCTTAAAGGCATCCTCGCAATTCCAGTCGGGCTGGGCTATAATTCCCACTTTAAAACCAAGAGACTCAACACATCTGCCTATTATGGCATTGGCAAAGGAAGGATGGTCAACATAAGCATCGGCGGTTATTAACACAAAATCCACCGAATCCCATCCTCTTAGTTTCATTTCTTCAATTGTAAGCGGTAAAAACTTATTTGTATTCATACTTTTTTCCTGTTTTATTATTTTTAGAAGCTGTCAAAAACCACAATTTCATCCATAGGACGGTATTTACTGTGAAATTCGTGAGGAGTTGCCTCGTCAGAAGGATATCCCATCACTAAAAGTGCAAGAGGTTTTATATTATCGGGAATTTTAAATTCATTCTTTACAGCAAAAGGGTCAAAATGCATAACCCAGCAGCACCCTACGCCTTCATTATAAGCAGCAAGCATCATATGGGTGGCAACTATAGCAGCATCAACAGGTGCTGAGAGAGCTCCGTCATATTTTCTTACCCAGCTTTCATTCTCATTATAGCATACCAGCATAGCAGTTGGTGCATCAAAATGACATTTAGTACATTTTTTAAGCTTACCAATAGCTTCATCCGTATCTAACACAAGTATCCGCTGAGGCTGATAATTACAGCCTGTAGGAGCCTTATGGGCTGCATCTAAAATTTTAAGAATCTTTTCTTTGGATAAATGCTCCGGTCTGAAACTTCTTATCGAATATCTTTCTTCTATAAGCTTTTCAAAATCCATAGTAAGCACCTCTTTATTAATCAATTTCAATTCTCTTATAAAGAATTTTAACATAACAGTCAATATTACGCAAGCTATATTTACCACGCTATATGTAATTTAACCGCACATTTATACAAGCTCAAATGTGATTTCTTCATCGGCAAGTCTCAATAAAGAGCCATTGCCTACCGGCATCATTTTTCCCGGAACACATTCTTCACCGTCCACAAAGGTTTTGTTGACGGAACCAAGATCTATTATATAGTATTGCTCCTTGTCCTTTATAATTTTAGCATGGCATCTGCTTACTTTAGGATTATTTATTGAGTAATCGGTACCGGTTTTATCTCTGCCAAGTATAAATTCATCCTTGTTTATACAAATCTTTTTATTGATTCCGTTTTCACAAACATTAATAAAAGGTGTTTTATTACTCATATATTCCAACGCTTTTACCAGGTAAACCATTTTATCGTTAAAATGCTTTTTACCTAATTCTTTGGGCGGTTCGCATAACTCGGTGGGATCTATGGGGAGCGGCTCTATCCATTCTTCTCCCTTTTTTTCCAGAGCATATCTCCATTCAAACTCAACCCACTTTGACTCTTTTGCCGCTTTTGACCAGCAAAGATAAAATACATCGCGCTTATCTATTTCGTTTTGCAATTTACTCTGCCAATCCTCACCGCTTCTTAGAGATTCCACATCCATAAACACATCAAGATCAGGTCTCATCTTTTGCATTCCCTGAATAATAGAAGTTACCCGAATACGGTCAGCGCTGGAATATGATATAAATGCAGTATTTATATCATCACGCCTGAGCTCAGTCGTGGAAGCACCGTTTTCATTTACCCCCACAATAATATTAAGTCTGGTAGCAATTATATCGTTTGCATAAACTGTAGCACAAAAGGAAATTTGTTTACCCGTATAATCCCCGGGAACATACGCAAGAAAAGAAAATTCCAGATACCTTCCCTGCCACACATACTCTTCAACCGGATTGTCGATTTCAGCGCCTTTAGCAGTAAGAACTACTTTGATACGGGATTGACCGGCTATTCCGTAAAAATGATTTTTTACTTCTTTAGTGGTTTCATCAATCTTTTCCTCGACTATTTTTCTAAAATCATCCTCGTACATTACAATATCAAGAGACATATACTCATCCCTTGATACCTCCTTCTGCACTATAGCAGAAAACAACACATCCGTCAACGCAAAGGAATCAATCCCCGCAGCGCTGTTTAGCTGTTGTGTCGGTAAGGCGGAATTGGAACTAACCGCGTCTGTCTCTGCAAACAAATTCGCAGGAATACTTAAAGTCTCAGGTTGATTATTTTTGCCTTTGCGGAATATTGAAAATAAACCTCTGATTCCTCTTTCCGGAGCACCCTTCATCCCGGTTTTGGCAATTGTTCTTTTAGCTGTAGTTCTCGGTGCAGCACAACTCACACTCGGTTTCGGTGCATTTATGTCACAATCATTCCCAAAATCAGAAAAATGACTATTCGGGGCACTCTTTCCCAAGTTAAGCTCTATTTCCCGCAGAATAGTTTCAAGAAAAGAGAATATCATGCGACAAAAATCATCTATTCGCGCTATTACCGATTCAGCTTCTTTTTTACAGGGAAGCTCCACACCTTCAATTATACCCAACACCATCAGTTCTTTTATGCTATTGCCGTAATCCTTTAATTTATCTGCCATTTCCGTACAAAAGGATTTTATCAAATGCACATTGTTTTCAGAGGGCGATGACTCCACAATCCCTTTAAGCTCTGTGATTGCTTTATAAATTCTATTAATACAAGACCCCATAGCATCTAATTCTTTGCTAAGCCCGGTATAAATCTTCTTTTTACGGGAGGTTGCATCAGAATTTTCACAGTTTACCGACAGTTTTCTGCAAAGTTCCACACAATTTTTGATAGAATTTTTAAAAGAAATTGCAGTATTTTCAATTTTTTCTATATCCAAGTCAGATTTTCGGGCACCACTAACCCTGTTACCGCATACAGCGCAAAACAAAGCTCCGTCTTTGATTGAGGCACCGCATTTGTCACAAAACATATTTCCCCTCCGTTTATCAGAACAATTTATGAATCGGCCATATAACTCACTTTATCACTTTTCTTAAGGAACCGCAAGAATACCGATTTTTCTCATCCGATATGTAAATATTTATTATTTAATCTTTTAAATTGTATGGACTTGACACAAGTAAATTTCACCGGAATTATTCCGCTGTTTTCTCAAAATTACCTCTCAGTATTTTTTATGAAATCACAAATAATTCTGCCAAACTCTTCTGTTCTTGAATAATGACAATGTGTACCATGCATCAATTTGTAATGTATATTACTTTCGCTATATTCAAAATGCTTTAATGTAGAAAGAACAAGTTGTGTTTGTTCATACCGATTTTTCATATCATTATCCGAAACAATAAACATCATAGGCGGATAGCTGACAGCTTTTCCAATATGATATAACGGTGCCGCCTCATCAATTACTACTCTCCTGGAATCAATTCCTCTTTCTCTCAGCACATTAAAATGTGTTGTAGGCTGACCGGCGTCGTGAACATACCCTTTTATTATCCCCTCAGGAATTTTGTACGGAGCTAAATACTTATTATCAAAACAAAGCATCATTGAAAGATATCCGCCGGCACTGCTTCCTCCGATATATATACCTTCACAAATTCCATACTCTCCGATATTTTTATATACCCAGGCTACTGCCTCGGCTGAATCGCAAATAAACTGGGGATACATAGCTTGCGGATACATCCTGTAATTTATTGATACAAAAGCTATGCCTTGGCTCGCCACATATTCACCAACTATTTTAACTCTTGACTTATCGCCGTTTTCTATTCCACCACCGTGCATATACACAAACACTTTAAAAGCGTCTGTGTCCGGAAGATAAATATCAAGATACTGCTCAGGATGTTGAGATTTGCCATAACAAATGTCACCTATAAATTTCATAATAAAGCCTCCTATATATTTTTTCAAAAATTTTTTTCTCATGTCTTTCAACAAAATTAAACAGTCTTTATATAGTTCGTGTCAGGTTAGAACTAAAAAACTACTCATTTTTTGATTTGTTTTGTCTATACCCCGTAATAATACCAGAAATAATTACTCCCACAAAACAAGATATGATGTAGGACATAAATGTAACAAGAATTAAAATCCCTTCCCCCGGAGAACCTTCTTCATATCCTGTAATTGCTCTAAATATCATCAATTCAACACCAGATTGAATATAAAGAATAAATACAACCAAAGAAATTATAAAACATATTCCAACTGATTTTAAATATTTTTTAACAGAATCCTCCACTATCAGAAAGGCAAGTGCTACACCGGGTAAAGCAGGCAGTATAAATAACATTGCATTTTGAATTGCACCATATTTCTCACTATATTCAAACAAAGGACAATAACGCAAAAAATGGTATATCCAAAAATATAGTAAGGGAGAAAAAATCCCAATTAGCATTCTTTTCTTCATATATTTCTTCCTTTCGACAATATTCGACACATCCATATTGCGAGGCATAAGGTTTAGATGCAACCCGCTTTTAGCTAAATTTTGCAACAAGTTGCAAAGCTAAATTATTCCGTTTCGCTCCATAGCTAAATTACTCCTTTGGAGTAGCTAAATTAAATTCGCTTTAAGCGTGCGAAGCACATTTAGCTGCCATAGGCAATTTAGCTGAACTTGTTCAATTTAGCTCGCGTTAGCGAATTTAGCTGCGTTGCTATGCAACACAATTGCGAGACATAAGGTTTAGATGCAAATCTTTTGGGTGTCAATTTTATGTCAAGTTAGAACTAAAAAATTATTTTGAAAATGATTCTTTGTTCTTGATAATAAATTGGTAACTTAACTCCAACAAATCATCTTCGTATTCAAAGAATTCATCATCACATTCATTAAGCAAATTTTCAATTTTTTCTTCATCTTTTTCGTCATCAGGAACTAAAACATTCTGAATTTCATCTCTATCTGTAGGAATTTTGTCACCAAATATGCTAACGGCTTTTTTACAAATTTCTGTTGTTTTGACAGCACCAATTTTTTCAAACGAAGAAACAAGTTCATTTGCGAAAATCCCATCCGAATTAAAGAAAAACTGTGAAAACCCACCATTATTAACTTCCATTTCAAGTGCCTGCGTGATATATAATACCCTCTGTTCTTCATTCAATATTTCCATTTTATCTCCGTACTCGCACTTTTCTGCTATGTACTGAGCCATTTCTATTACAAATTCTTCTTTTTCCTCAACATTCCAAATTTCATTAATTTTCATATCAGTATCCTCATTTTGCAAAGTTTTATATTTTATAATTACTGTTGACGTTTCTCCATCCCACTCTACTTTTGCATTTAAACTTTCCGCAACTGCACGAGCAGGAACAAGAGTTCTACTATCTACCAATTTGGGAGGAACATCCAAAGTAATATTTTCACCATTTACTTTGATTACCTTATTATCAATTTGCATTATAACAGTAATATCATCTTTAGTTGCAGTTACTGTTTGAATATCTCCATTCCAATCTACATTTGCACCCATAGCTTCAAATATTTTACGCATTGGAACCATTGTTCTATTATCTATCAACTGCGGTGGAACATCAAATATTAATTCTTGTCCATCAAGCAAAACCTTTATCTCATTTTCAGCAAAAACTTGCATTGAAAGCGTACTAACCACCGTCACTAAAGCTAATAAAATAA
>SVKB01000006.1 GCA_015068665.1 Oscillospiraceae bacterium | reverse complement strand
GCCAAATAGATAGGTTTTTCAACATTGTTCTCGGCAAAAGTTACTTAATGCAAGAACAATCGCTATCAGAAGTAGAGGCTGCCGAAAAGATTGAAACTATATACGCCGAGTTCAATCGTATCATCCATAGAGATTTATGCAAAATAACCCGCAGCAATGGACGGTATCATCTTGTCAAGGAAAATGACGATTTAGAACCAATTGGGAATGGTGGCTTTGCGAACGTTTATCGGCAAAAATCAACGGGATTAGTAGTGAAAAAGCTGAAAGACGATTATTTGACAGATACAGGTATCAGAAGTCGTTTCAAAAGAGAATACAACATCACCAAATCTCTGCAAGATGCGTTCGGAATCATTAAAGTTTACACATTCGATGAAGGAAGCAGCTCATATACAATGGAGTATGCGGAAACAACATTGGACAAGTATGTTAAATCGTTTGATTTATCGGATGATATAAAGCTGAATTGTATTCGCCAAATTCTTCATATCATGACGGAAGTACATAAACGTGACATTATCCACAGGGATATTAGCGCAAACAATATTTTCATTATTTCCGGAATGATCAAAATCGCAGATTTCGGATTGGGAAAAGATTTGAATGTCTTTACCTCTCACCAAACAATGCATACCAATGCGGTAGGACAGTTTTACTACTGTGCACCGGAACAGTTTATGATGCTTAAAGATGGTGATAAACGTAGTGATGTGTATTCACTTGGTCGTGTTATAAACTTTATCATGACGGGCGATCCAAGAAATTCACACCACATCTACAGAAGCATTGCAGAAAAAGCCACAAATTCAGATGCGGCATATCGTTATGCTGATGCGGGGCAGTTATCCATCTTTTTCGAGAAAGCGGTATCCTATAAGCAAAAAGCAGAAAACCAAACACGGATAGATGAAAAAATCACAAGAAAAGTTTTCGATGATGAAGTTGAAAGCTACATCTATGATTTGAGCGCAGAAAAAATATCTACGGCAATTCTCCATGAGAAAAAGGGCTTCGTCGATGTGCTGTTAGCGTTTATGAAAACAAGCGAGGAACACGCATTATATGTAATCCAGAGTGTAGATAAATCATACCAGGAAATATGTGGACGAAGTTTCGCTGCTTATGATCCATTTGCTTCGTTTGCATACTTGGTTCTCCGTAACGGTTTCTCATATGTGGTAAATGAGACAGCGGCAAATATTTTGCGTTTTGTAGCCCGAGATGTCAACCGATTTAGTGCACAACACATGATTGAGGACATCAAGAATATCGGCGTTGAGCCAATGATAGAAGAAATCTTAGATTCTTAATGAAAGGAGTCATGAAATTATGAGCTACTTTAACATTGTTGCACAAAGCAGTGAAAGCACTGTTGTAACTGAATATAAACCTCAGGATAAGCGCTCTGATGCCTATCAAAGCGAAGCTGAACTTGAAAAAGAGTTTATACGACTTTTGGGTGAGTTGGGTTATAAGTATTTAACTATTCACAAGGAAAAAGACCTTGTGGTAAATTTGCGTGCTCAAATTGAAAAACTAAATAATTATACATTTTCAGACAATGAATGGGATAGATTTTTTACAGAAATACTTGCCAACGGTAAAGATGGCATTGTAGAAAAAACTCGTCTCATTCAGGAAGATCATGTTCAAGTTCTTCGCCGTGATGATGGGACAAGCAAGAACATTCTTTTGATTGATAAAAAATGCATACACAACAACAGCTTGCAAGTAATAAATCAATATGCTGTTTCGACCGAAGAAGGAGCAAAACATGATAATCGTTATGACGTAACAATTCTTGTGAACGGTCTTCCTTTGGTGCATATTGAATTAAAACGCCGTGGTGTACCTATTCGTGAAGCGTTCAATCAGATTGACCGCTATCAGCGAGATAGTTTTTGGGCGTCTTCCGGGCTTTATGAATATGTGCAAATTTTCGTTGTTTCCAACGGCACAAACACAAAGTACTATTCAAATACTACTCGTTTTAACCATATCAAGGATGCAAAATCAAATAAGGTGAAGAAAGAAAAAACAAGCAACAGTTTCGAGTTTACATCATTCTGGGCGGATGCAAACAATCGTATTATTCCTGACCTTGTAGACTTTACAAAGACTTTCTTTGCAAAACATACAATCCTTAACATCCTTGCACGTTACTGTGTTTTCACTGCGGAAAACATGCTTCTTGTTATGCGCCCGTATCAGATTGTTGCAACAGAACGCATATTGAATCGTATCGAGATTGCAAATAACTATAAAAAGTTTGGTAATGTTGCAGGTGGTGGATATATCTGGCATACAACAGGCAGCGGTAAAACGTTGACATCCTTTAAGACGGCACAGCTTGCTTCAAAGCTTGATTATATTGACAAGGTTTTGTTTGTTGTTGATAGAAAAGACCTTGACTATCAAACAATGAAAGAATATGATCGATTTAAAAAAGGTGCAGCGAACAGCAATACTTCTACCTCGGTATTGAAGAAACAGCTTGAAGATGATAACGCAAAAATTATCATTACAACCATTCAAAAGCTTTCTACTTTTATAAAAAAGAATGCCGGACACACAGTGTTTGACAAAAGAATTGTTATTATATTTGACGAATGCCACAGAAGTCAGTTTGGTGATATGCATCTTGCGATTACAAAGTTTTTCAAGAAATATCACTTGTTTGGTTTTACTGGCACACCGATTTTTGCGGTGAATGCAGGTGTGTCTAAGAATCCCACCCTTCGCACAACCGAGCAGGCATTTGGCGACCAGTTGCATACGTATACCATTGTTGATGCCATAAATGATAAAAATGTTCTGCCGTTCCGTGTTGATTATATCAAGACTATGGATATTGAGCCTGATATTGATGATAAGGATGTTTGGGATATTGACAGAGAAAAGGCATTCCTGTCTCCAAAAAGAATTGAATTGGTAACAAAGTATATTCTTGACCACTTTGACCAAAAGACATATCGTGGAGATAAGACATACACCTTTAATGTTTTGCAGAACATAGCGGATATTGCATCGGTAAACGGCAGAGAGGCAATAGAAGAAGTAAAACAAAAGCAACGTTTAAGTGGCTTTAATTCGATTTTTGCCGTGTCCTCCGTTGACGCTGCGAAGTTATATTATGCAGAGTTTAAAAAGCAAATGGAGGCAGAACCTCAGAAGAAGTTAAAAATAGCTATTATTTACAGCTATGGTGCAAACGAAGCTGAAACTGATGGAATACTTGATGAAGAAAATTCGGAGGATACAAGTGCTCTTGATGCTACATCACGTGATTTCCTTGATGCTGCAATCAAAGATTATAACGAGGTTTTCCACACAAATTATTCTACTGACGGAGATAAGTTCCAAAACTATTACAAGGATGTTTCCCTTCGTATGAAAAACAAGGAACTTGACCTGCTTATCGTAGTTAATATGTTCCTGACAGGATTTGATGCCACAACACTTAATACTTTGTGGGTAGATAAGAACCTTAAAATGCATGGACTTATTCAGGCATATTCTCGTACAAACAGAATTTTGAATTCCATAAAAACTTTTGGAAATATTGTTTGTTTCAGAAATCTTCAAAAACGCACAGATGATGCAATTTCGCTCTTTGGTGACAAGGATGCAGGCGGTATTGTATTGATGCGTGGATACAAAGATTATTATTTCGGTTATGAGGACGATGACGGAAAATACCATCCCGGCTTTGTTGATATGATTGAGGAACTCGAAACAAAGTTCCCATTGTCGGAAGAACGCATCACAGGGGAACAAAATCAAAAAGAATTTATTTTGCTGTTTGGTGCAATTCTTCGTATGCGTAATTTGTTGACCTCTTTTGATGAATTTGTCGGCAATGAAATTTTATCAGATAGGGATTTGCAGGATTACCTTGGAAGATACCAAGACCTTCGTGATGAGTGGAAGAACCGTAAACCGACAGGTGAAAAAGAAGATATTACTGATGATATTATTTTTGAAATCGAGCTTATAAAACAGATTGAAATCAATATTGATTACATTCTGATGCTTGTTAAAAAATATCACGATTCACACTGCGATGACAAAGAAGTTCTCATTACAATTCAAAAGGCGGTGGATGCAAGCCCCGAGCTTCGTAGTAAGAAGGCCCTCATCGAATCGTTCATAGCTGGAATCAATGATGTTGACGATGTTATGACTGAATGGCGTACCTTTGTTGCGGAGCAGAAAGAACGCGAACTTGTGAAGATTATTCAGGAAGAAAACCTTAAGGAAGAAGAAACACGAAAGTTTATTGAAATATCCTTCCGTGACGGAAATGTGAAGACTACAGGTACAGATATAACAAATTTGATGCCGCCTACCTCTCGATTTGGTAGTGGCAATCGTGAAGAGAAGAAACAAAATGTTATATCTAAATTAGTGGACTTTTTTGAGAGATTCTTTGGCATAGGATGATAATGCAATTTCTGATTATAGAGAACGCATTTATGAGTATGTTTACAGTACATATCCTGCGGCGTAAATTTTGAGTTGTATAAAAATTGTACCAAATTTGTACTGTTTTTGAATTGCAATTGGATGTCAAGGTATATTACAATGTAAAACGTAAAGTGTATATACAAACGGCGGCGAGCGAAAGCTTGTCGCTTTTGTGTTTTAAGGAGTGGTTTATGCCGGTCTTTTTTATAGCATCTTACAATTTAATGTTTTGCGTGAGCAAAACTTCCACAATTATTAATTATTCATTAGCAGTGCGGTTTCATCATTCATTATTCATTAAAAATCCTGTCGAATTAAATGAATATTGAATAATACAAAACAAAAAATCCTATCTTTCGACAGGATTTTGTTTTGGAAGAGCCGAATGGTTTGGATGCATTGATTTTTAGTGAAATATCTCGCTTTTCTCGATATGAAATAATTTACTAAAGTAAATTGTGAAATAGAAAACTTCGTTTTCTGTGAAATAAAATAAATCCTTTATCACACGCCGAAGGCGTATTTCATATTGCGAAGCAATATTTCATGTGTGTAGCACATTTCACAAATCCGAAGGATTTATTTCGTTGAAAAAAGCGTACTGAAAATTCAGTACGCTTTTTTCATGGTGACCCGTACGAGATTCGAACTCGTGTTTTCGCCGTGAGAGGGCGATGTCTTAACCACTTGACCAACGGGCCTTATTCATAACAAACGGTATTATAGCATAAAAATACGGGTAATTCAATATAAAAAATAAAAAATTTATAATTTTTTTTAAAAAGCCCGACGATAATGGTGAAAAAACAAAGAAAAATAACAAAAAATGCAATTTACTCTTTATTTTTCAGAAAATATATGGTATCATATTTAAGTATAGTTATATCAGTCCCAAGACCGGTATAACCAAAAACGGAAATCGGAGGATTTCTTAAAAACAAGGAGGCTTTTAAATGGCTCATATTAGCGAAGCAGGGGTTAAGAAAATCTGCGAAATCTGCGACAGATATGCAGGTGAAAAAACTCCGCTTATGATGATTCTAAGTGATATCCAGAATGAATACGGATATATTCCCCTGGATGTTCAGCAGATTGTATCGGAAAAGACAGGTATCTCCGTTGCTGAAATTTACGGTGTTGTTACCTTTTATTCCTTCTTTTCTCTTAAGCCGAAGGGACAGTATGTTATCGGCTGTTGTATGGGTACCGCATGTTATGTTAAGGGTGCCCAGCTTGTAATGGACAAGTTTTCTGAAATTTTGGGCATTGCTCCCGGCGAAACTACTGAGGACGGTATGTTCACTATCGATGCACTAAGATGTATCGGTGCCTGCGGTATTGCTCCTGCAGTAAGCATAAACGGTAAGGTTTACCCTAAGCTTACGGTTGACCAGGTGCCCGCAATTGTTGAAGAATACCGAAAAATGGGAGGTGCAATCTGATGAAAACATTTGCAGAGCTTGATGCTAAAATTTGCAGCTGCGAGGAAGCACTAAGCAATAAAATAAACGGCGCGGACGGTAAAAGAGCAATACTGCTTTGCGGCGGTACAGGCTGTCTTTCCTCCAACTCAATGGATATCAAGGGAAAATTTGATGCTCTTATTAAGGAATACAAGCTTGAGGATAAGGTAAGCGTAAATATAGTTGGCTGCTTCGGTTTTTGTTCACAGGGTCCCTTTGTTAAGATATTCCCCGAGGATACTCTTTACAGACTTGTTAAGGTTGAGGATGTTGAAGAAATTTTCAAGACCGATATTTTAAACGGTCAGATAGTTGAAAGACTTTTATATGTTGAGCCTCTTACCGGTGAAAAGGTTGCAAAGCAGGAGGATATCAACTTCTATAAAAAGCAGAGGAGAATAGCTCTTCACGGTTGCGGCGTTATTAATCCCGAGAATATTAACGAGGCAATGGGTGAAGGTGCCTTCAAGGGTCTTAAGAGAGCACTTTCAATGGACCCCAAGGAGGTTATTGACGAGGTTTTAGCCGCAGGTCTTCGCGGTCGTGGCGGTGCAGGCTTCCCTACAGGCAGAAAATGGTCATTCGCTTATGCCAATGAAGCAGACCAGAAATATGTTGTATGTAACAGTGACGAGGGCGACCCGGGTGCATTTATGGACCGTTCTATTTTAGAGGGTAATCCCTTCGCAGTAATCGAGGGTATGATGATTGCGGGCTATGCAATCGGAGCTACCGAGGGTTATTTCTATGTTCGTGCAGAATATCCTATCGCTGTCAACAGATTAAAGCTTGCTATAAAGCAGATGAATGAAATGGGAATATTAGGCGAAAATATTATGGGCTCAGGCTTCAGCTTCCAGGCTTATATAAGACTGGGTGCAGGTGCTTTTGTCTGCGGTGAGGAAACAGCCTTACTTAACTCCATTGAGGGTAAGAGAGGTATGCCGCGTCCAAGACCGCCGTTCCCTGCAGTTAAGGGCTTATGGGAAAAGCCGACTGTTGTTAACAATGTTGAAACACTTGCATGTGTTCCTTACATATTAAGAGAGGGTGCCGAAAGCTTTGCTCAGTGCGGTACCGAAAAATCCAAGGGCACCAAAGTATTTGCTCTTGGCGGAAAGGTAAATAATGTAGGTCTTGTTGAGATTCCTATGGGAACAACTCTTCGCGAGCTTATTTACGATATAGGCGGCGGTATTCCCAACGGTAAGCAGTTCAAGGCTATCCAGACAGGCGGTCCTTCAGGCGGTTGCTTAACAGCAGAGAGCCTTGACGAGCCGATTGACTTTGATAATCTTGTTGCCAAGGGCTCAATGATGGGCTCGGGCGGTGCTATCGTTATGGACGAGGATAACTGTATGGTTGACGTTGCTAAATTTTACATGGAATTTATCTGCGACGAGTCCTGCGGTAAGTGTTCACCATGCCGTATCGGTACAAGAAGAATGCTTGAAATTCTTACAAGAATTACCGAAGGTAACGGTACATTAAAGGATCTTGATGAGCTTGAGGAATTGGGTAAATCAGTTAAGGCTAATTCACTTTGTGCATTGGGTCAGACTGCTGCAAATCCGATTATTTCGACTCTTACTCACTTCAGGGATGAATATCTTGCTCACATTGTGGACAAGAAATGCCCTGCAAAGGTATGTAAAAAGCTTATCCGTTACACCATTGAACAGGATAACTGCTTCGGCTGCGGTCTTTGCGCAAGAGCTTGTCCTGTTGGCTGTATCGAAAGAACAGATTATGTTGCTCCGGGTAAAAAACTTGCTTCCTTCCAGATTGATTCCACCAAGTGCGTTAAATGCGGCGCTTGTATGGCTACCTGTAAGTTCAAAGCAATTGTGCAGAAATAACAGGAGGTGTTTAAAGTGAGTTTAGTTAATATAAAAATTGAAGGTGTTTCCTATCAGGTTGAAGAAGGACTTACCATTTTAGAGGCTGCTAAAAAGTGCGGATATGAAATTCCGTCGCTTTGTGCCTTTAATCACGGTGAATGTTCAAACGGTTCCTGCCGTGTATGTCTTGTTGAGGTTGTCGGTGCAAGAGGTCTTGTGGCTTCCTGTGTTTATCCCGTAAATGAAGGTATGGAAATTAAAATTTCTACTCCTCAGGCTACCGAGGCACGCCGTGCATCAGTTGAGCTTTTACTTTCAAATCATAATAAAAACTGTCAGCAGTGTGATAAAAACGGTCAGTGTGAGCTTTTACACGTTGCAAATATAGTAGGCGCAAGAGAGGGAAGATACGAGGGTGTTAAAACTCCCGTTACAGTTGATGAAATTTCTCCTTCCATCGTTCGTGATACCTCAAAATGTATCCTTTGCGGACGCTGTGTTGCAAGATGTCAGAATGCTCACGGAATGGGTATTTTAGGCTTTGAAAACAGAGGCTTTAAAACAGTTGTTGCTCCTGCTGAAAACCGTTCATTTGTGAACTCTCCGTGTATTATGTGCGGTCAGTGTGTAAGCGTTTGTCCTACCGGTGCATTAAGTGAAAAGAGCGAAATTGCGCTTGTTGATAAGGCTATGAAGGAGGGTAAACACGTTGTTGTGCAGACCGCTCCTGCAGTAAGAGCTGCTTTAGGTGAGGAATTCGGACTTCCCGTTGGTACTCCCGTTACAGGCAAGATGGTTGCCGCTCTTAAGAGACTTGGCTTTGACAAGGTTTATGATACAAACTTTGCTGCCGACCTTACCATTATGGAAGAGGGAACCGAGCTTTTAACAAGAATTCAGGAGGGCGGAGTATTACCTATGATTACCTCCTGTTCACCTGGCTGGATAAACTATGCGGAATATAATTACGGGGATTTACTTGACCATCTTTCAAGCTGTAAATCACCGCACCAGATGCAGGGGGCTGTTATAAAGAGCTACTATGCAGCTAAAAATGGTATTGCTCCCGAGGATATATTCGTTGTATCAATTATGCCGTGTACTGCAAAGAAGGACGAAAAGGAACGTCCTCAGATGCAGAAGGACGGTATCAAGGATGTTGATGCAGTTTTAACAACAAGAGAGCTTGCCAAGATGATAAAGAGAGCAGGTATTATGTTCACCCGTCTTCCTGATGAAGAATTCGATCAGGATCTTATGGGACAGTATACAGGTGCCGGCGTAATCTTCGGTGTAACCGGAGGTGTTATGGAGGCTGCACTTCGTACCGTATATTTTGTATTAACAGGAAAAGAGCACGAAGCAATCAAGTTTGAGGCTGTTCGTGGCTTTGAGGGAATCCGTGAGGCTACCTTAAAGATTAACGGCGATTCAATTAATGTTGCTATTGCTCACGGTATGAAGAATGCTAAGGTTTTACTTGATGAAATAAGAGAGGGTAAATCCAAGTATCACTTTATCGAAATTATGGGTTGTCCCGGCGGATGTATCGCAGGTGGCGGCCAGCCATTTGTGCGTCCCTGCTTCTTACCCAATGAGGATGACGATATTCTGGATACCTATAAGGAAAAGAGAGCAAAAGCTCTTTACAGTGAGGACGAAAGACTTGTTCTTCGTCAGTCTCACAACAATCCCCAGGTTAAAGCCCTTTATGATGAATTTTTAGGAAAGCCTAACTCTCATAAGGCTCACGAGCTGTTACATACCACATATAAAAAGCGCGAAGGCTTTAACGATTAAAAAAATTAACCCCTGAAGTAAAAATCAGGGGTTTATTTTTTACCGGAATATGGTATAATAGAAGCAAATAGACGCGAGGTGGAAAAAATGACTTACTTTATAGCCTTTTTAGAGGGCATAATAACCTTTATATCCCCCTGCCTTTTACCAATGCTTCCCGTATATATATCCTACTTCGCGGGAGAGGACGGGGAAGGAAAAACCTTTATAAATTCTTTAGGCTTTGTACTTGGCTTTACCCTGATGTTTGTGCTTATGGGAGCAGGAAGCGGAGTGGCAGGCTCTCTTCTTGTAAAATACCAAAGCCTTCTTAATATAATAACAGGGCTTATCGTAATTTTCTTCGGGTTAAGCTTTCTTGGGCTATTTAATCTTAATATATTTAAAGGATTTTCATCTGTAAAAAGCCATAAGCCCGGTTTTTTTGGTGCCCTTATATTCGGAATTGTATTTTCGGTTGGCTGGACTCCCTGCGTTGGTGCATTTTTAGGCTCAGCCCTTATGCTTGCCTCAAATCAGGGGAGTATTTTCAGGGGAATTATAATGCTTTTATGCTATTCAATGGGGCTTGGAATTCCACTTGTTATAAGTGCGGTGCTTATTGATAAGCTTAAAAGCACTTTTGCTTTCATAAAAAGAAATTACGGTATAATAAGTAAAATTTCAGGTGCCTTTCTTATACTTACAGGGATTTTAATGATGCTTGGCATTATGAACAGGCTGATGGAGGTTATAGTATGAAAAACATAAAATTGATTATCGGAGCGGTTGCTCTTTTGGTTATAATTATTCTTGCAAGTGTAATGTATAATGACCTTACGGGAAGCTATGTCCCTGAAAATATTCAGGGCGGGGAAGAGCTTCAGCGGGCAGAGTTTTCGGTAGCTGATGAATCGGGAAAGAAAATAAGCTTTTCAGAATTTTCAGGCAAGCCCTCTGTTATTAATTTATGGGCAACCTGGTGCCCTTACTGTATTGAGGAGCTTCCTGATTTTCAGAATGCCTTTGATAAATATAAGGATAAGGTTAATTTTTTAATGGTAAATGCAACTGACGGACGAGAAGAAACCGTTGAAAAGGCAAGCGCCTTCATTAAAGAGGGCGGTTATACATTTCCTGTTTATTACGATGTTTATTCTGAGGCAGCAATAACCTTTGGTGCATCCTCACTTCCGATGACCTTCTTTACGGACAGTCAGGGAAATATCATAACCTATGCAAGAGGTAAAATAAATGGGGAGGCTTTGGAAAAAGGAATTCAATTAATATTGGAAAAATAATTTACATTTTAAATAAAATATGGTAATATATATATTGAATTAACTGAAAACAGAGGCAAAGTAAAATGAAGGAACCCATAAAAAGAACCATGTGCTGTCCTAAATGTAAAAGCACAGACCTTATTATACCTGACAATTCAGACGAAAGAGTTGTTTGCCGCAGGTGCGAGCACAGCTTTCACTCTCTTGATTACTATAAAGCAAAAAAGATAACTCTTAACCGTATTTTTACGGTATCCTTGATTGTCTTTGTTATAACACTTATTTTAGGAACCTGCTTTTTCTTTCTTCCCGTTTACGGGGAATATAATCTTCCTGTTCAGTCTTTAATTGCAAGACTTTCGGAAACGGGAATAAGTGAAAGAGCTCTGGTAACCGCAGGGGTCGTGTTTTTCGTAATATCGCTTATCGCTATGCTGGTAGTTTTTGTATCTGCATATTACAGCCAGAACTACCATGAAAGAAGGATGTATTTAAGAAAGCATGGCTTTATATACGAAAAGAGGAACAAAGTTGGAAGTCACCGAAATTAAAAAAAACGCGGTAAGTAAAGCCTTAAGAGAGATTTACATAGATGGTGAATATGCTTTTCCGCTATATGAAAACAACATACGGGCACTTAAAATAAAAGAGGGAAGTATCATTGATGAAATGTTTTATCAGGAAAAGCTTTTCCCCCTTATTTCAAAAAATGCTCTGATGGATGGCTTAAGCTATATTGCCCGTGTTAACTGCACAACAGGTCAGGTTAAGGAAAAACTGAAAAAGCGAAAATATCCTGATGCGGCAATTGAGCAGGTTATGGCTTATATTGAAGAAAAAGGCTTTATTGACGATTATGAATATGCCCTTTCCTTTGCAAAGATAAGCGTGAAAAAGGGGAAGGGAGAAAAATATATTTCCTTCGAGCTTTTAAAAAGAGGGATTTCCGATGAAACCGTAAACGAGGTTATTTCGCTTACCCGTGATGAATCAAAGCTTTTTTCAGTAGCTGAAAAAAAGCTTTCGGCAATTCTTAAGGGAAAAGAAAAGCCCGATTATAAGGAGCTTAATAAATTAAAGGAGTATTTAATGAGGCAGGGCTACGGATATGAGGAAATATCCGAAGCGGTCAGCCGACTTATGATTGAATATGAAGACTAAAGTTTTTGTTGTGTCACTTGGTTGTTCGAAAAATCACTGCGACCTTGAAAATATGATGGGTATTTTAGTGGAAAAGGGCTATGAGATTACCCTGGATGAATTTGAAGCGGATGCGGTAATTGTAAATACCTGTGGCTTTATTGAAGCGGCTAAGGCAGAAGCTATTGACAATATTTTAGAAATGGCAGAGCTTAAGAAAACTGCGAAATTAAAGGCACTCATTGTTACCGGATGCCTTTCTCAGAGATATAAGGATGAGATTTTAGAATCCTTCCCCGAGGTCGATGCCATTGTGGGAGTTTTCGATTTTGACAAAATTGATGAGGCTGTTAAGAGAGCTCTTTCGGGAGAGCGATTGAGGCTTACAAATTCGGATAATCTTTCGGGCTTTAACAGTATGCCCCGTATTCAGACAACACCCTTTTATACCGCATATTTAAAAATTGCCGAGGGTTGTGATAACCGTTGCACCTACTGTGCAATTCCCTATATCAGGGGAAAATATGTTTCGAAAGATATGGAGTCTTTATTAGCCGAGACAAAAAAGCTTGCTGATTCGGGGGTTAAGGAGCTGATTGTAATTGCCCAGGATACCACCCGCTACGGAATAGATTTATACGGTGAGCCGAAGCTTATTGAGCTTCTTGAAAAAATCTCTTTAATTGAGGGTATTGAGTGGATAAGAGTTCACTATATGTATCCTGAAATGATAGATGAAAAGCTGATTGATTTTATAAAGGAAAATAAAAAGGTTTTAAGCTATTTTGATATTCCCATTCAGCATATCAATTCCAGAGTGCTTAAGCTTATGGGAAGAAGAAGCAGTCGTGAGGATATCGAAAGAGTAATAAAGCTTATAAGGGATAAAATTCCCGATGCAACCATCCGTACCACCGTTATAGCAGGCTTTCCTACCGAAACGGAGGAGGAGTTTGATGAGCTTTTAAAGTTTATAGAAGAAACAAAATTTGACCGTCTCGGAGCCTTCGCCTTTTCAAAGGAGGAGGGAACACCTGCGTTTAAGCTTAAAGGTCAGCTTCCTAAAAAGGTTAAGGAAAAAAGAGCGGAAAAAATAGGTGCTCTGCAAAGCTTTATAATGGCAGAAAATAATAAAAAGCATATAGGACAAACAATTGAGGTGCTTGTTGAAGGGCTTCATAATGAATACGGTGTCTATTTCGGACGAAGCAGGATGGACAGTGTTGAAATTGACGGCACCGTTATGTTTGAAACTGATGATGAAATTGCCTTCGGTGATATAGTTAAGGTTAAAATAACCGAAGCCTCCGAGTATGATCTTGTGGGCACATATATGAAAGGATGAAAAAAATGAATCTACCAAATAAGCTTACGATTCTGAGAATAGCGCTTGTTCCTCTGCTTCTTGTAATGCTTTATAACATTAACGGCTTATTTTTAATGTCCTGCCTTTCTGCGGGGATGTTTCTTCTTATATCCTTTACGGATATGCTGGACGGAAAGATTGCAAGAAAATATAATCTTATAACCGATTTTGGTAAGTTTTTAGACCCTCTTGCCGATAAGATTTTAGTTACCTCGGTTATGATTGCTTTTATTGATATGGGATATATTTCCTCTCTTGCAGTAATAATTATTATAATAAGAGAATTTTTGGTTACCTCTTTAAGACTGGTGGCGGCGTCCTCCAATACGGTAATCGCCGCATCAAAGCTTGGAAAAATAAAAACAGTTATCCAGATGATTACACTCACAGTGCTGTTTTTCTATCCGCAGATTATTCTTATTCCCTTCGGAAATATTATTATAAATACTTTCGTATGGGCTTCGGTAGCAATTACCGTTATCTCGGGTGCTGATTATGTTATAAAAAATAAAGATGCTATAAAAATTAACTGATAAAGGAAGGTAAAGAATATGAATAAACCGATATTTAAGTATGAAACTGCAAGTTCGTTTATTGATAAGGAGGCTTTTTTGCCCTATAAGGAAAAGTCGGTGGAGGCACTTAAGCTTTTAGAGGCAGGTACAGGTAAGGGTAATGACTTTTTAGGCTGGCTTAATCTGCCCGAAGAATACGGCGCAGAGGAATTCAAAAGAGTAATTGCGGCATCAGAGAGAATAAGAGAAAACTCCGAGGCTCTTGTTGTAATAGGTATAGGCGGCTCTTATTTAGGCGCGAGAGCGGCAATTGAATTTCTTCAGGGAAATATGCATAATATTAAAAAATCAAATAACCCCAAAATCTTCTTTGCAGGAAACTCAATCTCCTCTGACTACCATTATGAGCTTCTTGAAATTTTAGAGGATATGGACTTTTCCATTAACGTTATATCCAAATCGGGAACCACCACCGAGCCCGCAATTGCATTCAGATTATTCAAGGATTTACTTTATAAAAAATATGGTGCCGAGGAAGCAAAAAAGAGAATTTTTGTTACCACCGATAAGGAAAAGGGCGCACTTTTAAATCTTGCAAAGGAAGAAGGTTATGAAAGATTTACCATTGCCGATGATATCGGAGGAAGATTTTCCGTTCTTACCTCGGTAGGTCTTTTGCCAATTGCCGTAAGCGGGGCAAACCTTCTTGACCTTTACGAGGGTGCGGTTGCCGCAATGAATGATTTAAGAGTAAAGGACTTTGACAAAAACTTTGCTCTTCAGTATGCGGCTGTAAGAAATTATTTCTACGATAACGGCAAGGCTATTGAAATCTTAGTAAATTATGAGCCTTCCTTAATGTATTTTGCGGAATGGTATAAGCAGTTATTTGCAGAAAGCCACGGTAAAGAAGGAAAGGGTATTTTCCCTGCATCCTTAAACTTCTCCTCCGACCTTCATTCTCTTGGTCAGTTTGTTCAGGACGGAACAAGAAATATGTTTGAAACTGTTATTACCATCAAAAATCCAAATAATAACATTACCATCAATGAGGATAAGGAAAATGTGGACGGTCTTAACTTCCTTGCAGGAAAGACAATGGACTTTGTAAACACCAAAGCATTTTTAGGCACCTTCCTTGCTCATACAGACGGTAAAACCCCAAATCTTATAATTGAAATTGAAAAGAGAGATGAGTTCAATTTAGGATATCTTTTCTATTTCTTCGAAATCACCTGCGCAATAGACGGTTATATGCTTGATGTTAATCCGTTTGACCAGCCGGGCGTTGAGGAATATAAAAAGAATATGTTCGCACTTCTCGGAAAACCGGGCTACGAGGATATGAAGGAAGCTTTGGAAAAGCGTCTGTAAAAATTACAAATGAAGGATAATATGCCGCAAGCGGCATAGTGAATTGCACCTTACGGTGCATGAATTGTTATCTATTCGATAACATGAATTGATTTTTAAAAAATCATGAATTGTTGACTTATGTCAACATTAAGGATAGGACGGATATGCCATATAAATGCAAAATTCAGAGTGCAGAATGCAAAATGATATGCCGTAAGCGGCATAGTGAATTGCACCTTACGGTGCATGAATTGTTATCTATTCGATAACATGAATTGATTTTTAAAAAATCATGAATTATTGACTTATGTCAACATTAAGGATAGGACGGATATGCCATTCGGCATCCGTCCTTTTCTCGTTCCGCTGGAACATATCGAAAAAAGCAGGCTGAATTCATTCAAAACGCAAAGCATTTAAAACTTTATCCCCAAAAAGCGTATAAAAAAGATGATTATTAAACGAAAAAAAGGTAATAATCACAAAAAGTGATTATTACCCGAAGCCCGAAGGCGTATTAAGATACGTCGAGTGGTTTTTTTCGTTTAATAGGCGCTTTTTTTACGCTTTTTATAGGCCTCTTGCTGCCTTAACAGCTGCCACTAACTGCTTAGCCATATCTGTGATAGACTTAAAGTCGCCTGTTTTAGCACCTGCTGTTAACGCACCGCCAACACCAACTGCTGCAGCACCTGCTTTGATCCACTGGTCAACATTTGTGATATCAACACCGCCGGTAGGCATAACCTTAGCGTGTGGAAGAGGACCTTTTATGGATTTGATGATTTTAGGACCGAATAATTCGCCGGGGAATACCTTTACGATATCAGCGCCTGCTTCCATGGCATTAACAACTTCTTTGATTGTTGTACAGCCGGGCATACCTGCAACTCTGTATCTGTTACAAAGCTTGATGGTTTCAGGATCGAAATATGGGCTTACAACATACTGTGCACCTGAAAGAATCGCAATTCTTGCTGTTTCAGGATCTAAAACGGTACCTGCACCAAGAAGCATTTCGCCGTTTTTATAGTGGTTAGCTAACTGTTCGATAACCTTGTGAGCACCGGGTACTGTGAAGGTAAGCTCGATAGCGTCAACGCCACCCTCTAAGCAAGCTTCTGAAATTCTGATAGCTTCTTCTGCTGTAGATGCTCTTACAACACCAACAACACCTGTATCGGTTAATCTGGTAAGGACTTTTTCTTTTTCCATTTTCAATTACTCCCTTTTTTAAAAATTTTTTTATTATTTTATACCTTTTAAATAAATAAGTCAAGTAAATTAACCTATTCTGACCTGATTTTACCACTTTTTAAGAATTTTAGCAATATTTTGTTGACAAATTGCATATAAATATTTATAATTAAGTAAGTTTAAAGGGGAGTAGCAGGCAGATTGTTTAATCTGTTTGAACATGCGTCAGTACGATTTTTTTAAAAAATCCGCGGTTCGATTAAATTGCAAGACTTTTATTACCGCCAAGGGGGTAATAGAGGTCTTTTTTATTTTTTTAAAGGAGAGGAAAAAATATGAGTTATTTATTTCTTATTATCGGTTTTGTTTTACTTATCAAGGGGGCAGACTTTTTCGTTGACGGAAGCTCGTCTTTGGCAAAGCGCTTTAAAATCCCCGAAATCATTATCGGTCTTACCATTGTTGCAATGGGAACAAGTGCACCCGAGGCGGCAGTCAGCTTAAGTGCGGCTTTGAATAAAGCCAACGGCATTGTTGTGGGAAATGTTATCGGCTCAAATATCTTTAATCTTCTGGTTGTTGTAGGTGTTTGTGCAATTATCAAGCCCTTTGCTGTAAAGAAAGAGGTCTTAAAAAGCGAATTCCCTCTTTCTATCTATGCTACGGTACTTGCACTTGTGCTTTGCGCTGACAGTATTATTCCGGGTAAGGAAAATATGTTGGGAAGAATTGACGGAATAATTCTTCTTACATGTATTGTTCTTTTTATCTGGTCTCAGGTGAGAAATGCCCTTAAGGCAAAAAGTCAGGAGAACGGGGAATCGGAAATAGAGCTTTTATCTCCGTTAAAAACCGCAGTTTATATAATCGGCGGTATCGGGGCAGTTATCTGGGGTGGTGATTTGGTTGTTGATTCTGCAACCCAAATTGCAAAAAGCTTCGGTGTTTCCGACCATCTTATCGGTCTTACCATTGTTGCTATAGGCACCAGCCTTCCCGAGCTTGTAACCAGCATTGTTGCGGCAGGAAAGGGAGCAAGCGATTTAGCTTTGGGAAATGTTATCGGTTCAAATATATTCAATATATTCTTTATTTTAGGAATAAGTTCTTCTGTTGCACCGGTTGCAATTTCAAATGCATCCCTGTTTGATATTGCTATTCTTATTGCCATAAGCCTTATTTCTTATCTTCTTACTCTTCATAAAAAGAGCTCGGAAAGATGGCATGGAATTATATACGTATTGCTGTATATTTTATTTATGGCATATATACTTGTACGATAAGAGAGTTAAAACGGATCGGAGGTTGAAAAACCCGGTTCGTTTTTTAATTTTATTTTATATTTGACTTTATGAACAAGGAATGGTATAATAAAATTTACCTTATTATAACATTATAAAAAAGGGACGGTAATTCAGTTTATGAATAAAGTTAAAATATTTAATCTTTTTAAAGCCAATAACAATGCGGCGTTTCTCGCCCTTGTGCTTTTCAGTATTGTAACCTTATATTTCAATACCTGGCTTGGAGTTCTTGAGCTTGTTACGGTAACCGTGTTGTTTCTTGTTTACATTTTCTCCAATTCCAAAAGAAGCAAGAAGCTTAACGAGTATCTTGAAGATTTATTTTTGTCCTCCGATTCAATATCCAAGGATTTTATAGTCAACAGTGTGCTTCCTCTTGCGATTTTAAAGGAAGAGGATACCATTATATGGTATAATAACAGCTTTGCCGATATCTTTTATGATGACGGGCCTGCCGAATCCTCAATTAAGGCTCTTATAAAGGGTTTCCCGGCAATTAGCTGTGACGGAAAGAGTATAAATGAAAATTTTGAATTCGGCGGAAGATTTTATAATCTTTTAGGGACCCAGCTTAAGGTTTCGGCCAATGAAAATAAATATTACTCGCTCATATACTTTATAGATGTAACCGACAGGGAGGTTTTCAAAAAGGAGCTTGCCGACAATGAGGTGGTTATTGCCAAAATAGTTATTGATAACTATGACGAGGCGATAAGTAAGCTTACCGAAGCTCAGAGAGCTGTGCTTACCGCAGATACAGATAAGCATATATACAGCTGGGCGCAGAACACTCATGCGGTTATAAAAAAGCAGGAAAGAGGAAAATATAACTTCTATTTCGAGAAGAAGTATCTTGACGGATATCTTAAAGCGGATTTTGAAAAGCTGAGAGATTTTGTTCCGGTAGTCGGTGAAAGTGAGGTTCATCTTACCTTCAGTATAGGTCTTGGCCACGGTGGACAGTCCCTTCTTGAAAACGAGGAATTTTCCGCAGCCTCTATTGATATGGCTCTTGGTCGCGGCGGTGACCAGGTGGTTATCAAGGATACCAACGGCTTTTCCTATTACGGCGGTGTTTCCAAGGAAACCGAGAAAAGAAGCAAGGTTCGTTCCAGGGTTGTCGCCGTTGCTCTTAAGGAGCTTATGGAAAGCAAGAATAATATTGTTGTAATGGGCCATTCCAATGCAGATATGGATTCCATAGGCAGTGCCTTAGGTATTGTCCGTGCCGCAAGGTCGGTTAATAAAAATGCCTATATTGTTCTGGATGAAATAAATCCGTCCATTAAGGATATAGTTGAGCAGATTGAAGCGAGCGAAGAATACAAGGGCGTTATAATAAATCAGTATCAGGCTGATTCCTATCTTGCAAATGACGGTATGCTTGTTCTTGTTGATGCTCACCGAAAGGTGCTGTTCCCTTATGAAGAGCTTATCGGCTCGGCTGCAGCACTTGTGGTTATTGACCATCACAGAAAAAGCTCTGATTTTATTGATAATACAACTCTTGATTACTACGAGCCCTACGCTTCTTCAACGGCAGAGCTTGTAACTGAAATACTTCAGTATATGGGTGAAAAAATCAAGCTTACTCCCATAGAGGCGCGTGCTCTTTATGCAGGTATGCTTATTGATACCAAGAACTTTACCTTCAAAACCGGTGTAAGAACCTTTGAAGCGGCATCCTTCTTAAGACGCTCGGGGCTTGATACTGTTGATGCAAGGGAGCTTGTAAAGTGTGATCTGAAAACCTATAAAATACGAAGTGAAATAATAAATAATGCAGTAATATATAAGGACAGTATTGCAATCAGTAAATATGTGGGTGAGGAGATAAAGGATACAACCGTTATTGCCCAGGCGGCAGATGAGCTTATAAACATCAAGGGAATAACCACAACCTTTGTAATTTATTTTGACGGTGAAAGCTCACGTATTTCAGCCCGTTCCATAGGAAATGTCAATGTGCAGGTAATTATGGAAAAAATGGGCGGCGGCGGTCATCAGCTTTCGGCAGGTGCAAAAATTGAAGGCACAGATGTGAATGCAGTATTGGAAGAGCTTAAGAAAAATATAGATGAAATGACAGGTGAATGAAAATGAAAGTAATTTTAATGGCAGATGTTAAAGGTCAGGGAAAAAAAGGTGAGGTTAAAAACGTATCCGACGGATATGCCAATAACTTTCTTATAAAGAAAGGCCTTGCAGTTCCCGCAACCAACGATAATATGAATGTTTTAAAGAATAAGAACGCCTCCGAGGAGCATAAAAGACAGGTAGAGCTCGATAATGCAAAGGAGCTTGCCTCCAAGCTTGAAGGCAAGGAAATTGTTATTACCACCAAGGGCGGGGAAGGCGGAAGGCTTTTCGGCTCGGTAACCTCTATGGATATATCCCAGGGAATAAAAAATACACTTTCTCTGGATATTGATAAAAGAAAAATTCAGCTTAAGGATAATATCAAAACCGAGGGCGTATATGAAATTGAAATAAAGCTTCATAAGGATGTTACGGCAAAGGTTAAAGTAAAAATTGCAGCTAAAGGATAATTTATTATGGATATTACAAAAGAAATCCCCTATTCTCCCGAGGCGGAGCAGGCTGTTTTGGGTTCAATATTTCTTGATCCTAAAAAGCTTACCGAGATAACAGGCTTAATTAAGCCCGAAGATTTCTATATTGAGAAAAATAAATATATTTTTGCAGCTATGGTAGAGCTTTTCAACACAGGCGTGCCCATTGATGTTGTTACCGTGGGAAATATGCTTATAAAGAGCAATGTTTTTGAAGCAGTTGGAGGAAGCGATTATTTAAAGGAGCTTTTAAACAGCATCCCCATTGCGGCAAATGTGGTGGCTTATGCCGAGATAATAAGGGCAAAGTCTATCCAGAGAAGTCTTATCAAGGCAAGTGAGAAGATTTCAGCCTACGGTCACGGTCCTGATACCGTGGATGCCATGATTGACAAATCAATGGACGAAATTTTCCAGATTGCCACCCGAAATGAGACAGGGGATGTAACCCCCATCAAGCCGATTTTGTTCGAAAACTTCGGACTTTTGTGTGAAACTCAGAAAAACGGTAATAATATAACAGGCTTACCAACCGGATATAAATATCTTGATAAAAAGATTTTGGGGATGCAGCCGGGTAATCTTATACTTATTGCTGCCCGTCCCGGTGTAGGTAAATCCAGCTTTGCGGCAAATATTGCCCAGAATGTTGCCATCAGGCAGAATGTTCCTGTTGTTATTTTTACTCTTGAAATGTCAAAGTACGAGCTTGCAAACAGAATTCTTTGCTCCGAGGCGCGTATTGACAATAAAAAGATAAAAAGTGCCGACCTTAACGAGGTGGAAATGAACAAATATGTTGAGGCAATGGGACCTCTTTCCGAAGCACCTCTTTTTATTGACGATACTCCTTCTATTTCGTACACCGAGCTTCGTGCCAAGTGTAAAAGACTTAAGATGGAGCATAATATCGGACTTATTGTGGTTGACTATCTTCAGCTTATGAGCGGTCCTAAAAAGGAATCCCGTCAGCAGGAAATTTCGGATATCAGCCGTAACCTTAAGCTTATTGCCAAGGAAATCGGTGTGCCCCTGATTGCTCTTTCTCAGCTTTCCCGTGCGGTTGAGCAGAGAAAGGATAACCACAAGCCCATGCTTTCCGACTTAAGAGAATCGGGAGCTATCGAGCAGGACGCGGATATAGTAATGTTTTTATATAAAGAAGAAAACTACAAGGAAGAAGCAGAGAAGAATCTTTGCGAGTGTATAGTTGCTAAAAACAGAGCCGGTGAAACCGGAGAAATTCCTCTTACCTGGCAGGGTGAATACACCACCTTCTATACCCGTGAGATGACTTACGATCAGGGACAGTAATGGAAGAAAAAGTTTTAAAAACCGTAAAAAAATTCAAGCTGATAAGCCCCGGTGACAATATAGTTGTAGGGCTTTCGGGAGGTGCCGATTCGGTATCTCTGCTGCTTGCTCTTTGTGCTGTCAGGGAAAAGCTTGGTATAGGCAAAATAGTTGCCTGTCACATTAATCATAATTTAAGAGAAACTGCAAAGGGTGATGAAGAATTTTCCCGTAAGCTTTGCGAAAAATTAAATGTACCCTTCTATCTGAAAAATGCAGATATAAATAAGCTGAAAAAAGAGCTTAAGCTTTCCGAGGAGGATGCCGGACGCAAGATACGGTATGAATTCTTTAACGAAATAAGGGAAAAAACGGGCGGAGGTAAAATCGCTACGGCCCATAATCTTAATGACCAGGCAGAAACGTTTTTTATGCGCGTCTTAAGGGGCAGCTCCTCTGATGGGCTTGTATCCGTAAAGCCTTTAAGGGAGGACGGTGTCATAAGACCTCTTATTGAGATAAAAAGGGAAGAGATTGAGACCTACCTTAAAGAGAAAAATCAGGATTATGTAACCGATGAAACCAATTTTAAAGAGGATTATTTAAGAAACAAAATAAGACTTACCCTTATGCCGCTTCTTAAGAAGGAGTTTTCATTTGATGAGGAAAGCTTATGGGAAACTCTTCAGCTTCTTAAATATGACTCGGAATATCTTGGCAAGGAAGCCCAAAAAGTTACTGAAAAAGCGTATTTTTCCGATAAAAGAGGGGAGATTAAGCTTTCTTATTTAAAGGAGCTTGAATATCCTGTTTTATCAAGAGCCGTAAGAGCTATTGTTAAAAGAGCGCTGTCCGTCAGCCTTTCGAAAAAAGAAACCGAAAGCCTTACAGAGCTTATAAAAAAAGGCGAAACGGGAAAAAGGGTAAATTTAAAAAGAAAATATGAGGCATTCATAAGTTATGAGAGCTTTACAGTAAAAGAAATAAAGGAAAAGGAAAAATATTCCTATCCGGTACTTCCGGGGGATAACATCTATGAAAGACATGGCTTTGCTGTGGCACTTTGCGAAAATCATGGCGAAAAGGATGGGATTGCCGTAGAGGATACCGAGGGCATAATTGTGAGAACAAGAATGCCCGGAGATAAGGTTTATATAAAAAATACAGGTCATAAAAAGCTTCAGGATCTTTTTACGGATAAAAAGGTTCCGAAGGAGGAGCGGGATATATATCCGGTGATAGTAAAAGGGGATGAAATCATCTGGGTACCCGGGCTTTATAAAAAAAGCGACATGAACGGTAGCTGCCGTCTTAAAGTGAGGAGAATTTGGGATGAAAAACGAGGCTGTTGAAAAAATACTTATTACAAAGGAAGAAATTGAAAAAAGAATAGATGAGCTTGCTTCGAAAATTAACAGGGATTACGAGGGAAAAGAGGTTCTGTGTGTAGGCATACTTAAGGGCTCTGTAATATTTTTAGCTGATATTGTAAGAAAGCTGGATGTTACCGTATCCATGGATTTTATGATAGTGTCAAGCTATGGGGAATCAACCGAAACAAGCGGTCAGCTTAATATCAAAAAGGATTTAAGCACCGATATAAAGGGTAAGCATGTTCTTATTATTGAGGATATTATTGATTCCGGCATAACCCTGTCAAAGCTTGTTGAGATTTTAAAGGAAAGAGAACCTGCATCGGTTGAAATCTGCGCTCTTTTAAATAAGCCGGAGCGAAGACTTGCCCATGTGGATGCAAAGTACATAGGTTTTGAAATTCCCAATGAATTTATTATAGGCTACGGCCTTGACTATGCTGAAAAATACCGTGAGCTGCCCTATGTGGGAGTTCTTAAAAGAGAAATATACGAATAACATTTTTAGGAGGCATAAAAATTGAAAAAAAGATTTAAGGACATACTTTTTTACCTGATTCTTGCCTGCGTTTTTGCAGGAATCGTATGGCTTGCCCTTCCTGAGCAAACGGAGACAAAGATTTATTCCGAGCTTGTTAAGGATATCCATGCCGGAAGTGTAAAAGAGCTTGTGGTAATTGAAAATACAGCCATTGCAAAATACAAGGACGATTCGGTGGCTGAGGTTGCAATTCCGAATTATTTAACCTTAAGACAGGATATTGATTCGGTGGCGCTGGAGCAGATAAAGGCGGGTACTCTTACCATTGATACCAGAAAGCCTGCGGAAATTCCATGGTGGATTTCTTTCCTTCCCACCCTGCTTATTATAGTTGTAATTATTTTGTTCTGGACTATGTTTTTCCGTCAGGCTCAGGGCGGAGGGAAGATTTCAAGCTTCGGTAAAAGCCGTGCTAAAAACGTAAACGGGGAAAATGTAAATGTTACCTTTAAGGATGTTGCAGGCGTTGACGAGGAAAAGGAAGAGCTTTCCGAAATAGTTGAATTTTTAAAGGAACCCAAAAAATTTGCTGAAATTGGTGCCAGAGTACCCAAAGGAGTGCTTCTTGTGGGACCTCCGGGAACAGGTAAAACCCTTCTTGCAAAGGCAGTTGCCGGTGAAGCAAAGGTTTCCTTCTTCTCCATAAGCGGTTCTGACTTTGTTGAAATGTATGTTGGTGTGGGTGCTTCCCGTGTAAGAGATTTATTTGAGCAGGCAAAGAAAAACTCACCCTGTATTATATTTATTGACGAAATTGATGCTGTAGGCAGACACCGTGGTGCAGGTCTGGGCGGCGGCCACGATGAAAGAGAACAGACTCTTAATCAGCTTCTGGTTGAGATGGATGGCTTCAGTGCAAATACCAATATAATTGTTATTGCAGCTACCAACCGTCCCGATATACTTGACCCTGCTCTTTTAAGACCGGGCAGATTTGACCGTCAGGTTTTTGTGGGATATCCCGATATATTAGGCAGAGAGGCAATATTAAGAGTTCACGCAAGAAACAAGAAGTTTGAACAGGATATAGATTTAACTACCGTTGCCAAGACCACTCAGGGCTTTACCGGTGCGGACCTTGAAAATCTTCTTAATGAGGCGGCACTTCTTGCGGCGAGGGATAACCGTACCCTTATAAGCAATCAGGATATTTCCGATGCTATGATTAAGGTTATCGCAGGCCCCGAAAAGAAAACAAGAAAGAGAACCAAAAAGGATAAAGAGCTTACTGCCTACCACGAGGCAGGTCATGCTATTGTTACAGCTCTGATGCCGCTTCTTGACAGTGTTCATCAGATTTCGATTATTCCGAGAGGCAGAGCGGGCGGATATACCCTGTCCCTTCCCTCCAGTGATAAAAGCTATTCCTCAAAAACCGAAATGCTTGAGGAAATCAATGTTCTTCTTGCAGGAAGAGTGGCGGAAAAGCTTGTACTTGACGATATAAGCACGGGGGCTTCAAATGATATTGAGCGGGCAACCAAAATCGCAAAGGATATGGTTACCAAATACGGTATGAGCGAAAAGTTAGGCCCCAGAGTATTCGGTACAGGCAGCGACGAGGTGTTTATAGGTAAAGATTTTAACCGTACAAGAGACTATTCTGAGCATATTGCGGCACAGATTGATGAAGAAGTTTCGGGTATTATTGACAATGCCTATAACATCTGCACTAAGCTTCTTAAGGAAAATATGGATAAGCTTCATGAGGTTGCAAAGGCTCTTTTGGAAAAAGAAAAGCTTGAGGCTGACGAATTTAAGGCAATCTTCCCCTACGAAAAGGAAGAAGTTGTTTTTGAAGATGATTTTACCTTTGAAAATGCCGCTCCGAGTGAAGAAGAAAAGTCTGCTTCTGAAGAAATGCCTTCCGGGGAAGCTTCAGAGGATGACAATAAGTAATAAAAGGGAAACGCTATGCTGGAAAAAAATATAGGCTATACCTTTAAGGATAAAAGCCTGCTTGAGAATGCCCTTACCCATAAATCCTTTTTGCTTAAGGGGAAGGGGCTTAAAAATAATGAAAGACTGGAATTTTTGGGGGATTCTGTGCTGGGCTTTGCTGTCGCACAGTATCTTTATAAAAACTATCCACAGCTCCCCGAGGGCGAGCTTACCAAAATCCGTTCCACCGTTGTGTGTGAGGAATCTCTTTTTAAGGTTGCCTTAAGAACAGAGCTTGGTAAGTATATTCATATCGGCAAGGGGGAGGAAACTACCGGGGGAAGAGAGCGTCCCTCTATTCTTTCCGATGCCCTTGAGGCGGTTTTTGCCGCAATATATCTTGACAGTGATATAAGCCTGGTTACCAATCTTATAACAGGGCTTTTAAAGGAAGATATTGAAAAAGCGGTTAAGGACCATGATGTAAGAGATTATAAAACTCTTTTCCAGGAGCTTGTCCAGAAGGATGGCGCAAAGGCTCCCGAGTATGAAATAATAAAGGAAGAGGGGCCTGACCATGCCAAGATTTTTACCGCAGTAGTTAAGCTTGAAGGTAAGATTGTTGGTGAAGGTGTAGGAAAAACCAAAAAGGAAGCGGAAAAACAAGCCGCAAAAAACGGAATAAATTCCATAAAATAATCGTATAATATAAGTAAAGGGGCATCGTGAAAACGGTGCCCGTTTATAAGAGGTAAATTATGAGAGATTACAACGGCTTAAGCCCTGAAAAGAAAATTGAAGCCGGGAACAGATGGCTTATAAGAAATAAAATATATGAAATTGAAATAACCCTTTCGGAGGGAGAATATTGTATCAGTAAGAGAATCGGGAATGAAATACTGCTTAAGCTACCCGTATTTGAAGAAATAATAAAGCAGATACAAATAGAATACAGGCTGGATAACAGCCCCGAAAACCAATAAAATTTCAATCCGAAAATAAAAAAACTTGACAAAAAAGTTTTTTTGTTATATAATAGAAATCCGTTGTCCCCCTGAAAACCATATTGGGGGTACGAAAAAAAGCTTCAGGCTGAGGAGGAAATATGAAAAAGATAATAGGATTTTTAAAGTCCTGTTTCTCTTTGAAGGCCTCAATAACCGGCTGTATTGCACTATGTCTTGCAGTATCGGCCATTTCGCTTATGCTTACTTTTCTAAGATACGAGATTACAATAAGTGATGACGGTGAAGTCAAACAAGCATTTGTTTATTCAAAGACTGTTGAGGATGCTTTTAAAGAGGCAGGAATCAATGTTAGCGAATTCGATGAATTGTCCTTAGACTTAAACGCTAACTTACGAAGTGTAAAAAAAATTGATATTAAAAGAGCCAGAGAAATTACCCTTTCGGTAAACGGAGAAGAGAAAAAGGTTCACACCGTTTTGCCGACGGTTGCAGAGGTTCTTTTAAAAGAAGGAGTTTCGGTGGATGAAGGCAGCTTGCTTGTAACCCCTTCAGACACTCCTGTTACCGATGGACTTAAAATTGAAATTGTTCCCAAGGTATACGAAGAGGTTGTCGAATGTGAGGCGATTCCATTTGATACCGTAAAAAGGGCAAGCTACAATCTTAATAAGGGTACCACCCGTGTATCAAGACCGGGCGTTGACGGTGAGAAAGCCGTTACCTACCGTGTTTTAAAGCATAACGGCGTGGTATATGAAAAAGAGGCAATTTCCGAAAAGGTTACAAAAAAGCCTCAGGAAAAAATTGTTGAATACGGTGTGGTTGCATCGGTACAGACCTCCCGTGGAGGTGAGGTAAGAGCCAAAAGGGTAATTGACTGTAAGGCTACTGCATACTGCTTAAAGGGAAGAACAGCCTCCGGCGTTCAGTCTCAGAGAGGTGTTGTTGCGGTTGACCCGAGAGTAATTCCTCTGGGCACAAGGCTTTATATTGAAACCGCTGACGGAAGGTATACTTACGGCTACGCGGTGGCAGGTGATACAGGCGGCTCAATCAAGGGTAACCGTATAGATTTATATATGGATACCAGGAATGAATGTCTGAGCTTCGGTGTCCGTAATGTAAAGGTATATATTTTAGAATAGCTTTTTAGTAAGTGGATGTAAAAAAAGTCTATCCCAAACATTTTTTTTCTATCCCCTTAAAAGTACGAAGGGATGTAAGTAAATTACGAGTAATTTACTTACATCCTATTTTTGTGTTTTTTAAGATAAAAAATATTTTAAAAAACCGCCAAAAAACTCTATCTTTACTTGACATTTGACTGCGGAAATATTATAATAAAATAGTATTATTGTATATCATGGATAAATGGCTTCAAAACAGCATTTGAATACATAAAAACAGAGGTAAAAAAATGAGTAAGAAAAAGAAAATAATCCTTTGCATCGTGGTTGTTCTTATCTTTGCTCTTCTGGCAGGAGCATGGCTGTGCAGGGATCTTATAAAGGTTGTCTTTTCAGGGGTTACCGAAACTCCCGAACAGCTTCAGCAAAAGAAGGAAGAGCTTGACAATAAGCAAAAGGAAGCACTTGAAAGTGCGGGTGTTGAAAATATAAGGCCTCTTGATGAAATGGAAAAGGAAGCCCTTGATAAGGGAGATATCACCAAAGATGAGGCAATTGAAATCATTACAGGTAAAACCACTATGGATGAAATAAAGCAAAATAAGGAAAGCGGCACCACCTCCGATAAGCCTTCGGATAAACCGGCCAATAAGCCTTCGGATAAACCGGCCGATAAACCTTCGGATAAGCCTGAAGAACAACAAAAGCCTCAGGAAAATCCGGTGAATGAAGAGGTTGCACGTATTATCGGTGAGGTTTATGTTCTGGAAGCAACCTTCACAAGTCAGTTAAGAGCTTTGGAGGTTTGGGCAATAAACGAATATGTATCGGTGACCAAAGAGCAAAAGCCTGCAAAGAAAAAAGAGCTTGCTGCCATCGGTTTTCCCAAGCTTGCCGCACTGGAAAAGGAATGTGACTCAAAGGTTAACGCACTTCTTAGTGAGCTGACGACAGTTCTTAAAAATGCAGGGCAGAGCACCGAACTGGTAAAACAGATACGGGATGCCTACGAGGAAAAAAAGATTGTTACAAAATCCCACTACATCAGTGAATATATGTGATTATTTCTTAAGTTGACATAGAGAAAGGAAGGATGAAATTTGAAAAGCTTTTTAAAAACAGCTGCAGTTGTCTGTATACTGGCAATTATAGCTTCAGTCATTGGCTTAAGCACATTTGCTGCCACATACCCAAGTGAGGACTACTGGGCAACTCCGGCACTTAATGCTGCTGTTAAAAATCAGATTCTTTACGGAAGGGAAGACGGAAGCCTTGATTCCGAGGCAAATCTTACAAGAGCCGAAATGGCGGCAATCATTGTAAGAGCCTTTGGTGCAAATATCAAAACAGATATTTCGGGCTTTACCGATGTATCAGCCTCCAAGTGGTATTATAACGATATCGCCAAGGCTGTTCATATGGGTGTTTTCGTAGGCTCGGGCAACGGGCTTATGAGACCGGACGATACCATCACCAGAGAAGAAGCCTTTACGGTTCTTGCGAGAGCTTTGGTTTTATCCTCCACAGATTATACTCCTCTTGATAAATTTACCGATAAGGCAAATATAAGCGACTGGGCTCGTGAGTATTTATCAATACTTGCAAAAAAAGGCTATGTAAACGGTAATCAGAACAGCGAGGCTACTCCGAAAGCCAATATTACAAGAGCTGAATTTGCTCAGTTTATGCATAACATTTTCAAGACCTATTTCGTGAATGCAGGTACCTATTCCTCTACCGGTCCTGACAGTACACTTATAAGACATGAAAATATAAGCCTTTCAAATGTTATTGTTGACGGCGACCTGGTTATCGGTGACGGTGCCAATTTAACAACAGTTACCCTTACAAATGTATCCATTAAGGGAAGACTTCTTGTAAGAGGTGCTGCAACAGTTAAGCTGATTGGCACAACCGTTGGTGAAAATGTTGTTGTCAAGAACATTAATTCCAATGTTCACTTTGATAATTACAGAACAGAAGCCGTATTCAGCGGTATAAATATTTTAACCTCGGCAACCTTTAAGACTGACGCAGTTGATCCCGGCACCACCGGCGGTGGCGGTGGCGGCGGAGGCGGCGGTGGTGGAGGAGGTGGCGGTGGCGCCACTAACATCCCCCGTGTAATCACCTTCGACACCGGACTCGGCGGTTCTTATGTTGCACCTCAGCAGGTAGCTGTCGGCAAAAAGGTTATAAAGCCTGCCGATCCTACAAGACCCGGTTATGAATTTCTTTACTGGACGAAGGATGGAACAAATGAATATAACTTTAATACAGTTTTGAATTTCAACTCGACAAACTTTACTCTGACTGCGGTATGGAGACCAACAAGCGGTAATTATACAGTAACCTTTGATTCGGATGGCGGATCTGCGGTTGCAAGTCAGAGTGTGGCTTACAACTCCAAAGCAACCAAGCCTACCGATCCAACCAAAACAGGTTATATATTCAAATACTGGATGTTAAACAATCAGGAATATAATTTTGATACTCCTGTTACAGGTGATATAACTCTTAAGGCTAAATGGGAAATCCAGAAATTCACAGTAACCTTTGACTCTGACGGAGGAACCTCGGTTGCAAGTCAGGAGATTGACTACAATGCAAAGGTAACAAAGCCTGTAAATCCAACTAAAACAGGCTACACCTTTAAATTCTGGTCAAAGGACGGAACAAGCTCGTATAGCTTTAACAGCCCTGTTACCGAGGCATTTACCCTTAAAGCTGTGTGGCAGGCAAACACATATAGAATTACCTTTGATTCAAACGGCGGTAATCCTGTAACACCAAGCTATATAGATGTTACCTACAATACCGCTTATCCTGCACTTCCAACACCGACAAACAGTGATTCTACGCTTAACTTTGTAGGATGGTTTGACTCAAACGATAATCAGATTTTTGAGGGTAACTTAGTTGATATAACATCAAATATCACAGTTAAAGCAAAATGGACGAACAAAGCAGTTCACAATGTTATCTATAAAGATTTTAACGGTACCGGCAGCGATAAGAACGCAACTGTTATCGACGGTGAAAAAATAGTTAAGCCTTCCAATCCAACCCTTGCAGGTCACACCTTCGGCGGTTGGTATGCGGATGCAGGTTATACAACAGCCTTTGATTTCAATCAGGCAATCACAGGTCCTGTTACAATTTATGTTAAGTGGAATGTAAATAAATATACAGTTGCCTTTGATTCGGACGGCGGTTCAGCTGTTGCACCTCAGACTGTTGACTATAACGGTAAGGCAACTAAGCCTGCTAATCCGACTAAGACCGGTTATTCTTTCATAAAGTGGACATTAAACGGCATAGAGTACGACTTTAATACTTTAGTTACAGGCAATATCACACTTAAAGCGGTATGGCAGATTAATAAATACAATGTAACCTTCGATTCTGACGGCGGCTCAGCTGTTGCAGGTCAGGAAATTGCTTATAACAATAAGGTTGTAAAGCCCGTTAATCCAACCAGAACAGGTTATACATTTGAATATTGGACATTAAACGGCGCAGAATATAATTTTGATACTCCTGTTACGGGTCCGATAACCCTTAAGGCAAAATGGAAAATCAATACCTACACAGTAACTTTTGATTCGGATGGCGGATCAAGTGTTGCACCGCAAACTGTTGATTATAATTCCAAAGCAACATTACCTACCAATCCAACCAAAACAGGTTACACATTTAAATACTGGTCATTAAATGGCACGGAATATGATTTCAATACTTTAATTACAGGTGATATTACCTTAAAAGCAGTATGGGAAATCAATAAATATACTATAACCTTTGATTCTGATGGCGGCTCAAGTGTTGCACCGCAGACTATTGATCATAACAATAAGGTTGTAAAACCTGCTAATCCAACTAAAACAGGTTATACTTTTGTTAACTGGACATTGAACGGCTCGGTATACAACTTTAATACGTTGGTTACAGGACCGATAACACTTAAAGCTGTATGGCAGGCAAATTCATACAGAATTACCTTTGATTCAAACGGCGGTAATGCAGTTTCGCCAAGCTATATAGATGTTATCTATGACAGTACCTATCCTGCTCTTCCAACTCCTACAAACAGCGATGTTTCATTAAAGTTCGCGGGTTGGTTTGACGGAAACTCAAATCAGATAGTTGAAGGAAATAAAGTTGATATTACATCAAATATTACCGTTAAGGCTGAATGGACGAATAAAACAGTTCATAATGTGGTATATAAAGATTTTAGCGGTGAGGGCGTTGATAAAAATGCGACTGTTATAGACGGTCAAATGATTACACAGCCTGTAGACCCGACCCTTACAGGTTATACCTTTGGCGGATGGTATGCTGATGCAGGTTATAACACACCATTTGATTTCAATCAGGCGATTACAGGTCCTGTTACAATCTATGTTAAATGGAATATAAATCAGTATACTGTAACCTTTGATTCGGACGGCGGTTCTTATGTTACAACCCAGACTGTTGATTATAACAGCAAAGCAACCTTACCTACAGAACCGACTAAAACGGGGTATACCTTTAAATACTGGACTTTAAACGGAGTACCGTATAACTTTAATACTTTAGTTAAAGGTAATATAACACTTAAAGCGGTATGGGAAATCAATGTTTATACCATTGCCTTTAATTCGGATGGTGGTACAGGTGTTGGAAATCAGAATATTACCTATCTTAACAAGGTTGTAAAACCGGCTGATCCTACAAAAGAGGGTTATACCTTTAAATATTGGGAATTAGACGGAGTGAAATATGATTTTGATACTCCTGTTACAGGCGCGATTGTTCTTAAGGCAATCTGGGAAATCAATAAATACACTGTAACCTTTGATTCCGATGGCGGTTCGTTAGTTGCAAGTCAGGTTGTTGATTATAACAGCAAGGCAACCATTCCGACTGCACCAACAAAAGCAGGCTACACATTCAAATACTGGACATTAAACGGCTCAGAGTATAGCTTTGATACTCCTGTTACAGGAAATATCACTCTTAAAGCTAAATGGGATATTGCAACATACGTAATCAACTTCTATGTTGACGGTGTTGAAGTTGCTAAGAAAACATATCAGCACGATGACAGGATTTCCAAATATATGGATGTTCCCGAAAAAGAGGGCTATGTATTCTATCGTTGGTATGAACCTTCCACAGGCAATACCTACGGACATAATGTAGCAGTTAACAAAACCACAGAATTACATGCTGAATGGAAAACTGCAGCCGATAAATACTACACCATTAAATACGATAAAAACAGTGATGCAATCTATGGTACAATGCCATCTGATGCAATGGCTGTTGTTGGAAAAGATATTTTAATCAACAATGCTCAGACCTTCGGAAGAGTTGGACATGTATTTGTTAACTGGAACACCAAGGCTGACGGAACAGGTACCCCTTATACCTCAGGCGGTGTGTATAACATCAGCGCGACAGAGGGGCAGATTGTTACCCTGTATGCTATCTGGAAGGAAAATGAATATACCTATAAGTTAAGCTTCGGTGATGATAAAAATAACGAAAAAACCTTTACAGGTATCAAATTTACCGAAGAATTTGAATTGCCCGGTGCATCAGGCTACGAAAAAGACGGTTATGAGTTCCTTGGCTGGTCATTGACCCAGGGCTCCGATACACCTGATTTTGTTGCCGGATATAAATTTGCAAGACCTGATAATGCAAATGACGGTGCAACAATCATCTTCTATGGCGTATGGCAGGAAAAGAGTGCAACAACCTATAAGGTAACTTATGTTGTTGACGGACATCAAACAGAAACATATATTCCTGTAAACGGAGTAATTTCAGCATATATAACTGCTCCGACCAAGAACGGTTATGATTTCACTGGCTGGAATACAAAGGAAGACGGCACAGGTACAGCATACAGCCACGGCGATAAAATCACATCTGATGTTGTAATCTATGCACAGTTTGAAAAGAAAGAATATACTGTAGCATTCAACTCAATGGGCGGAACTTATGTAACCTCACAGACTGTTAAATATGAAGAAAAGGCAAGTGAGCCTTCAAAACCTGAAAAGGACGGCTTCGTATTTGCAGGTTGGTATACAGTAGAAGAATGTACTTCAGGCTTTGAATATGATTTTGACAGCAAGGTTACAAAGGATATAACCCTGTATGCAAAATGGGTTGAAGAAACCGAGAAGTTCAAGGTTAATTTCTATGCATATAATGCAACCGCACCTTTTGAAACAATAGAGGTTAAGGCAGCAGCTTCGGTTGATGAAAAAACACTTTCCGACACCAAGGCTATAATGTACGATTCTGAATCTGACAGCTGGGCAGGTTATGTTAAGAATGATACGGTTTCCGATGTATACTCCGGTGAGGATTATCAGCATCAGGTTGAATATAACTGGTGGTACGAAACTGAAAACGGCTGGAAGCTGTTTGACGAAAATGTTAAGGTAACCGAGGATACCGATGTTTATTTAAGAGCTAAAAAGTTAGCAATAAATGTTTATGTGGGCTCCATTCCCGAATCCTTCCCGTTTGAAGTATGGTACGAGGATGATACAAGACTACTGGATTCTGCAAAGAACCTTATGTATACTCAGTATATCAAAGGCTTTGGAAAAGAACCAAGAGACCATTTATGGGTTATCAATCAGGCTCTTGATAAGGTAAATTACGACGATAAGGCTATTGATAAGCTTATTGAAAAAGGAATACTTGGTGAAAACAGAGAAATCTACAATCAGGAATTATTTGTAAGATTCTCACAGATTATCGGCGAAGAAAATATGGAGAAATTCATAGTTGATGCCGCTAAGGATATGTTTGATGATAACGATTCCTTAAAGGATTCAATGCTTCGCTATTTCAGAACAATGGCTCAGTCCTCCGATCCGCAGGATGTTAAAGAGCTTAAGGCACTTTTAAAGGATACCATAGATCACGCTCTTGATACCGATTACGACAATGCACTTGTAATGGTTGAAAAGGTTGTAAAGAAGATGCTTGAGGATGATGAGGCATTCAAGAATGCAACTGGACTTGAGCTTTCTGATATCGAGGGTAAGACCTTAAGAGAGTTTATAAAGAAGGCCGTTATAGCAGAGCTTGACAAGGAATATGACAACTTTAAGCAAAACGGCGGTAAAACCGACTATATTGATTTTGCTATTAAGAATATTCCGTATAACAAGCTAAGTGACGGAACCTATGTTTACAGCACAGCCTCCGACATTGCAGGCAAGACGGTAAAGGAATTTATTGTAGGTCTTGTTAAGGCAAATCTTGATTACAGCTTTGTTAAAACAGAGCTTGGCTATACCGATGACGAGCTGTTCTCACTTGCAAGAGAAAAGACTGTTGATGTTGTTCTTGACAGAATTATAAGTGATGAAGACTTCCTTGATATGGTTATTGATAAGGAATTCAAGGGAACACCTTTGGAAAGCTATGACCATACAAAGATTAATACTCTTCAGAACACAGTTGATCTTATTGCAGATGTTGTTAAGCACGAGCTTGACAGTGTTACCGTAGGAAACGTAACCGATTATGATAAGTTCGCAGGTAAGCTTGGCTACGCAACAAAGCAGGCAATGCTTGATGACAAAAAACAGCAGATTAAAAATGCAATCGTTGAAGAGCTTAAAAAGGAAGAATTCTTCAATGAGTTAATCGCGCACACTGCCTTTGACGGTCATGATTATGATGAATTAAAGGCTAAAAAGCCGGTTGATATATTTAAGCTTCTTGCAGAAGAGGAAATTGCTGCTATGACCGACGAAGAGCTTGCAGCTAAGCTTTCCGAGGTTACAGGAGACAGCTCAATCACCTCTGTTGATGCAATGGTTGAATATATTAAGGTTAAAATAAAAGAAAAGATTATTACACGACTTGAGGATACCTCTGATTCTATTTTTGCATCAGTTTATGATTCTCTGGTTGGCGAAGCTTATAATCCTGCTCTTACAACCCGTCAGGTTGTTGCAAAGATTGCTGCTAAGGCTGAAGGTGATTCCAGCGTTGAAACTGCCGTTCTTAACGATGACACAGCTTATCAGGAGGCAATCAGCAAATTAACAGGCACCTTAGTTACCGTAGATCAGGCAAACGGTATGGGCGCAAGAGCGTACGTGGTTAAGGTAACCGAAGTAAATCTTGAAAAGGATGAAGAATTCGAAAAGGTTTATGAGGAACATAAGGGTCAGCAGTATCAGGATGAAAACCAGCTTAATACCGCTCTTATAGCTGATGCCAGAGAGTATGCAACAGATGAAGCTAAATCCGCATTGGAGGATGAAGCAAATCTTAAGAAGGAAATTAAAGATTACACAGGCTTTGAATTTAATAATATAGGAAGCTATGATAATACCTTTGATCTTGTTTCCGATTATGTTAAGAAGGAATTTGAGGAAAGAACCTTTGACCAGATTGTAGCAGACTTCCACTATAATAATATAGATGAGCTTTTAGATGACGCTAAGCCATATATTATAGAGGATGTTATATCTGAAACAAAGACAAACCCAACCTTCAGAAGAGAAGAAATCGAAAGATTTATAAATGCAGACATTACCGATCCCGCAAAGAAGATTACCTTCACTCCTCTTGCAACCGGGGATGCAGACGGTGATAATCTTCCCGACTCTTCACTTGAATTTATTTCACTTTATTCAAGCAAGGTTATTGCTACACTTGACAATACAACACTTATGACCGAGCTTAATACCTTGGGCTACAGTATTGAAAAGCTGTTTAATGACTACGGTAAGGATATAGTTATCGAAGCTATCGAAAATCCGAAGAATGCGGATGAAGAAGCACTTTTAGATGAGGTTGTATCAAGAATAAGCAGTAAATATGATAAATATCTTGACATTCCTTCAAATATAAGAAATGATGCAATTGAATTCATTCTTGATGAAATCGGAGAAAGAATTGATGAGCCTCAGATATTTGAAAAGGTAGTTGAAATAGCATCAGATGTGTTGGGCATTGGTGAAATTGATGAAACCAAGCTTGACCTTCCTGCAAAGGATTATGTAATTGATGCTCTTATGAATGTATTTGAAACAGATACTGCAAAGAGAGAAAAAATCATAACCGTTGCAATTGATACTGTTATTGCAAACAGTAATTCGGATATGCTTGATGAGCTTATTGACAGTGTAATTGATTATCTGAACTCGGATGTTACGGTTCGTGACGAATTTATCGATGAAATCATCGAAACAGTTTACCGCGATACTCTGGACAGACTTGTTAAGGAAATCAATAAAGATAAGCAGTTCACAGTTGATAAGGACAGCGTATTTATCGCAGAGGGCTTAAAGATTACTATCGAAAAGGATTACTCCTATGCGGAAATGATTAAAAAGCTTCCTTACAGTAATCTTCTGTTCAAGGTTTACCCTGAAAGCAAGGTTAAGGAAATCTATGACCGTTCATTCGGTGAGCTTATCAGCCAGATTGATCAGGCAATACTTGATGCTGAAAACGGACAGACCGGATATATTAATTGCGGTATAAATGTTAAGATTAACCCAATCCTTGACGGATATATTCCACTTTATGAAAGCCTGACAGAGCTTGCTTCAGAAAAGCTTTCTGATAAATTATTCTACAGCGATAACAAGTATCTTCAGGAAATTATAAAAGAGCTTGCAGTAGACAAGGTTCTTGACGGTTCACCTGCTATGGCTGATGATGAATACTCAGGCTATAACTTAAAGTCCTTTGACGATTATTATAATATCGCTCTTAAGTTTATGATACTTGCAGACGATATGGTGCTTTGGTATAAGGAAAATCTTCTTACCGAAGAAAAGCTTGAAACACTTGTTGACGGATATGAAGAGCTTGCACTGAAATATGCAAACCTAACAAACGAATTCTTAAACGGTGACAAGGACGGTAATCCGGGACTTGCAAATGCTGTTACAAACGCAGTTAAAACCAAGTTCCCCGAATACTATAATAAGCTTGTTGCAAAGTATGAAGACAGTCCGCTTAACAAGAAGTATGAATCCTCTGATTACGCACTGTTCAGAAGAGGCGTTTATGAAGCTTATAATGAATACGATGCAGTAACTGATGAAATATTTGATTACAAATATCTTGATAAGCTGTTTGATAAGGCTGAAAGAATACTTGTAGGCGAGGACGTTGAGTATGTAGACTATATTGGTACTACTCATACCGGTGTTGATATTTACGAAGTAAGTATCAAGGGTATCAAAGCAACCTTTGCAGACATAAATGATGATATGTATGAATTTAAAATCAAAGATATTATTATTACAGTCAAGAGAGTTGTTACAGGCGGCTAAAATTTAAAAACAGGCAGGATTAAAAAATCCTGCCTGTTATACCCTAAAAAAACAAGGAGAAAAATTATGAAAAAACTGATTGCATTACTTATATGTTTTTCCTTTATATTATCTCTTACCCCCTGTGTATTTGCAAATACCACTACCACACAGTTTAACGATGTGGATAAGACTACATCCCAGGGACAGGCTATATATAAGCTTGTTGAAGCAGGCGTGCTTTCGGGCTACGGTGACGGAAGCTTCCGTCCTTATAACAGCCTTACAAGAGCAGAGCTTTGTAAAATTATAAATCTTGCCTTCGGTTACACCGAGGCGGCAACGGATAACTTTTCCGATGTAAGTAAGAACGACTGGTTCTACTCTTATGTTGCCGTTGCGAAAAAAGCAGGCTATATCCAGGGGCACGGAGATGGCACCTTCAGAGGTAATGATCCTCTTACAAGAGAGCAGGCATGTGTTGTTATATCACGTGTTGCAGGTCTTTGGGATATCCCCTTTGACACTCAGATTGCCGATGAGGTTTCTGACTGGGCATTGCCTTATGTTAAAAAAGTTCTTGGAAACAGAATTATGAGCCTTGAGGCAGGTAATACCTTCCGTGCAAAGGCAAATATAACAAGAGGTGAGCTTGTTTTAGGCGTAACCTTAACTCCCAATGTTAATAAACAGCCTGAGGTTACACCACCTTCAACCGGCGGTAACACCGGCTCCACCGGTTCAACCGGATCTACCGGCGGTGGCGGCGGTGGCGGAGGCGGAGGCGGCGTAAAGCCGATTGTACCTCCTCAGGCACCACCACAGGGCCCAAATACAGGTTCTGATGACAACACCGGCACCGGTGATAATACAGGTTCCGGCGATAACACAGGTTCCGGCGATAACACAGGTTCCGGCGATAACACAGGTTCCGGCGACAATACAGGCTCCGGAGATAACACAGGCTCCGGAGATAACACAGGCTCCGGCGACAATACAGGCGCCGGCGATAATACAGGCTCCGGCGACAATACAGGCGCCGGCGATAATACAGGCTCCGGCGATAATACAGGTTCCGGCGATAACACAGGTTCCGGCGATAATACAGGCTCCGGCGATAACACAGGTTCCGGCGACAATACAGGCTCCGGCGACAATACAGGTTCCGGCGATAACACAGGCTCCGGCGACAATACAGGCTCCGGCGATAATACAGGCTCCGGTGATAACACAGGCTCCGGTAATGAGGAGGTAACACCTCCTGTTGTTACTCCCGATCCCGAACCTGAACCGGAACCCGAACCTGAAGTTCCGGTTATAGATCCCGAAAAACAAACTGAAGCCCTTTCCAATATCAATCAGATAATAGCTGCTATTGACAGATATGGCGCAAGATTCTCCAAAGACGAGCAGGCAATTTTAAATATCATAAACGGTGCTCTTAAGAGCACTCGTGAGGATGCCAATAAGAATATTGCAATCTATGAGGATGACTATGTTATTAAAAAATACGGCTCAACCGAGGATTCTCCGATAAGGACAGCAAAGGCTATGTATATTGATATGACAGAGGTTGAAAAGGGTAACTTTGAAAAGAATCTTATGAGATATCTTCCCTCCTATGCGGCTGATGAATTATCCTTAATGCTGTTTGGTAAAACGGTAGATGATCTTGTAGACAGCATGAGCTGACAATAAAATTTACGAAGGTAATAATCACATAATTGTGATTATTGCCTTTTTTTATTTACAAACATCTCATTACGGAAAATAACCGAAAGAAGAGCAGCAATCCCTTGTGGGACAAGGAGTTCCCTAAATAGGGACTTTGATGTGTTTTTAAAGAAATTTTAAAATATAATATACCTGTCCCTTGAATACCGGGTGTTTTGCGGAGGTTTTAAAATGGCAAAAAGCAAAAACGAAAGGTATACTCAGGAGGCACTTGAAGCTTTAAGTCAGATAATAAACGGCGCCGAGGACTTAAAGCTTATCATAAGTGCTGCCAAGGAAATCTTAAGTGTAACAAGCGGGAAGGCGAAAAAGGATGAGGGGACACAGCCTTTGGTTATCATAAAAGGAGATGTTGAGGATTGAGAAAATAACAGTTGACCTTAAAAAAACAGTAGGGAAAAATTATAAGGAATTCTGGGACTTTAAAGGACGGTACCGTGTGGTTAAGGGCGGAAGAGGCAGTAAAAAGTCCACCACCGCCGCACTCTGGTTTATCTATCACCTTTTAAAGCATAAAAACGCCAATCTTTTATGTGTAAGACAGTATTACAACAGCCTTAAGGACAGTCAGTTTGCCGAGCTTAAAAAAGCTGCGGCACGGCTTAAGGTCAGTCATCTTTTCGAATTTAAAATTTCTCCTCTGGAGATAACCTTGAAGCAAACGGGGCAGAAGGTACTATTCCGCGGATTTGACAATCCCGACTCCATAACATCAATAACGGTAAGCCATGGCTATTTATGTTGGGTATGGATTGAGGAGGCCTATCAGGTGGCAAATGAGGAGGATTTCAATAAGCTGGATTTTTCCATAAGAGGTATTCAGGATGAAACCCTTTTTCCGCAGCTTACCCTGACTCTTAATCCCTGGTGCGAAATGTGGATTAAAAAACGCTTTTTCGATGTAAAGGACGGTAACATTTTAGCACTCACGAGAAACTATTATCATAATGAGTTTTTATCCGACGGGGATATAAAAATGTTTGAAGAGCTTAAGAAAAACGATTTTCAAAGCTACAAAATAGTGGGTGAGGGTGAATGGGGAATTGCAAAGGGAAGCTATTTTAACGAGTTTTCCCATAAGCTCCATACTGTTTGCGATGAAGTACTGGATTTTAATGACGGTTGTGATTATTATGCCTCTTTTGACTACGGGCTTGATATGTTTGCCTGCTATTTTTACCGTGTGGACAGGTTTTTAAATGTATATGTGTACAGGGAAATCCATGAGGAGAATGTAATTGTTTCGGAAGCCGCAAAGAAAATTGCAAAATATACAGTTAATGAAAATATAAGGTGTGTATATGCACCCTTTGATATGTGGAACAGGCAAAGAGAAAGCGGCAGAACCATTGCGGAAATCTTTTTAAACCACGGAATTCCCCTTGTTAAGGCAAACAGGGACCGTGTATCAGGATGGCTTACGGTAAAAGAATATTTAAAGCCTGTAAGCATTTCGGGAAAGCTTACATCAAGGCTTAAAATTGCAAGAAGCTGTGAAAATCTTATAAACTGCATACCAAATCTTTTAAGGGATAATCTTAACCCCTCTGATGTGGCAAGATTTCCCCACGATATCACTCACGCCCCCGACGCCTTAAGATATTTTCTGGCAAGCCTTATGTCGCCTCCCGGGGACAATGTAAAAACGGAGGAGCTCTTTACGGGCTACACCTTCGAAAGCTTTAAAAAAGAGGAGGATGAGCTGGAGCTTTCACAAGAACTGCTTGACAGCTTTTACGATTAATGGAAATTGTAGTTAATTTAATGTTTTTATCGGTAAGCTTTATTGTTTTTTTCGCTTACCGTGCCGGTATAAAGGATAGCTTTTATATAAAGAACAATATTCCTATTCTGCCGGAAAAAGAAAAAAAACAGGCGGAAAATGAACTGAATACCGAATATGTAAAGATGATGGGTTATGAATTTGATATGGCAGGTGAAGAAAATGACAGGTAATCTGCCAAACGATATTTACACCCAGTATGAAAAGGGAATTTCCTATAAAAACACCATCGGACTTTACAAATCGGTTAATGAAGCCCACCGTTTATTTAACGGTGATCAGTGGGCAGGACTGAATGTTAAGAATATGCCCAAGCCTGTATTCAATCTTATAAAAAGAGTTGTTCAGTATAAAATTTCCGCACTTAAGGCAAATCCCACCTCGATACTTGTTTCCTCTGAAATGCTCCGCCCCGGACAGGAGGATGGTGAGCCGGGGCTTACACTTACCCGTCTTGTAAAAAATGTGTGGGAGCGCCTTAAAATTGACAAGAAAAATCAAAGCGGCCTTAAGGACGCAGCTCTTACCGGAGACTATCTTATGTATTTTTACTGGGATCCTGACATAAAAACCGGTCAGGAATTTACAGGGGATATAAGCTGTGAAATAATCGACAGCGTTAATTTCTTTCCCGGGAATCCCAATGTATGCGATATACAAAAGCAGCCTTACATAATTCTTGCGGTAAGAGAGCTTACCTCTAATTTAAAAAAAGAGGCAATAAGAAATAACAGAGCAAGGGAGGAGGTAGAGCTTATAACCCCTGATGAGGAGAATTTATACAGTGCAGGTGATTTATCAAAAATTGAGCTTGACGGTATGGATAAAACCACCGCTTTAATTAAATTCTACAAAAATGATAAAGGGCAGGTTATGTTTACCAAGGTAACAAAAAATGCCGTAATCAGGGAGGAAACGGATACCCGCTTAAAGCTTTACCCCATCGCTCTTATGAACTGGGAGGAAAAGAAGAACTGCATACACGGTATAAGTGAGGTCTACGGTCTTAAGCCAAACCAGCTTTTTATCAATAAGGCCTTTGCTCAGGCTATGCTTAATTCCATGCTCTTTTCCTTCCCTAAAATGATTTATGATAATTCCCGTGTAAGAAAACCCTCCAACACCATCGGAGGAATGATCGGTATTAACGGAAATATTGAAGGAGCAATAAAATATTTAAATCCGCCCCAGGTTTCCGCCGAGCTTTTTAAACTGATTGATCTTACCATTTCCTATACCAAGGAGATGATGGGAGTTAATGATGCGTCTCTTGGAAATGTTGCAACCAATAACACCAGCGCCTTTATAGCGGTAAGAGAGGCATCCAATGTACCCTTGGACAGTATAAGATTAAGATTCTATCAGATGCTTGAGGATATGGGAAGGATAATTCTTGATTTTATATCCTCCTATTATAAAACCGGAAGGATGTTTACCTATGAGGATAACGGTCAGATAAAAATCACAACCCTTGATTTTTCAAAAATGAAGGATGCCTTAATTAATTTAAGAGTGGATGCCGGACCTTCATCACAGCTGTCCGAGCTGACATCTTTAGAAACTCTTGATAAGCTTCTTATGTCAGAGAAAATTACCTTCCTTCAGTATCTGGAGAGAATTCCCGAAGGGTATTTACCTAAAAAAGAAAAGCTCATAGAAGAAAATAAGTTAAATAACGGAGGTTTAATCAATGAATGAAAAATTAAATAACGAAGCCTTTTTAGAGGTGGTTTATAACGGAAATAAAACACCTCTTACAAGGGAGGAGGCAATTTCCTTTGCCCAGAAGGGAATGAATTACGATAAGCTTTTTGAGAAGAATGAAAGGCTTGAAAAGGAGCTTAAAGGCTTAACCCTAATCAATGAAAAAATCGGAAAGATTGCGGCAGAGCTTAAATTAAGCCCAACCGAGCTCTTAGAAGGGCTTGAGGAGGAAAGGGTAAGAGAGGAAATCCGCGCTTATTCGGATGAAAACGAAATTCCCTACGAATATGCCGAAAAGCTTAAGTCTATGGAGGAAAAAATCAAAGCTCTTGAAAATGAGAAAAAGGAGCTTATTCCCCTTAAGGAAAGAAAGGAAGAGCTTTCAGAATTTAAAAAGCTCTATCCCGATGTTGACGAAAGGGAGCTTGATCCTGAAATTTTAAAAGCATGGGAAGAGGGCAAAAGACCTTTGAAGGATATTTACAGTGAGGTTACCTTAAGAAAGCTTTTAAAGGAGAAGGACGCAAAAAGCGCCAATGAGGAAAATAAAAATTCCTCATCGGGAAGTGCTCTGGGAACTCCCGAAGCGGAGGAGGAATACACCGACGAGATTATAAGAAATATGTCAGATAAGGAATTTAACCGCAATTTTTCAAAAATTCTAAAACAGTATAAAAAAGGAGAGAGATAAAATATGGCAAACGGAATTCAGGCAGGAAAGGAATTAATTTATTCCAGAAAGATTGAAAATTCAAGAAAGGGTAACGCGGTAGCGGCACAAAACTCGTACTTAGGCTACAGCGATGAAATGAAAAACAAAGGGGACACAATTAAGGTTATCACCTTAGGACAGGTTGACCTTATGGATTATAACGGCGGAAACATAACCTTTGATAATATTGACGATGCGGCGGTAAACGTAAGACTTACCGAGCAGAAATATTTTGCCAAGAAAATTGACAGGGCGGATAAGGTTAAAACTGATGTTGACTACGAAACCGCTCTTTTGGAGGAAGCCGGAAGAAGCATTGCAAATGATACCGATAAATTTATCTACAAGTCAATTTACAACGGTCTTAAAAAATCCCAGTCAAACATTATTGAAGCGGTTGATGCCACCAGCAAAAATATCTTCGATTATATCTTAAGAGCGCAGACTCTTCTTAATATGGCGGATGCACCGAGCGATAAGAGGGTTTTAGAGGTATCTCCCTTAATGTACGAAAAAATTCAGAAGATGCTTATTCAGACCGATACCAACAACTCCGAACTTTTAAGGAAGGGCTTTTGCGGAAAGCTTCTTGATTTTGATGTTTATATGACAAACAATATTCACAATGACGGTGAATATGATTACTGTATCGCAAGAACATCAACAGCCTACGCCTTTGCTCTTACCTTAAAGGAAATCGAAAGAGTAAAGCCCTCTCATCTTTTCGCAGATGCAATGAAGGGACTTGTGGTATACGGAGGCGAAATCATAAGACCAAAAGAAATCGCACTTATAAAATTCAAAAAGGGTGAAGAATAAGGAGGTAATGTAAATGAATATTGATGCAGTAAGCTTATATAATCTTACAGACACACCGGTTGAGTTTGAAAACGGTGAAGATATTATAAAAATTAAAACTCCCGATCACGAGGAGGGCTTCGGGCTTATCGTGAAAAACGAAAACGCTTCTACTGATGCAGATATCGTTATAAAGGGCGGTAACAGCGTTATGGCTATGGGAGATATTGTTGTAAGCGTTCCTAAGGGATGTGAGGTTCTTATAAATCTTAAGGACACAGGCCGATTTAAAAACGTATATGGCGAGGATGCCGGCTACATTGTTATAAATGTTGAGAAGGTATCCGGTACGGATGTATCCGTATTTGCCTTCGGTCTTTAAAAAATTCAAGGCTCCGTCTTCGGATGGAGCCGTTTTTTGAAAGGACAGGTGATTTATGTGACAATAAAGGATATTTACGAGGAGGCATTGTATCTTGCGGAAAAAACCGATGATGCTACAGGCTATCTTGACGATGAGTATAAAAAGCACCATAAGGAAAAGGGGCTTCGTCTTATAAAGCACGCCATAAGATATTTTCTTCATCTGGAGGGAAGAAAAGGCGTTGACCCTCAGTTTTACCGTGAGGAGGATGCTGTTCCTCTTGATAATTATATTCTTAAAAATATCATTCCCTGCTTCGTAGCGGCAATGCTTTGCGCTTATGACAGGGAGAATGATAAGTATAATCTTCTTATTTATGAATATCAGGCACTTTTATCAAATTACAAAAGCTATGAGCAAGAGCCTGAGCTTACGGATATTTTGGAAGGGATGTGCTGAAATGTATCCCGATTTAAAATATAATCCCATAAGCTACAGCTTAGGTAATTTAAGTGGCGGTGTGGCACTTGATATGGGAGAAAGTAAAATTCCTGATGGTTGTATGAGTGATATGCTTAATATGGTTTACAGGGAGGGCGTATTAAAAAAACGAAAGGGACAAAGCCTGTTATTTTCCGAAGAGGAGATAATAACGGCTCTTGATACAAGCTATTATAATTTTTTTATCTATCACGCCTCGGATAAAATTAAGGCATATAATACCGAAACAAAGGAGATTACAACTCTTTTTGCTCCTGTGAGAAAAAAAGAGGGAAGCTTTTTTATCTATAACGGATATGTTTACTATGTGGGAACGGGAGAATACTATAAAATTTCAGTTAAGGATAACAAGCTTCTATGCGAAATTGTTCAGGGCTATATTCCCACTGTTTTGGTAAACTGTGATTATAACAGTGTTGGAGATAATTTTGAGGAATATAATCTTCTTACGGGAAAATTCAAGCTTACCTATAACACCACCGATCAGACCCGGCATATTAATTTCCCCGAGGGAGTGAATTATTTAAAATCTGTAGCAGTTCAGTTTAATAATAAGCCTGTGACCGGTTATACCTTAAATCAGGAGGGCAGATATATTTCCTTTGACAGTATGGCGGAAGGTCATAATATGCTGGAAATTACATTTGAGGTAACAAATGAGGACAGGGATAAAATAGTAAACTGTACCATAACCGAAAGCTTCGGCGGTCTTAATGCCGGTATATCCGAGGGAACAAGAATGTTTTTTTCCGGAAACCATGATTATAAAACCACCTTCTTTTATTCAGAGCTTAAGAATCCCGAGTATTTTCCGGTAAATCAGTTTGATATTATAGGCGACGATTTTGATCCCATAACGGGAATGGGCAAGCAATATGACGGGCTTATTTTCTTTAAGGAAAAAAGCATTTATATTTCAAAATACGAATATCAGGGGGAGACAGTTAATTTTACTCTTTCCCGTCTTAACAGCGAAATTGGCTGTGACTGTAAAAACACAATTGCAACCGTAGGAAATCAGCTGGTGTGGTTAAACAGTAATTACGGAGTTATGTCTTTATTTTCCACTTATATAAAGGAGGAAAAGACAGTAGGCTGTATTTCCCGTAACATAAACGGACTGAATTCTGAAAAAGCCCTTCTTAATCAGAAGGACATAAGAAATTCTACAGTCTTTATTATGGGAAATGCCCTGTATCTTGTTACGGGAAAATATACCTATATGCTTCCTTTGGAAAACGGTAACGGAAGGGATGAAAAATCAAGCTGGTTTATTCTTGATAACATCAGCTGCAGGGCAAAAATAAGCTTTAACAGAGAAATCTATCTTTTAGGAAAAAAAGGAGCAACATATTTTACAAATCAGCTTTATGACTTTGATTTACAAATCCCCATAAGGGCATATTTTAAAACCAAGGCTCTTGATTTTAACCGTCCCTGTGATTTTAAGAATATTTATGAAATAAGCTTAAGTCTTAAAGCAATTAATAATTCCGGTGTTTCATTAAAGGCATGGGATGAAAACGGTAAGCTTAAAAACGAATGGGAATACAGGGTGAATAAATTTAATTTTATAAACTTTAAGTTTCCGTGCTTTACCTTTATGTCAAATATTTTTTCCTTTGCCGTAAACCGAAGATTAAGAAGGGGACGGGTAAAATATTTAATGCTTGAATTTTCAAATGATTTATGCGATTCGCAAATGAGTATATCCGATATATTTATAACTTATTCGGTTGAAAGGAGTGTAAGATTCAGTGGAATTTAAAAAATTTAATTTCAGCCCCGAGGAGGGCTTTTGTGACAGTACCTTTTATGAGGATACTCCGGGAAACCCGCGTGAGATTCTTCAAAGACAGCACAATCAGACAAGGGATTTTATAAATTCCCTTGTTGATAAGCTTAATAACTCAAATGAGGGGGAAAGCGGTATTGAGATGATAAAATCTCCCCCTATTGAGGGGGTATCGGGAAATAACCCTTACAGTCAGATAAAAAGCATAAAAACTCAGCTTGATTCGGTAGCTCTTAAGGAGGTTCCCGATCATTCCATCGGTGAAGAAAAGATAAAGGATAACAGTATATCGAAGGAAAAAATAAAGGACGGCGAAGTAACAAGCGAGAAGCTCTCGCCTGATACGGTAGCGCCGTTTTCCGAGGAGGCACTTAATTTAAACTCTATTCCCTCGGAAAAGTTTTCTCCGGTTTTTTTATCCTCTTCAATCGGTGTTTACAAGGAATGCTTAGGAAAGGCTGATATAAATTACGTTTTAAAGGGGAAAAATTACGGAAATAAAAGATATCTTAATACCGACGGTACCATAACCTCCCTTAATCTGGAAAATGGAGATATAGAAACCTTTGCCGTTATTTCTGATATAACCTTTAAGGATTTTATTGTGGATGAGGATGAAAGGCTTTATCTTTTTAATTCCTCATATTCTTCAAGTAAGTACAGGCTTTGGATTTATGTATACAATCCTGAATATAAAATATGTGAGCTTTATAAAACAGTAGACTTAAATTCCGTATCCTCATCGGGCTACGAAATCTACAAGGCAGATTTTAATAAAGATTATATCTATATACTTCTGGCGTATCGCTCAACGGGTACCTGCCACTATTATCTCTATGAAATAAAAAGAGCAGAGCTTGATAACTCTGACGAGGTTGACAGTGTGGGCTACACAAGCTTTTCCGATGCCCGTGAGGCGTTTCTTGGCTGTAATGATAATACTGTTATTTTCGGGAATAAGGCTGTTGTAAAAAGAGATTTTGAAAATGTCCTGAAGCTTGATTTTACGGTAAAGGGTATAAGCTCAGGTAATGTTTTTTCGGAAGGAAGCAGTATTCTTGTAAGAGATGCCAAAAATTTTCAACCTAAGCTTTTAGTTTGCGATAATTTGGCAAGCTTTACCGGATTTTTGTGGAAGGACTTTATTTATGCTTACATAGGCGGTTATATTGCAAAAGGAAGAATATTTTAAAGGAGGGATAAAATGAACGGATTTGATTATGAGAAAAAGAGAAAGGAAAACAGGGAGCTTATTGAGCTTAACTCCGCTGCTGCTCTTAATACGGGAAGAAAAATTATAGCCAACACTCTTAAGAAAAATCTTTCGGGATATAATGAAAGGCTTAAAAAAATCCCCGAGGTATATCAGGGAATGAAAAATAATCTTACCAATACCAATAATAAAGAGCTGAAAAAAATGCAGGAGAATATTGCCAATACGGGAAATCATACCGCAGGTGGTTATGCAATCTCAAAACGTCTTAATAATATTAACAGCTTTAACAGGGCGCAAAGTGATATTGATAAGGCAAAGCAGAATGAAATTTCCGATATAAAAAATAAAATGGCAGAGGCAAGGGCTGATGCGGAAATTCAGTCAGCCAAGCTTGCAAGAGACATATCAGCCCAAAAGCTTAATATGAGTATTGAAGAAAATAACCGTGATATTGATTTTAATTTTATGAAGGAAAAACAGGATGAGGTAAAAAGAGTAAATGATGCCTCTATCGCCAAAATAAATAACGATATCATACTTGATAACAATGAAGATAAAAGAAAGGAAGCAGAAAGCATCAGAAAGGGAGAACTTCATGATTTGGAGATGAGCTATCTTCCGAAAAAATATGAAAGCGATCTTCTTAAAATGGACGCTGATACCCGTCTTACCGAAGAAAAGATAAAAACTGAGGGGATAAATCAGACTATGAAAAAATCCTCGGGGAGCTTATCAAAAGCAAGCTCGGGGGGAAGCGGCTCGTCAAAGGAAACTTCGGATTTATCAAGAATGTCTGCTAAGGATATTGCCTCTAACATTATAAACCAGATAGGTAAAAAGCAGTATGACGGCTACGGCAGGCTGGAAACAACCTATGATAAGCAGAAGGCTTATATCTATTTAATGGAATGGAAGAAAAAATATCAATGGGCAGAGCATACCGTAAATGATGCCGCCATAATTCTTGGTATTCAGGATTATCTGTAAAGGGGGGATTTTATGAATTTACTTAAAATAGAAATATCAAAAGAGGGACGCCCTCTTTTAGAAAACTTAAGTGCAGGGCAGATGGGTGAGGGAAATATCACCCGTCTTAAGTTCATTGTTCCCTCCGAATATAAGGAGTTTTTCAAGTATCTTGATATACTTAAAGGAAACGGTGAGAAAATCCAGACGGTGGTGGGAGATTGTGAATCGGAAATATTTTATTACAATATCCCTTACAGTCTTACCGACTGCCGTGAGCTTTTTATCCAGCTTGTTATGAAATTAAAGGATAAAATTTTCAAATCCCGGGTTATAGCCCTTCATTTTGATGAAAGCCTGTCTGCCACCGAATATTATGAAGAAAGCTTTCAGGATACAATTGAATATCTTGCGGAAATAAAGGCGGACCGGGATGAGCTTAAAAAGCTTGAAGCATCTCTTTTATTGAAAGCAGGAAAGAGTGAAGTTTATGAGCTTCACGATACTGTTATAAAAGATATAAGGGATCTTCGCGAAAAGGATAATATAAGAATAGAGGGGCTTCAGGTGATTACCGATTCTCTGAAGGATAAAAAGGTAGATAAGGTCTACGGTAAGGGGCTTTCATCCAATGATTTTTCGGATACTTTAAAGGCAAAGCTGGAGGCACTTCCCGATAAGAGTACCTTTGAAAACATATTATCCGATAAAGTTACGATAATTCGATATGACCGTTATGACGAAAGCTTTTCCTTAGATAATTTTCAGGAAAACGGTGTGTATATTCTTATTGAAGCAGACGGGGATGTATACAATATTTCCACACTTTTCGTATGGTGGGATTTTGATACTTTGAATCAGGTTATTGAGCATCAGGGCGGATACGGAAAAAGTAAAAGATTATTTTCTATGGAAGAGTGGTCGCCGTGGGAAATTATTGATACTCTTTATTCTTCTGAAGAAAAGGAAAAACTTAATAAACTTCCTGACGGAAATGAAATATCCTCAATGAAGGAGCAGATTATTGAAAATAGACAAGCTATAGAAAACGTTGATAGTAAATATAACTTAGAAATTTCAGAAGTAAGAAGTATTGCAGAAGACAATCAAATGCGACTTAGTGAGGTGGAATCAAGAGTTGATTCACATGAGACGAGTATAGGAGACTTAAATAATTATGACCAAGAGTTGTTTAATATGATTGACGAGGCAAATACCCAAATAAGCAATATTAATATCTCAATAGGTAACATTGAATCCGCCCTTGATGAGCTTCATAATTATGCTCAAGCCTTAGTTTCAGGGGGTGAAGCATAATGGATATAGCAGAAAAAACCTTACAGTTGAAACAGGATTTTGATGATGTTTATGAAGCAGGAAAAAAATCACAGTATGATTTCTTTTGGGATAATTATCAGGATTATGGAAACAGGGGAGATTATTCCCACGCTTTTACAAGTGAATATTGGAATAATGATACATTACTCCCTAAGTATGACATTATTGTTAATGGTAGTGCTGACCGAATGTTTATGAATGTTCAGGGGGCAAAAAGAAGGCCTTTGGATTTAGTCGATTTGCTTGAAAAACAAGGAAGAAAGTTAGATTTTAAAGGGTGTACAAGATTTTATTATGCATTCTATTGGGCATATATAAAAAGGCTTGGAACTATTGATATGACATCAAGCACAACAAACGACTTTGTGTTTGAAACACCAATTTTACAAACAATAGAAAAGCTTATTGTTAATGAAAATACACCATTTGCATCAAGAAGCTTTCACGCAACGAGTTTGACAAACATCAACGAAATTGAAGGACATTTTGGTAAGAATATGACATTTGCTCAATGCCCATTGACAAAAGCAAGCATAACAAATGTTGTTAATGCTTTATCTGACACAACATCCGGTTTAACCTGCACATTCAATAAAACCGCAAAAGAATCCGCATTTGCAACGGAAGAATGGGCTGCGTTAATCGCAACCAAGCCCAATTGGTCTTTTTCACTTATATAGGAGGTTTATTATGGAAAGAAAAATTTTAAAAGCAAGTGAAGGTATGATTTTAACCGACGGAGTAACCTTCGGATGTGAAATATATCTTGGAGAAGGCGTTGATGAAAGCGCTTTTAAGGAAATTCCTTTTGAGGAATACGAAAAAATGAGTGAGGAGGAGCCTTATGAATGAAAATGATATTATCTTAATGCTTGGTGAGCTTGAAAGCTCAACCAAGGCTGCCCACAAAAGAATAGACAGCATTGAGATTCTCACAAGGTCAGTCTATGAGCTTGCAACCTCGGTTAAGGCTATGCAGAAGGATTTATGCGAAATAACCGAAAGAATAAGATCGGTGGAGGAAACTCCAAAAAAAAGATGGGATATTGTCATATCCGCTTTAATAAGCGGAATTGTGGGCTTTGCAGTAAAGGGGATGTTTATATGAAAAAGGGAAGCTTTTCAAAGGGAATTGTGATTTTCGTAATAATTATAAACATTCTCTTTACCATGGGTGCGATGTACATATTTTTAAAAACGGGAAGCGAGCCCGGAGCCCTTACAGGCGCATGGTTCAGCTTTACAACAGTTGAGCTGTGGCAGCTGGCAAAGATAAAAAGAAAGAAGGAGGAGAAAAAGGATGGATATACTGATTAAAATTTTAATAATTCTCTTATTTATTGCAGGAGTAGCTTTTCTTGTGATAAATCAGAGAAATAATTTGAAAGAATGGCTTTTATATGCAGTGGTTGAGGCGGAAAAAGGCTTAGGCTCGAAAATGGGGCAGATAAAATTAAGACAGGTTTATGACGAATTTATTTTTAAGTACCCACTTTTTTCAAAGCTTATTTCCTTTAAGCTGTTTTCAGGGATGGTGGATAATGCACTTGTGGAAATGAAGGGGCTTTTAAGCTCAAATGTAACCTTAAGGCATTACATAAAGGGGGATGCTTGATGGTAATTTATTCACAAAGGGATAAAAGATGGGCGGAGGTTTCATACTCCGCCAAAGCACCCCATACCGAAACAATAAAATCCTCAGGCTGCGGAGTTACAAGCGGTGCAATGATTGTTGCAAGTCTTACGGAACATAAAGTAACTCCTGTGGATATTGCAAAAATTTCTCTTAAAAACGGACACCGTATTGACGGAGTGGGAACAGCTCATTCACTTTTTTATGAGCTGGGGAAAATATACAATCTTAGATGTGAAAAAAGTTATGATATAGAGTCTGCAATAAGCTGTGTGAAAAGAGGCGGACTTGTTATATGCTCCACTAACGGCGGAGAAAACAGGCTTTTTTCAACAGGCGGACATCTTTTTGTTATGTGCGGTGAGGATAAAAAGGTTTGTGAGTTTGTTGACCCTGATAATTACAAAGGTAAATATGACACGAGCTATCGCAGAGTAAGATGCTATGAAAAGGACTCAAAGGTTTATGTAAGAAAAGAGGAGGCTAAACGGCATATAGCGGTTTATTACCTCTTTGAAAGGAAGGATAAAATGAAAAATAAATATTCCTATGACAATACGGTGAATGCACTTATTGAGCTTGGTATTACCACACCCGATAATATGAAGTATTGGGAAAGAGCGCTAAGAGGAGAGGTGGCATTAAAGCCTGATTATGTAAGAAGCTTGCTTGACAGATTGATTAAAAAAATCGGCTGATTTTAAAAACTTGAAATATGAAATTTCAAGGCTCATTTTGGTGAAAAGCAAAGAATGGCAAGGGTTTTATCGAGAAACCCTTGCCACTTAACTTTTAATTATAAATATCTTTATTTATCGATATTATATGAATTTTATATTTTTGCGGTAGACCGACTTTTTCGACAGTCTGACCTTGAAATAAGAAATGTTTCAAGGTTTTTTTATTCCGCAGAAACTATATAATAGTATATTGGCTGTTCGCCTCTGTAAGGGGTAATATCGCATGCGGGATATAATTCCTCAAGCTTTGCAACAACCTGGTTGAGAGCCTCGTCTGAAATATCCTCACCTGCGTAAAGAGTGATGATTTCGGTATCCTCATCGGCAATCTTTTTAACCGTTTCAATAATACCTTCATCAACAGAAGGAGAAACGGCAACCACCTTGTCATTGACAAGCTGCATAATATCGCCTTCTTTTATCTCAATGTCATTAACCATTGAATCCCTTACAGCATAAGTAATCTGACCGCATTTAACAGTAGAAAGGATTTCGCTGAATGCATCGCTTAATTCTTCCTTGGAAAGATTTTCATCGTAAACCATCATAACAGGGAATACCTGCGCCATGCTTGTTGTAGGGATAACTATAAGCTCGCCCTCAAATAAATCCTTTGCCTGCTCGGCAGCTAAAATTATGTTCTTATTATTTGGAAATACGAAAACGGTTTCCGCATTAACCTCTTTTGCCTTCTTTAAAATATCATCGGTGGAAGGATTCATACTCTGACCGCCGGAAATAATACCTTTTATTCCAAGCTCCTCATAGATGGATTTGAAGCCATCACCTGCGGCAACCGAAACAAAACCGTATTTTGTCTTTTCCTTCTTAAGTCTTTCCTCTTCCTTTTTCTTTAATTCTTCATTTTCATGACGCATATTGTCAATCTTGATGTTAATCAAAGAACCGATTTTCAAGCCGAAGCCGATAGCCTTATCCGGGTCGTCGGTATGAACGTGAACCTTAACGATTTCCTCATCCTCAACAACCACAACACAGTCGCCTATCTGCTTAAGCTTATCCTTAAGATTTTCAGCACCTCTATGCTCCTTAACGATAATATATTCGGTGCAGTAGCCGAAGGTTATTTCCTCAATATACTGACCTGCGGCAGAATCCTCAGCGGGCTGCTCCTTAACATCCATAAGAGGCATAATTTCGTTATTTTCAAGGTAATGAAGCATACCCTCCATAATAACCATAAGCCCCATACCGCCGGAGTCCACAACCCCTGCCTGCTTTAATTTGGGTAAAAGCTCGGGCGTATATGCCAAAACCTTATTGCCGTTTTCAATAATCATTTTAAAGAAATCAGCAACGGTTTCGCATCCGTTATAGCCCTCCATAGCTGCGTCGGATAAGCCTCTCATAACCGTAAGTATGGTACCTTCGGTAGGCTTCATAACTGCACGGTAAGCGGATTCGGTGCCTGATGAAAATGCATTTGCAAGCACTTCTAAATTTATTTCGTCCTTTTCGTTAAAGCCCTTGGAAATACCCCTTATAAACTGGGAAAGGATAACCCCCGAGTTACCTCTTGCGCCTCTTAAGGAAGCCGAGGACAGCTTTGCCGCAATTTCGGCAACGGTGGAATCCTGCATATCGCATATTTCCTTTGTAGCCTTTGAAAAGGTTAAAGACATATTTGTACCCGTGTCACCGTCGGGAACGGGGAAAACGTTAAGACGGTTAATTTCCTCTTTTCGGTTTTCCAGATTATTAGATGCTGAAACCAGCATATTGATAAAAATATCACTCTTTAATATATTCATAAGCTATTACCTACTTATCCATTCTTATTCCGTCAACGTGAACGTTAACCTTATTAACCTTAAGACCGAAGGAGTCATTAAGTGTATAAGTCAGCGTTTCCAGAATATTCTGGGAAATCGTCTGAATATTCATACCGTAGGAAACGTAAATGTGTATATCAATTATAAGTCCGTTGCTGTAGGTTACCTTGATGGCATCCTCTAAAGCATCGGTAGCGCTTAAAAAGCTTTTTTTAATGCCCTTGTTTGCAAGACCTATTACTCCGTAGCAGGAGCAGGCAACGTGGCTGGCAATTGTTTTTATCGCCCTGTCACGAACACAGATCATTCCAAGCTCACCTTTAGTTTTAAAAAGCATAGTGTTACCTCCTTAAAAAACTTATTCAATATATTATAACCTATTTATGGTGCTGTTGGCAAGTGTTAAATTAAAAATTCTCTCGGAAGAGGTAAAATAAAAGATTTGTGAGGTTATATTTTCGCTTATATATTTTAAAATCGCCCCGAATCTTTCGCTGTCAAGCTCTAAAAAGCAATCGTCCAGAATAAGGGGAATTTTTTCCTCCCCGGAAATAAGCTTATACATTGCAAGTCTTATTGCAAAATATATAAGTGCATCGGTACCGTTAGAGAAATTTTCCTTTGGCAGAGGAGTAAGTGCATCGGTTTTTCTTATTTCACAGGTTAAGTCATCCTTTATATTAAAGTAGTCAATATTTCCAAGTACCTTTTCTAAAATATCGGCAACCTCCCTGTTAAGGTAAGGGATATAGGATGCTTTAAAGCTATTATTTGTAATATTTAAAATATTATAGCAATCGGTTGCAATCTGCTCCTCGTATTTAAGAGCCGTAAGCTTCTCTGTAAGCTCCTTTTTCTCCTCCGTAAGCTCTGAAATATCCGGAAGATTATTAAAGGCGCCGCTTACCTTTTCATTTTTTGAAGCAATCAGGGTCTTAATTTCGTACAGTCTCTCCTGTATTCTTTTTAAGCTTTCGGTTACCCACGCCTCATTAAAATCAGGCTTTGGAATTTCTGTCTTTAAAGCTTCAGGATTAAAATGATTAATTCTCTTTTTGTTAAATTCAATTCTTTGTTCAATAAGCTTTATCTCGTTTAACCTGCCGAGAGCATCCTCCTTAAGCTTTAAGTAATGCTCAAATCCGTTAATACTGTATTTTGAAATAAGCTTTGTGTATTCTTCCTTTTCTTCCTTTAATTTATCATTGAATTTTTTCCCTTTAAAATAAAGTAAAAGGGGAACAGCCGATAAAAGCGCCGAGGCTGAAAGCAGAGGACTTAAAAGCCCGAGCATCAAACCGCAAACAAAAACCGCAGCTGTCAGAATAAGATGGGAGGATAAATTTTTCTCCGTCTTTTTTGAAGCTTCGAGCTGTCGTATCCTTTCCAGGTCATCCTCATCAATCGGAGTAAAATGGGGCTTTAGCTTTTCTTTAAGCTCTTCATCCTTTTTAATTTCCTCCAAAAGCTTTGTCTGGACCCTTGCGTTTTCATATTCCGTATATTCCTTTAACTGCTTTTTCTTACCTTCAAAATCCTTGAATTCCTCAGAAAGCTGTTTTTCCTCGGCAACAAGACTGTCAATTTCCTCTTTAGTACCTTCGACAGATTCCTTTATATCCTCAATATCCGAAATAATCCTGTCAATTTCCTCAATGCGTTTTGCAACAGGATAAATTTTCCCTGTAGGAGTCGGTCTTTTATATTCTAACAGCTCATCCTTTATCTCCTTTAAAACTCCGCTTAAGTCAATATCAACCGGACCGCTTTCGGTTTTTGAAAGAGCATCGTGAACGTCGCTTTTATTGGCAATGAGCTTATCTACCGACTGTAAATCCCTGATATAGCACACCGAATCAAACATTTCCTCGCTTATGTTGAAAAAATGCTCGCCAAGGCGGGAAAAATCACCGTTAAGCTCTTCTCCGTTGCCCGGGTTAACGGTTTTTACAAGAGTTTTTCCATTGGTTTTTCCTAAGGTAACAAGGCTTTTTAAAGCTTCACCCTTATCTGTTACAAAATCCACATCAAAAGCACCCTTATCCTCCATAAGGGGAATATAGGTCTTTTTGTATTTGTTTTTGGAACCAAGGTCGGTATAGAAAAAGGTCTTAAGTGCGGTGGCAAGAGTTGATTTTCCCGTTTCGTTTTTTCCGAAGATTATATTCAGACGGGAAGAGAAGGTAAATTCCCTGTTTGTAAATTTTCCGTATTTTTTAAAAAGAATATTATTTATAATCATAGTCTTGACACCCCGTATTCTATAACCTTAAGGATATAATCGGGATCCTTTCCCTCAAGCTCCTTTAAAGCATTTCTTACAAACTCACCGCGTACCGATTCCTCATGCTTTAACAGCTCAAGATCGTACTTAACGGTGAGAGAATGGGTAAGCCTTAAATATAAAAGACTCTCATTAAGCTTTTCTGATATAGCCTTGAAATCAGGTGAAAAGCCATCGTTAATATACCCTGTCAGTTTTATATTAAAGAGAGTTTTATTAAGATCAAAGGCTGAAATTTCTTTTCTGATTATGCTTATAATATCCTCTTCGGATTGGGGAAGCTCAAGTCTTATTTCAAGCTCTTTAAAGGAGTAACGGCTTAAATCCACTTTTTCATATTTTAAAAAGCCCTTTTCAATTTCACTTAAGATTACAAAGAAATCTCCTGTTTCCTTAAAGGTTGAGCCATAAGGGGCTCCCGAATAGCCGTAATAGGTTGTTCCTTCTTTTTTTATATCACATTCCATGTGAATATGCCCCAAAGCCACATAATCGGCTCCGGTGTCTTTAATACTTCCGGGCTTCATAGGATTGTAATAGCCTTCCTTTGCAATATCTCCGTGGGCAAGAAGAATGTTAAGCTCATTTTCATTTTCCACTTTGAAATCTTTAATGGAGCTTTCCAGCTTGTGGGGAGCAATGAAGGAGCTTCCGTAGAAATTTACTCCCGAAACCGTAACGGGGGATAACTCTTCCGAAAAGATATGTACATTTTCGGGAAAGTTCTTTTTCTCATAAACCGAATCCTTGGTTTTAGGGTCGTGATTTCCGCATATAATAAATACGGGAAAGCCCCCTCTTTTAAATTCGGAAGCTACGAAATCAAAAAGCTCTGCCTTTGGGTTTGGTATATCAAATAAATCGCCTGCAATAAGCAGGGCATCAATCTTATTGTGTATTCCCATATCTATAATATCCGAAAAAGTTTTCCTTTGATTTTCCTTTAAAAATGAAAGGGTTGATTCGGAGTATTCCGAACTGAATTTATAGCCTAAATGCAAATCGGCTGTATGAATAAACTTCATTTTTAAAATCCTTTCTTGATTTTACGGTAAAAGTAGTGTATAATCAATTAGTAATATATGCGCCATTAGCTCAGCCCGGATAGAGCAATCGGCTTCGAACCGATGTGCCGGGGGTTCAAATCCCTCATGGCGTGCCAGAAAAGAACGACTTGTTTCGACAAGTCGTTCTTTTCAATGAAATAAATCCTTTCAGGATTTGTGAAATGCATGACCTGCGTGAAATATTGCTTCGCAATATGAAATACGCCTGCGGCGTGTGAAAAAGGATTTATTTTATTTCACAGAAAACGATGGTTTTCTATTTCACAATTTACGAAGTAAATTATTTCATATCGAACGCAGTGAGATATTTCATAAAAAACGTTTGCATCTGTTATGTAGTTGTAAGATAGGATTTTTAATGAATAATCAGAAATCCTGAACTATTGCGTCTCAATCCCCAGCTTAAGAAGCTCGTTAATTCTCTCCATATTTCCCGTGATATAAAGATATCCGATTAAAGCTTCAAACCCTGTGGCACGGCGATAGTCAACTATATCGGCATTCTTTGCCGAGGTGTAGGAATGGGCATTTCTTCCTCTTTTGAAAATATTTAATTCTTCTTCTGTAAGATGAGGGAATATTTTTTCGAAAATCTCCGACTGTGCCTTTGCCTTGACTAATTTTGTAGCCTCCTTATGAAGCTTGTTTACCTGAGTGTTATGCCCTGAAACCAAAAGAGAGCGGATATACATTTCGTACACCGCATCTCCCATATAGGCAAGCACTAAGGGAGAATATTCATTTGTTCCCTTGAACTTAAAAAAACTATTCACTATGCTTTTCTCCATTTAACTCCCTGACGGGTATCCTCTAAAATGATGCCCATACCGGTAAGCTTATCTCTTATTTCATCGGCAAGTGCAAAATCTTTATTTTTTCTTGCTTCCTGTCTTTTTTCAATCAAAGCCTCAACCTCTTTTGAAAGCTCATCCTCATCGGTTTCGTATTCAATACCGATAACCCCGGTAAGCTCCTTTATCAAAGCAACTGTTTTTTCAATTAATTCCTTTGAAGAAGCGGATTCACCGTTTACTTTTGAGTTAACCTCTCTTACAAGACTGAAAATATGAGAGATGGCATCGGCTGTGTTAAGGTCATCGTCCATTGCCTCGATGAATTTTTCCTTGTAGGATAAAAATCCTTCGAAAATTTTATTTTCCTCTTCGGTGATAGCCTGAGCTGACGCACTTTCCATAAGGAATACAAGATTTTTCACGGTATTTATGATTCTTTCCAGTCCTGTTTTTGCCTGAGTTACAAGCTCCTTGGAGAAGTTGATGGGACTTCTGTAGTGAGCAGACAGCATAAAGAATCTTATAACAGGATAGTCAAATTCCTTTACAATATCTCTTACGGTAAAGAAATTACCCTTGGATTTTGACATTTTCTCATTATCAATATTTATAAAGCCGTTATGCATCCAGTAGTTGGCAAAGGGCTTGCCCGATAACGCCTCACTTTGTGCAATTTCATTTTCGTGGTGAGGGAAGATAAGGTCTTTACCGCCGCTGTGAATATCAATGGTTTCACCAAGATATTTGTTAACCATAGCCGAGCATTCAATATGCCAGCCGGGACGTCCCTGACCCCAGGGGCTTTCCCAGTAAGGCTCACCCTCTTTTTTATTCTTCCATAAAACGAAATCCATCGGGTCTTCCTTATCTGAATTTACTTCTATTCTCGCACCTGCCTCAAGATCCTCTAAGGGCTGATGGGAAAGCTTTCCGTAAGCGGAAAATTTCTTGGTTCTGAAATAAACATTTCCATCCACATTATAAGCATAGCCCTTTTCCTCAAGCTTTTTAACGGTGTCGATAATAGCATCAATATTTTCCGTTGCTTTGGGATGGATGGTAGCCTCTCTTATTCCCAAGCCCTTGGCATCAATGAAATATTCCTTGATGAAGCGGTCTGCAAGCTCTTTTACGGTAATGCCCTCCGCATTGGCATTTTTAATCATCTTATCGTCAATATCGGTAAAATTCTGAACAAAGGTAACCTTATAGCCCGAGTATTCAAGATATCTTCTTAAGGTATCAAAAATTATAAAGGGTCTTGCATTACCGATATGAAAATAATTATAAACGGTAGGACCGCAGGAATACATTTTTACCTCGTTGGGGGTTATGGATTTGAATTCTTCCTTTTTATTTGTAAGTGAGTTATATATTTTCATTTTCTTTACCTTCCTTTTTTAATTTTTCAAGCTCCTTTTCAAGAGAATGGACTCTGTGAAGAATCTTGCAGAGCTCCTGACTTACCGGGTCGGGAATATGAGTCTGGTCAAGCTCATCCTTGACTCTTATATTGTCAACCTTCACAACTCTTGCAGGCACACCCACACAGGTAGAATTGGGTGGGACAGGGTTAAGCACCACCGCATTTGCCGCAATCTTTGAATTATCCCCTACCTTAAAGGGGCCTAAGACCTTTGCGCCCGAGCCAACCATAACATTGTTTCCCAGTGTGGGATGACGCTTGCCTACATCCTTTCCCGTACCGCCTAAGGTTACACCCTGATAGATGGTACAGTTTTCACCAACCTCGGCAGTTTCGCCGATGATAACTCCCATACCGTGGTCAATGAAACATCCCTTGCCGATTTTGGCACCGGGATGAATTTCAATACCGGTAAAAAATCTTGCAAGCTGGGAAATCATTCTTGATAAGAACATTAATTTTATATTGTAAAGCCTGTGTGCAACACGATGCCAGAAAAGCGCGGCAATTGAGGGATAGAGGAAAAAAACCTCTAAACTGCTTCTTGCCGCAGGGTCTCTTTCCCTGACAGCTTTTATATCAGCGCGTAAATAATCAAACATATTTTATACCTCATAATCCAATTATTATATAATTATACTATATAATATCCCTTTTTGTAAACATTTTCACTTCAAATTGTTGATTTTTTATTTTGACTGATATATAATTTACAGTGAATGGTTATGTAATTAACATAAAAAGGGGGATCCGGATGCAAAAAAGAATAAAAACCTGTGCACTTTTCGGGATCGAAAGCTTTATAATAGATGTTGAATCGGATGTTTCCTCGGGGCTTGCTGCCTTTGATATCGTAGGTCTCGGCGATACCGCCGTTAAGGAATCAAAGGAGCGTATAAAGGCTTCAATCAAAAGTGCGGGAAGCACCATTTATCAGGATAAAATCGTGGTAAACCTTGCACCGGCATCCATAAAAAAGGAAGGCTCTCACTTTGACTTTCCCATAGCCCTTTCCATACTTTCAAAGGACTACAGGTTAAACGATGAGCTTTTAAAAAAATCCGTCTTTATCGGTGAGCTTGCCTTAAACGGTGAGCTTCGTGGGGTAAACGGCATTTTGCCTATGGCAATTTCCGCCTATGAAAAAGGCTTTTCAAATATATTTATTCCCCGCGAAAATGCCAAAGAGGCGGCAATCGTAAAGGGGTTATCCGTTTATCCGGTGGACAGTCTTCAGGAATGTATTGCCCATCTTGTGGGGGCAAAGGAAATTATAGAATATAAGGACTGGGATGAGTCCTTTGAAAATAATGTAAGACAGCTTGACTTTTCCGATGTAAAGGGGCAGGAGGATATAAAAAGAGCTCTTCTTGTTGCCGCCTCGGGAAATCATAACTTTCTGATGGTTGGTACACCGGGATCAGGTAAAACCATGATTGCGGAAAGAATTCCTACAATTCTTCCTCCCTTAAGCTTTGAGGAATCCCTGGAGGTATCAAAAATATACAGCGTGGCAGGTCTTATTGAAAAGGACCGCCCTCTTATTACAAGCCGTCCCTTCCGTCAGGTTCATCACACTGTTTCCACGGTGGGAATAACGGGAGGCGGAAGAATTCCAAAGCCGGGAGAAATAACCTTGGCTCACCGCGGAGTTTTATTTTTAGACGAGCTTCCCGAATTTAAAAAGGTTGCTCTGGAAACCTTAAGACAGCCGGTGGAGGACGGTAAGATTACGGTTACCCGTGTTTCGGGCTCGGTTTCCTATCCCTGTAATGTGATGCTTATTGTTTCATTAAATCCCTGTCCCTGCGGTTATTACGGCTCGGGGGTAAAGGAGTGCTCCTGCACCGAGCATCAGATACGAAATTATATGAAAAAAATCAGCGGTCCCTTGCTTGACCGTATTGATATACAGATAGAGGTTCCCAATGTTTCCTATAAGGATATTTCGGATGAAAAATCCAAGGTAACCAGTGAAATTATGGCAAGGCAGGTTAAGGTTGCAAGGCAAATTCAGAAGGAACGCTATAAAAATTACGGCTTTTTAACCAATAAGGAAATTCCCGCAGGTCTTATAGATGAATTTTGTCCTCTTGGGGACGGGGAAAAGAAGCTTATGGAAATGGCTTATGAAAGACTGGGGCTTTCGGCAAGAGCCCATTCAAGAATTTTAAAGGTTGCAAGAACCATTGCCGATCTGGAGGAAGAAAAGAATATAACCTCCACCCATCTGGCAGAAGCAATTCAGTACAGAAGTCTTGATAAGAAATATTTTTAAAGGGAAGGGAGAAATGGCAGGAGAAATTTCAATTGATGCAATGATTGCAGGGGAATATGATGCACCTGTTATCTTTGTTTCAACTGACGATTTTAACTTATATCAGAAAGGTGATTGATTATGCAGTTATTTACATTGATTTTAAAGAAAACGGAGCTTGTGGATTCACTTATGCACGAGCTTTATGAAGCGGGTATTAAGGGAGGCACCCTTATAAACGGTGAGGGGATGGCAAAAGCCCTTCATAATATGGATGATATTCCGGTTTTCGGACTATTACGCCGTGCCTGGGACGGGGATGACAGGGAGACAGTTAAAACCCTTCTTCTTGTTCTTAAGGACGAGCAGGTTCAGGTAGCAATTGATACAGTCAAAAGGGTAATAGGCGATTTAAGTGAGCCTAATACCGGAATTATGTTTACAATGCCGATTAATTTAGTTGAGGGGTTTGGTGGAAATGCTTAATATGCTTACTTATCTTGCAATCGCTCTTTTTACCGGGCTGTTTGCAGGGAAGCTTATGAAAATCTTCAAGCTTCCCAATGTTACCGGATATATTATTTTCGGTCTTATCATCGGTCCCTATGTGCTTAAAATAATTCCCGAGGATGTAATTCATTCCATGACGATTATTTCCGACGTGGCGCTGGGCTTTATTGCTTTTTCAATAGGCTCAGAGTTTAAGCTTTCTTACTTGAAGAAAATCGGTAAATCTCCCGTGGTGATTGCTTTTTGTGAGGGCTTCGGTGCTACAATTTTAGTGGATATTGTTTTATACATAATAACACGGGATATTAAATTCTCACTGGTGCTTGGTGCAATAGCCTCGGCTACAGCTCCTGCCGCTACCATTATGGTGGTCAAGCAGTATAAAGCCAAAGGTCCTGTTACCGATACCTTGCTTCCCGTTGTTGCAATCGACGATGCGGTTGCCCTGATTGCTTTTGGCATATCGGTTGCAATTGCCAAAATTGTTGGAAGCACGGGCAATGTGGATTTAACAGAAACTATCTTAAGCCCCGTAATTGAAATTGTGGGCGGTCTTTTATTCGGTGCGGTGCTCGGTATAATCTTCAGCGCCCTTATAAAATGGTTTACAGGAAGAGGAAACCGTCTTGCGGTTGCAATTGCAATGGTTTGCCTTTGCGTGGGAATTTCAAATCTATGCCATTTTTCATCCCTTTTAGCCTGCATGGCAATGGGTGCTCTTTTAATTAACACCTCTACAAAATATTCCGAGCTTTTTGCGCTTACCGACCGTTTTACTCCACCGCTGTTTTTACTGTTTTTCGTGGTGTCGGGGGCAGAGCTTAATATAGGAATTCTTCCTTCAGTAGGTTTAATCGGTGTTACATATATTATTGTAAGAGTTATGGGTAAAATGTGGGGTGCTTCCCTGGGTGCAATCATCAGCAAAGCGCCCGATGAGGTAAAAAAATATTTAGGACCTACCCTTATTCCCCAGGCAGGTGTTGCCATCGGTCTTTCAATGGCGGCAATGACCGTTGTTCCCGAGTTCGGTCCTAAAATCAGAGCAATCATACTTTGCGCAACCATAATCTATGAGCTTTTGGGGCCTGTTATAACAAAAATCACCCTGAAAAAAGCAGGTGAGATTGCCTCGGATTTATAATAAAACAAAACGGAGTGGTGAAATTCACCACTCCGTTAGACTGTCTGAAAAGTCGGTCTGCCGCAAAAAAAATAAAAAAATCTCTATAATGTCGATAAATAAAAATATTTATAATCTAAAGTTGAAAGGCAAGGGTATCATCAAGAAACCCTTGCCTTACTTTTGTACTGTCTGCGTTCATTTTGGTGAAATATCCCCTCCTTTTATCGAAGTCCGTAAGCGTGTCGGTAAGGGGGCTGTAAATTTACATCCGCTATTTTTATTAAACCATTTCCTCAGGCTTAAATACTTTGTCAAACTCATCTTCTGTTAAGAAGCCAAGCTTAACACAGGCCTCTTTTAGTGAAATGTTTTCATTAAACGCCTTTTTTACGGTTTTTGCTGCATTTTCATAGCCGATATGAGGGTTAAGTGCGGTAACGAGCATCAAAGAATTATGAAGATTATGATGCATCCTTTCCCTGTTTGCCTTTATACCTGTTGCACAGTTTTTATTAAATGACTTTATCGCATCAGCCATAAGCCTTGCCGACTGCAAAAAGTTATAAGCACAAACCGGCATAAAAACATTAAGCTCAAAGTTGCCCTGGGATGCGGCAATGCCGATTGCAGTATCATTTCCCATTACCTGAACTGAAACCATAGTAACAGCCTCACATTGAGTGGGGTTTACCTTGCCCGGCATAATTGATGAGCCCGGCTCGTTTTCCGGGATACTTATTTCACCAAGACCGACTCTCGGCCCCGAAGCAAGCCATCGCACATCATTTGCAATTTTCATCATATCAGCTGCCAGTGCCTTTATAGCACCGTGAGCAAAAACAAGCTCATCCTTTGAGGTTAAGGCGTGGAATTTATTTTCAGCAGTTACAAATGGCTTTTTAGTTAAATCCGAAACGGTCTTTGCTACCAATTTGTCAAAGCCCTCGGGAGCGTTAAGCCCCGTTCCCACTGCAGTTCCGCCCAAAGCGAGCCCGTAAAGAGGCTTTAAGGAAAGCTTAAGAAGCTCAATATCCCTTTCAAGACTTGATCTCCATCCGCTTATCTCCTGACTGAAGGTGATGGGAGTTGCATCCTGAAGATGAGTTCTTCCGCTTTTGACAATTCCTTCATTTTCCGCTTCAAGTCTTTTAAAGGTATCAATAAGCTCCTTTATCCCGGGAATAAGTCTGTCCTCAATTATAAGCACCGCCGCAATATGCATGGCAGTAGGGAAGGTGTCATTGGAGGACTGGCTCATATTAACATCGTCATTAGGATGAATAAGCTTTTTATTAAGAAGTGCATTTGCCCTGTTTGCAATAACCTCGTTGGCATTCATATTGGATTGGGTTCCCGAGCCGGTCTGCCATACCACAAGAGGAAAATTATCCTTAAGTCTTCCTTCAGTGATTTCGTCGCAAGCCTTTTTAATTGCTTCAAGCTTTTCGTCTGTCATCTTATCCTTCCGAAGAAGGTTATTGGTAATTGCCGCCGCCTTTTTTAAAATTCCGAAGGCGTGGATTATCTCTTCGGGCATGGTCTCAATATTTGCACCTATTTTAAAATTTTCAAAGCTTCTTTGTGTCTGGGCACCCCACAGTTTATCCGAGGGAACCTTTACCTCGCCCATTGAGTCCTTTTCTATACGGTATTCCATTATTTTATTCCTTTCATCTATAAAAATAATCATTGATATTATTCTATGGGAAATAAAAGGAAAAATCAAGGCTTTTTATAAAAAAATATCAGCGGTAAGCTATTTTATAATAAGAGATGAAAAAATCAAAATTGCAGTAAGAGAAATACTTCCTAATTTTACTACATCCTCTTTTAATAATGATACCAGATTATTAACTACATTTTTCATTTTAAATACCTCCGTAAAATTATGTTTTGTGTTTCTTACACTCACATAATAGCAAAGGAGATGAGGCAAAAATGTCGCATCTTTAAAAACAGTAAAAAAGGTGTAAAAACCTTGAAGCTTTTACACCCTTACTTTTATTTATTATTTATTGCTTATTCTTTATATATTCATCAATAGCCTTTGCAGCAGCCTTACCTGCGCCCATAGCTAAGATAACGGTTGCGGCACCTGTTACGGCGTCGCCGCCTGCATAAACACCGGGGATGCTTGTGGCACCGGTTGCCTCGTCGGTAATAATACCGCCCCAGCTCTGAGTTTCCAAGCCCTCTGTGGTATTTTTGATAAGCGGGTTAGGGGACTGACCGATAGCAATAACAACAGTATCCATAGGAAGAACCGTTTCGGAATTTTCCTTAACCTTCGGTCTTCTTCTTCCGCTTTCGTCAGGCTCGCCCAGCTCCATTTCAACACATTTAAGACCTGTTACCCAGCCCTCGTCATTTCCGACAACCTCAACGGGATTGGTAAGCATTTTAAAGATAATGCCTTCCTCTTTTGCGTGATGAACCTCTTCAAGTCTTGCGGGCATTTCCTCTTCGCTTCTTCTATATACAATATATACATTATCTGCACCAAGTCTTTTAGCGCATCTTGCCGCATCCATTGCAACATTACCGCCACCTACAATGGCAACATTTTTGCCGATTGTAATCGGGGTATCAGCCTCGGGCCAGCGATAAGCATTCATAAGATTGATTCTTGTTAAAAATTCATTTGCTGAATAAACACCGTTTAAGTTCTCACCGGGCATATTCATAAACTTCGGAAGACCTGCGCCGGAACCGATAAATACAGCAGAGAAGCCTTCTTCATTCATAAGCTCGTCAATATTAATTGACTTACCGATAACAACATTTAATTCTATTTTTACTCCAAGAGCCTTTAATTTATCAATTTCAGTCTGAACAATTTCCTTTTTGGGAAGTCTGAATTCGGGAATACCGTAAACTAAAACTCCGCCGGCCTTATGAAAGGCTTCGAAAACGGTAACCTCATAGCCAAGCTTTGCAAGATCGCCTGCACAGGTAAGAGAAGCGGGGCCTGCACCTACAACCGCAACCTTGATGCCGTTGGATTCGGGCTTTTCAGGCTTCTTGGTGGAATTCTTCATTGCCCAGTCAGCGGCAAATCTTTCCAGTCTTCCGATACCTACGCTTTCGCCCTTGATACCTCTTACGCAGTATTTTTCACACTGATTTTCCTGAGGGCAAACTCTTCCGCAGATAGCAGGAAGTGCGCTGGTTTCAGAAATTTTATCATAAGCACCCTGGAAATCTCCCTCTTTTATAAGAGAAATAAAATCGGGAATCTGAACATTAACGGGACAGCCGTTAACACAGGGCTTGTTTTTACAGTTTAAGCATCTTTGAGCTTCCTCGACTGCCATTTCCTCGGTATAGCCTAAAGCAACCTCTTTAAAGTTTTTATTTCTTATATCGGGAGCCTGCTCGGGCATTTTTACCTTTTCCAAAGACATATTAGCCATTATTTTGCACCTCTCATTCTGCAATCATCGCAAGCCTTCTTTTCCTGCGCCTTAAACATTGCCTGACGTCTTATAGCACCGTCAAAATCAACCAAATGACCGTCGAAGTCAGGACCGTCAACACAGGCAAACTTTGTTTCACCGCCAACGGTAACACGGCAGCCGCCGCACATTCCCGTTCCGTCAATCATAACAGGGTTCATACTTACTATAGTCTTTATACCGTACTCTTTGGTAAGAGCACAAACGAATTTCATCATCATTAAAGGACCGATTGCAATAACAAGGTCATATTCGTTGCCCTTTTCAATAAGCTCCTTCAGCATATCTGTAACGAAGCCCTTTCTTCCGTTGGAGCCGTCATCGGTTGTAATATACAGATTGTTACATACCTTTTCAAGCTCATCCTCAAGAATAATCAGGTCCTTATTTCTGAAGCCTGCAATCAGGTCAACCTCTGCGCCGTTATTAAAAAGTGCCTTTGCGGAAGGGTAAGCAATAGCAGTACCTAATCCACCGCCGATAACAGCTGCCTTCTTAACTCCCTCAAGATGGGTTGCAACTCCCAACGGACCCACAAAATCAAGGATTTCATCCCCCTCATTAAGAGCGCCAAGCTCCATGGTGGATTTACCTATTTTCTGGAAAATTATTGTAACCGAGCCCTTTTCACGGTCATAGTCCGCAACGGTAAGAGGAACTCTTTCACCCAGCTCGGAAACTCTTAAAATAATAAACTGACCTGCCTTTACCTTTCTTGCCACATAAGGAGCGTGAACCTCGAAAAGTGTAATCTGCTCATTCAGCTCTTCTTTTTTTAAAATTTTATACATTTCTTTTCCTCCATTTTATATTTAGCCGTCGGAAAGTTATCCGAACTCGTTTTTAAATTGTAAATTTTTGATATAATATCGTTAAAATCCTCGGTAATATCCGAATATTACCTGCGGTTTTGCCTCATTCTATCTAAAAATTTCCTAATTTGAAAATTCTTATAGAACCTATAACCCTTTAAAATTGTGATTTTTCAAGGCGGAAGGTTTTGATAATACAAGGTATATCGAAACCGACAACGAAGAAAAAGCCTATTTTTAAGGGTTTGAGGCGAGTTTGGATAGCTCTCCGACGGCTAACCCATAAGATAAACACCTTTTATATAATATCACAAAAAGATGTGTAAGTCTATTATTAAAATTTAACAAAAAAATTATAATATAATTGGAACAATGACAAAAAATTAACAATCTTTTGAAACAAGAGCTTCGCCTATTTTATAAACATCTCCGGCACCTGCCGTGATTAAAAGGTCTCCCTCTTTAAGCTCTTTTTCAAAAAAGGCTGTAGCCTCCTCAATTGTGCGGATATATCTTGCACCGGGGATTTTTTCGGTAATATTTACGGATGAAATATCTCCCGGATCCTTTTCTCTTGCAGGGAAAATATCAATAACCGTAAGCTCGGGTGCCTTGGAAAGAGTTTCAATAAAGCCGTCAAGAAGCTCTCTTGTTCTTGTAAAGGTGTGAGGCTGGAAAACAATAAAGGTTCTCTTAGCCTTTTTCTTTAAGGCAGAGGAAATCGTAGTTTCAAGCTCAACGGGATGATGGGCGTAATCGTCAACAATCTCCGCTCCCTTATACATTCCTTTAAATTCAAATCTCCTGTTTGCACCGGTAAAGTCCTTTAAGCCCTTCTTTATTGTTTCAAAATCAACTCCCAGCCCGATTGCCGAAAGAATAACCGCAAGGGCATTTAAGACATTATGCTCACCGTAGACCGAAAGCTCAATCTTTCCTAAGAGCTCGCCCTTTAAATATACGTCAAAGGAAGGCCTGCCGTTTACATATTCAATGTTTTTTGCATAGCAGTAAGCCTTATCGGAAAGACCGTAGGTATAAACCGTTCTTTCAATTTTATCTTTAATCAGAAGACAGTTTTCATCTTCACCGTTAAGGACCACGAAGCCCTTTTCATGGGTACGGTTGGCAAACTTTAAAAAAGCGCTTCTTACGTGCTCAATATCCCTGTAGTAATCCACATGGTCATAGTCAATATTCAGTATCACCGAAACATAGGGGAAGAATTTTAAAAAGCTTTCCACATATTCACAAGCCTCGCATACAAAATAATCATTGCCGCCAAGGCGCAGGTTTCCGCCGATTTTTTTATAGTCACCGCCTACCGAAACGGTTGGATTCACATTTGCATCAATCAGCACCGAGGACATCATTGAGGTGGTAGTGGTTTTTCCGTGGGTGCCCGAAATATTTATGGGGAATTTATAATTTTTCATAATTGCCCCTAAAAGCTCACATCGCTCCACACAGTAAAGCCCCTCAGCCCTTGCCTCCATAAGCTCGGGATTATCCTCGCTTATTGCCGCAGTATAGCATACCAGATTGATTCCGGGATTATTTTTTATGTTATCCTCACACTGGCCTATATATACATTTATTCCCTGTTTTCTTAAACCGTCAACAGTTTTTGATTCCTTCATATCCGAGCCTGTAACGGTATAGCCGTTTGTTAAAAGCATGGCTGCAAGAGCGCTCATACTTACTCCGCCGATTCCTATGAAATGAACCTTAAGACTATCGGATTTTAACAGATTGTCAAGCATCAAACAACACTTCCTCATTTTATATAAGTAGAAATATTATATACTATAAACAAAAAAAGGTCAATATTTTGAAGAAATTTTAAAAAAACATTTTACAAATCGCAAATGGTGTAGTATAATGGAGATGGATTAAAAAAACCTTATTTTGTATAAGGGATAATTAAAAGGGGGTTAAGGGTATGAATATTACAGACATCCGTGTTCGTAAGGTTACATCCTTGGCAGGTAAAATGAAGGCTGTTGCATCCGTTACACTTGACGATGCATTTGTCGTTCATGACATTAAGGTTATCGAGGGGCAGGAAAAGCTTTTCATCGCTATGCCAAGCAGAAAGACTCCGGACGGGGAATTCAAGGACATAGCTCACCCAATTAATGCAGCTGCAAGAGAAGAGCTTGAAAAGAAAATTCTTGCTGCATACGAAAAGGCTATGGCAGAAGAAGGCGAAGAATAATAAAATCTGGAGAGTGAGAAATTCTCGCTTTCCATATTTTATGCTTTTACATAATTTTTTTATATAAACGGGAGGACTTTAAGATGATCAGTCACGGAAAGGATATCAAGATTTTCACAGGTAACTCAAATCCTGAGCTTGCAAGAGATATTGCCGCTATTTTAGGCATTGAGGTTGGCCAGGCAACCGTTACCAAATTCTCAGACGGAGAAATTTCGGTTAATATTTATGAAACAGTCAGAGGCTCTGACGTATTCGTTGTTCAGTCAACCTGTTCACCGGTTAATGACAACCTTATGGAACTTCTTATTATGATAGATGCATTCAAAAGAGCATCTGCAGGAAGAATCACAGCTGTTTTACCTTACTTCGGTTATGCAAGACAGGACCGTAAGGCAAAGGCAAGAGACCCGATTACAGCTAAGCTTTGTGCAGACCTTTTAACCGCTGCAGGTGCAGACAGAGTTTTAACAATGGACCTTCACGCATCTCAGATTCAGGGCTTTTTCAATATTCCTGTTGACCATCTTTTAGGCTCATCTGTTTTATGCCCGTACTTTGAAGAAAAATACCGTGGCAATGATAATTTAGTTATCGTATCTCCCGACTTAGGCAGTGTTACAAGAGCAAGATTCTATGCAACCAAGCTTGACGCTCCTATCGCTATTATAGATAAAAGACGTCCAAAGGCGAATGTATCCGAGGTTATGAATATTATCGGTGATGTGGCAGGTAAGGATGTAATTTTAGTTGACGACCTTATCGATACTGCAGGTACAATTGCAAATGCCGCAAAAGCACTGAAGGAAAGAGGCGCAAAGAGCATTGTTTCCGCTTGTACTCACGCCGTTTTATCAGGCCCCGCAATTGAAAGACTTACAGATGCTCCTATTGACGAGCTTATCTGCCTTGACACCATCAAGCTTACAGATGACAAAAAATTCGGAAAAGAAAAAGTGCTTTCCGTTGCTCCTATTTTTGCTGAAGCAATCGAGAGAATTTATGAAGATATCTCTGTAAGCACATTGTATGTATAATTATGAAGCTGATAGCAGGACTTGGAAATCCCGGTCTTAAATATGAAGGCACACGGCATAATGCCGGATTTATGGCGCTGGATTATTATGCGAAAAAAAAGGGCTTTGAAATTAAAAAGCTTTTTAAAAAGGCGCTGATCGGGGAGCAGATTATAAACGGGGAAAAGATTATCTTTGTAAAGCCCCAGACATTTATGAACTTAAGCGGGGACAGTGTACTGTCCCTTGCTGATTATTACGGCATAGACAATGAGGAAATATTTGTTGTTTTTGATGATATTTCCCTTCCTTTGGGTAAAATAAGAATAAGGGCAAAGGGAAGTGCAGGCGGGCATAACGGAATTAAGGATTTAATCTTAAAGCTTGGCGGAGACGATTTTCCGCGTCTTAAAATAGGAGTGTCCTCAAACGGAGATAAGGACCTTGTTGACTATGTTCTCGGAAGCTTTTCAAAGAGTGAGGCAAAAACTCTTGATTTGGTTTTCGGAAAAACTGTTGAAATTATAGACGACTTTATAAAGCATGGGGTAGATTTTTGTATGAATTCCCACAATTCTTACGAAGCCCCGAAAGATTAGTATGAAAGATATTTTTTTTGATTTATTTAAAGAATCCCTGCCCTTTAAGGAAGCACTTTCCCATAAGGGCAAGGGAATAATAAACATTTCAGGGCTTACCGATAACGCTAAGCCCCATTTTTTATACGGTCTTTTAAAAGAAACAAATAAGAAAATACTTGTGATGGCAAAAAATGAGGCTTCTGCAAAAGCCCTTAATAATATGCTGTCTTTTTTTGATATAAATTCCCATATTTTCTGGGAAAGAGAGCTTAATATTTTTAATATTGATGTTAAAAGCACCGATATGTTCATTTCAAGAATAACTGCATTGAGTGAAGCGGCAAAGGATGAAAGCGGTGTGTTTATCACCACACTTGAAGCTCTTACCCAGCCGGTAATAGGTAAGGAAAAGTTGAAGGAGTTTACCTTAAAGCTTACCCAGGGAGATGAAATCTCCCTTGCCGACCTTTCCGAAAGGTTAGGAATAATGGGCTATCAGAGAGAGCCTATGGTAGAATTTAAAGGGCAGTTTTCAATAAGAGGGGATATTGTGGATATCTATTCGCCTCTTTGTGATTTTCCTTACCGTATTGAATTTTTCGGGGATGAAATCGATTCTGTAAGACTTTTTGATCCCAAAACTCAGAAATCCCTTGAAAATCTTGAGGGTATAAGTCTTACCGTGGCAAGTGAGGTTGTTTTTACCGATGAAGAAAAGCTTCTGCTTTTAGAAGATCTGCGCTCTTTGGCAAAAACAAAAAAGCCACAGCTTAAGGCGGAACTTAAAAGTGATATTGAAAAGATAGAAACAAGAAGATATTTTCCAAGCATTGATAAGTATATATGCCTTATTTATAAGGAAAACAGCAGCTTTCTTTCCTATTTTGACGGAGATGAAAGCATTATAGTAATAGATGAGCCTCAGAGAATAGCTGAAAGAAAGGAAGCTATAACCGTTCAGAGAAATGAACAGTTTACAGACCTTCTTGAAAAAGAGCTTGTTCACCCTAAGCTTCCCTTTTATCTGGATCCGACGGAGATAACAAACAATATAACCTCCCGTTACGGATTTTCTCTTATGAGTGTGTTAAGCTCCAACCGTCTTTTTAAGCCTAAGGTAAATATCAACATATCGGTGGTTGAAACTCCGTCCTATTACGGCAAGCTTGATATATTCTGTGAGGATATAATAAACCTTGTTAACAAGGGTTACCGTGTAGTCATTCCCGTGCCTGACAGTAAGCAGGTAAATATAATAAGCTTTCTGAATTCAAGGGGCATTTTCCCTCTTGATGTAAACGATATAAAGGATTTCAGGCCCGGCACCTATATAATAAGGAAAAAGGGAATAATGGGCTTTAATTATCCCTCGGAAAAATTTATTCTTCTGTATGACAGCTCGATTTTCGGAGAATATAAGCCTAAAAGAGCACCGAAGCTAAAGAATGAAAAGGATGTGCTTTCCTTTTCCGACCTTCAGCCCGGGGATTATGTTGTTCATAATATTGAAGGTATCGGTCAGTATGTAGGGCCTGTTAAAATGGAGGTAGAGGGGATAACAAGAGATTACCTTAAAATCCGCTATCACGGCTCGGATGTTCTTTATCTTCCCATAAGTGAGCTTGGTGCTCTCAGTAAATATATCGGCACTAAGGACAGCGAGGTTAAATTAAGTCGCTTCGGCGGTCAGGAATTTAAAAGAGTCAAGGAGCGTGTCCGTCTTGCCTGCGATAAGCTGGCAGAACGCCTTATCGAGCTTTATGCAAAAAGAAAAGAGCTTAAGGGTCACACCTTTTCGGAGGATACTGATCTTCAGTATATGTTTGAGGATACCTTCCCCTATGAGGAAACTGACGATCAGCTAAGAAGCATTGACGAGGTCAAAAAGGATATGGAATCCCAAAAGCCTATGGACAGACTTCTTTGCGGTGATGTAGGCTACGGAAAAACCGAGGTGGCAATGCGTGCGGCATTCAAATGTGCCTGCGAGGGTAAACAAACCGCTTATCTTGCTTCCACCACCGTTCTTGCCCAGCAGCATTATAATTCCTTCAAATCAAGAATGGAGGGCTTCCCCGTAAAGGTGGAAATGCTATCCCGTTTCAAAACCAAAAAGGAGCAGGAGGAAATAATAAAACGCTTAAAAAGCGGATCGGTGGATATTGTTATAGGCACTCACCGTCTCCTTTCAAAGGATGTTGATTTTAAGGATTTAGGACTTCTCATTGTTGACGAGGAGCAGCGCTTCGGGGTTGAGCATAAGGAAAGACTTAAGCTTTTAAAGGATACCGTTGAGGTGCTTACCCTTTCTGCAACTCCTATTCCGAGAACCCTTCATATGGCAATGCTGGGAATAAGGGATATGAGTGTTTTAAAGGAGCCTCCCCAGGACAGACTCCCGGTTCAGACCTATGTAACCGAATATAACGACGCTCTTATTGCTGCGGCTATAAATAAAGAGCTTGCAAGAGGCGGTCAGGTGTTCTACCTTTCCAATAAGGTGCAGGGGATAGAGGGAGTTGCAGAGCGTATAAGAGCCCTTTGCCCCGAAGCACGCATAAAGGTTGCCCACGGTCAGATGAGTGAGGGGAAAATTGAAAAAACCTTTATTGAAATGATAAACGGTGAGGTGGATGTGCTTGTCTGCACAACTATTATAGAAACAGGTATTGATATAGGAAACGCCAATACAATCATTGTGGCAAATGCCGACTCGTTAGGGCTTTCCCAGCTTTATCAGCTGCGGGGAAGAGTAGGGCGTACCAACCGTCTTGCATACTGCTATCTTACCTATGAAAAGAATAAGGCACTTACAGAGGTAGCTGAAAAAAGGCTTAAAACCATTAAGGAATTCACCGAATTCGGCTCCGGCTTCAAGGTTGCAATGAGAGACCTTGAAATAAGAGGCGCGGGAAATGTTTTAGGCTCGGCACAGCACGGACACATGGATGCAGTAGGCTATGATATGTATATGCGTATTTTAGAGGAGGCTATAAAGTCCAAAAAGGGTGAAAGCATTGTCGAGGCAATCACCTGTAAGGTGGATATTAAAATTGATGCATTTATTCCCGATACCTATATAGAAAACCACGATTTAAGAATGGATATGTATAAAAAGATTGCCGTTATTAAAACCGAGGCGGATTTATCCGATACCCTTGACGAGCTTTATGACAGATTTTCCGAGGTTCCCAAGCCCTGTCTTAATCTTTGTGAGGTATCCTTAATAAAATCTCTTGCCGAGGAAGCGGGAATTGTTGCCATAACCGACTTTAATTCTAAAATCACCTTTAAGTTTGCCGACTCGGAGTCTATTGACATTGAAAAGCTTGCCGAAGCCTCTGAGGAATTTCAGGGTAGAATTACCGTCCTGTCGGGGCAGATGCCCGGAATTTCCTACAGATTTTATTCTCACGAGGCGGAGGAAAAGCTTTCAAATGTTAAAAAATTGTTACAAATTATAAAATAGTCTTCCCAAAACGGAAAAAATAAGTATAATATAAGTGATATATTTTAGGCAGTAGTATGTTGCTTACTTCCGAAGAAAGGATAATAAAGCTATGAAAAAGATTATTTCATTTGTTTTGATATCAGCTCTTTTAATAGCCTTTGCAGGCTGTGGCAGAGTTGAGCCAACCGTATTTACCTTTGAGGGCACCGAGGTTTCCATGAAGGAATTCAATATTTTCTATATGCAGCAGATTGCCGCTGCAGAGCAGTCCTTGGGTGAGGAAGCTGCTAAGGAATACTGGGAAACCGAGGCTGAGGATGGTAAAACAAACCTTGATGTTTTAAAAGAAACAGCTTATAATGAGCTTTTAAACCTTTATGTAACCGCTAAAATGGCTGAAAAATCAGGCTTTACTTACGATTCCGAGGTTCTTCAGTTTGCTTCAAGCATAAAGAATCAGATGACAGGCGGAAGCACCGAAACATTTTTAAATCTTTGCAAAACCGATTCAGTTTCCCTGGACAGAGTTGCAAGAATGATTGCTATAAGAGAAAAAATGAATCAGCTTCTTATTTCTGACGGTGTGATTGATTTATCCGAGCCTTCACTTAAAAACCACTTTGAAAATAAATACTTCAAGGCTCACCATATTTTATTCACAACTGTTGACTCCGCTACAAACGAACCCTTAAGCGAAGAAGAAATTGCTTCCAAAAAGGCAAAGGCTGAGGAGGCTTTGAAAAAGGTTAAAGCAGGAACAAACTTCATAACCTATGCAAATGAGGTTTCCGAGGATCCCGGTAAGGAGCAGAGCCCCGAAGGCTATGTATTCGGCGAGGGTGAAATGGTTAAGGAATTTGAGGATACCGTTAAGGGTCTTGAAATCAACGGAATTTCCGATATAGTTGAAACCTCTTACGGTTATCACATTATAAAAAGACTTCCTTTGTCCTATGAAAAGGATGTTGAAGCTGTCGGCGGTGCAGATGCCTTCTATCAGACCGCTGCAAGTGATTTCATCACCGACTATATCAATGCAAATGTAGGCGAATGGAAAAAGGAATTTAATATTGTTGAAAACAAGGCAGTTGTTGACGCTTTAAAATTATAATAAACAGGAGATGACGGTCTTATAATGCTTAAAAAAATCAAAGAAAACATAAGAAACTTTGATACACCGCTTTTCATTGCATGCATAATACTTGCAGTTATAGGACTCGTTTTAGTGTTCAGTGCATCAAAAAGCTACGGCTCCTATAAAATAATTATTGTACAGAGCTTTGCTTTTTTGCTTGGAGTTGCCGTATGCCTTTTAATGGCATTCTGGGACTATGAATTTTTATCCACCAAATGGCTTTATATTGCAGGTATTAATCTTTTCCTTCTTGCCCTGGTGCTTATTATCGGTATCGGTGCCGAGGAGGTTGGCGGTAAAAGCTGGATAGACCTTGGTGTTATCAAGTTTCAGCCTGCGGAAATTGTAAAAATCGGATATATTATCTGCTTTGCGGTTCAGCTCGACTACTGTAAAGAGGATATAAATAATCCAAAATTTGTTATATTCTATCTGTTGCATTTTGCCATCATCATCGGTCTTATAATGCTTCAGCCCGACTTTGGTACAGCTATGGTTTTCCTTGCAATCTTTGCGGGAATGCTGTTTGTGGCAAAGCTTAATTACAAATATATTCTTGCAGCTTTAGCATCAGCCCTTGTGGCAGCTCCCTTCTTATGGTTCTTCTTTTTAGGGGAATATCAGAAGGATAGAATCAGAGTATTCTTAAATCCCGAGCTTGACCCTTTGCGAAGCGGCTATCAGGTAATTCAGTCCAAGCTTGCCGTCGGTTCAGGTCAGATATGGGGAAAAGGCTTGCTTAACGGTGTTCAGACTCAGCACGGCTATCTTCCCGCCAAGCATACCGACTTTATCTTTGCGGTAGCAGGGGAGGAGCTTGGCTTTGTGGGAGCAGTGCTTATAATCGGTCTTATAGTTTTTATAATTTGCCGATGCTTCTATATAGCCTTTAATGCAAAAAACTCTCTCGGCGGATTTATTGCAACGGGAATTGGAATGATGCTTCTTGCACAGTCCTTTGAAAATATTTGTATGACCATCGGCTTAATGCCGGTAACAGGTATTACCTTACCGTTTTTAAGCTATGGCGGTTCATCACTTGTAACCACCTTCTTAGCGGTGGGAATAGTCCTTAATATTAAAATAAGGCACAGAGTAATCAATTTTTAAATTAAATATTGCAGGTGACAGCCTGCATATCGGGATATAGCGCAGTTTGGTAGCGCGCTTCGTTCGGGACGAAGAGGCCGCAGGTTCAAATCCTGTTATCCCGACCAGAAAAAAGCATCGACTTTGTCGGTGCTTTTTTCAATGAAATGCGCCTTCGGCGTGTGAAATATTGCCACACAATATGAAATAGCTTCGCTATGAAATATGCCTTACGGCATATGAAAAGGCGTATTTTATTTCACATTTTGCGTTAGCAAAATATTTCATAATTCGTTAGAATTATTTCATATCGAGCAAAGCGAGATATTTCACTAAAACTATTTTTAAAACCCTTGATTTTACGGCATTTGTGAGTAAATCCTATAAGAACATCCGTACCAGAAAAAACGACAGATTTCGACAAGGAAATCTGTCGTTTTTTCATCGATATAAATCTCTGCGAGATTTTCGATATGTTCCTTTGAAACTCGATATGTGCTGACGCACTCGATATGTTGCCTGCGGCAACGAGATTTATATCATATCGAGTTTTGAGCAAAGCGAAAAACATATCGATTTTGTGATAACAAAAATATCGAGCAAACGAAGTTTGCATATCGACTTTTTAGGATAAGTGCTTATATTGACCGTCTAAAACCCTATATTTTACAGCATTTGTAAATAAATCCTATAAGAACAACCGCACCATAGAATGACTGCAATTTTGATAAAAAATTGCAGTCATTGTTTTTTGCCTATTTTCAAGGGTTTTCAGCCTTTTCATATATAAACGAATCCGCCACGGAGCAGTTCCGATAGCGGCTTTTTCGCTATTTTCTCATTTTAATAGAGGAAAAATGCCCCCCCCTTTCAAATAAGGTTCATGCCGATTTTATAATTTAGATTCTTGTGTGTGATATTGACAATTTAATTGCTCTATGATACAATGTGTTTGCGATAGTTAAAAGTTTGAGGTGATTTTATGGTACCTTTGATTGTTGTTTTGTGTATTATTGGCGTGGTTATGTTACTTTCAAAATTTATGCCAGATATCCTTAGAGCAATTCCCGCTGTAATAGGATTAATTATTCTTGCAGTTCTAATCGGCGGCATCATATTTGTTATTTGGTTCTTTACATAAAAGATAGAGGTGCAAAAGGCATAGGCATGCACCTTTTATTAATATTACTGTTATTTCCCACCTTAAACCTCAGTAACCAAGCGGTTTCTGAGGTTTTTTGTTTTGTTTGAAAAAACTCATTTTTTCGGTTTTGACCACATGTTTTTATCTTCAACTGTGGGACAAAGTCCTTTTCTTTGTTTCCACCGTGTCATATTTTGATATAATATTTTTTGAAAACATTGACAAAATATCATTGTGATGATATAATGACTATGTAACATCACAATGATATGGAGAGATGATTATGAGTAAAATAATATTATTACATGGAACAGATCACATTATAGAAGAACCTGATATAAATATTGGTAATGAACATAATGATTACGGTAAAGGGTTTTACTGCACAAAAGCCGAAGAAATGGCAAAAGAATGGGCATGCAAGCAGAACACGGATGGATTTATCAACAGTTATGAATTAAATACTGATGGCCTTAAAATTTTAGATTTGACTGATGGTCAGCATACAGTTTTAAACTGGATTGCAATTTTGCTTAAATACCGCACATTCAAATTGAGCTCTGAAATTGCTATTGATGCGAGAGATTATATTATAGAACACTATTCTGTTAATATTAGTGATTATGATGTAGTTATTGGATATCGTGCCGATGACTCCTATTTTCAATATGCAGAAAGCTTTGTGTCTAACAGTCTACCTCTTCGCAGTTTAAATAAAGCTTTGAAACTTGGTAAGCTTGGTGAGCAAACAGTTTTGGTATCACAGAAAGCATTTGACCAGATTCGATTTGTTGATGCTGCTCCCGTGTCAAAGGACGAATACTATCCAAAATTTATTGACCGTGATTCTTCTGCAAGAAAAGCATTTAAGCAAGAAATTAAAAAGAGCAAGGTATATCGTGATGATATCTTTGTACTCGATATTTTAAGAGAGGAGATGCAAAATAATGACCCACGCATACAGCGAATTATATCTGAGTGATGCGAAAAGCTGTCTTGCAGATATGTTTGACTATATAATTAATGATTGCAAGCTTGAGAGCAATTGGGGTGCATCACTTTTCGTAACTACCGGATATGCCCAAAAATTTGAAACCGGTAATCCTGCAATTCTTTCAGGAATGTCAGGAATAGAGCTTGGCAAAGCAGTTGTAAAAAAGGCTTATAATAAAAAAGATGCACCTGATGCAAATTTCCGTGAAGACCGTTCACCTGAATATTGGGCAGGTTGGGCATTGGCAGAATATCAATGGTTTTCAGGTCGCAGATTTAAAGATATCTTTGAGCGTATACCTCTTTCGCAAATTATTGATATGTATTCGGTTTATCATGAAATGGATATAAGTCAGTTTATTGATACAATGGAAAAATTCTATAACGATACAATTCTCGAAACCAAACTCAAGAGAATTCGTGAAAATCGTGGAATTTCCCAATCAGAACTTGCAAAACTTTCAGGCGTTAAACTTCGCTCTATTCAAATGTATGAGCAAAAGGTTAATGACATCGATAAAGCTCAGGGACATACATTATATAAAATCTCAAGAGTCCTTGGTTGTAATATCGAGGATTTACTTGAAAATCCAATGAGTTAAAAGCTTAATTTTTGCAATCTAATTACTTAAGTTCTTTTCTTTGATTACAGCATATCAAAATCTGGAGGGATAAAATGAGTTTATTTTCTTTTTTGACCACATGTTATCCCGACCAGAAAAAAGACTATTCTTCGGAATAGTCTTTTTTCAACGAAATAAATCCTGCGGATTTGTGAAATCCCCTTCGGGCGTGAAATATTGCTTCACAATATGAAATACGCCTTCGGCGTGTGATAAAGGATTTATTTTATTTCACAGAAAACGAAGTTTTCTATTTCACAATTTACGCAGTAAATTATTTCATATCGAGCAAAGCGAGATATTTCACTAAAACTATTTTTAAAATCCTTGCTATTACAGCATTTCCAAACAAATCCTATAACAACATAAATAAAGCGGGGTCGATAAATTTATCGATTCCGCTTCAGATATTTTAAATTCTGATATGTTGAAACAAGCTCAGTTCGCAGAAGGTTCAGCACAAGTGGATAGCTCTTTGGTGGCTATAGTATTACTTATTAAAAGAAGGCGCTGTCGTTTCATTATTTGCAAAAGCGTCAGGGCCCGGCTCAGACATTGAAAAATACATTCGGGCAGCTTTTGTTGTTCCGAAATCTCTATTGGAGCCGCTCTTTTGTACTTTGTTAAAGGCATCACGAAACATTTGATTGTGTGCTTCTTCGCGGTTTAAAAGAAAATCTATGGTTTCTCTTACTTTTTTATCATCAATCTGACGGTATAGATATTCGTATACAACCTTTGCTCGCTGTTCTGATGCAATGTTGCTTAAAAGGTCAGCACACAGGTCTCCCGTTACGGTGACATAATCTCCTGTCCAGGAATAGCCTGATGCGTTTATAAGACCGGGATTAAGTCCCAACAAAACGTGAGATTGTATTTCTCCCGCCTGTACATTTGTTGCATCCACATCATGGCCGTTCAGTAAATTGATGGTTTGTGCAACCATTTCCATGTGTCCGAGTTCTTCAGCAGCAATATCCAGAAATAAATCCTTAATTTCAGGATCCTTGATACGAAAACTTTGTGACATATATTGCATAGCTGCCTTCAGTTCACCGTTTCCGCCGCCAAGCTGTTCCTGAAGCAGTGCGGCATACTGGGGATTCGGTCTTTCAACTCCTACCGGATGAAAAAGCATTTTTTCATGTTTAAACATATTATTCCCTCCAATTGAATTATTCTGTTTTTATTTTTAGCGATTTAATGTGTATTATTCGCAAAATCAGTTTTTTCCACCTCACACTTTAAAAAAACAGCGTGTCGATAAACTTATCGACACGCTTTAAGACTTTGATAAAAGGCCCGGATATCAGAGTTTTCTAACCCTTGCCATTTTACTTTGAACTATAAAAGAAAAAAGTCCTATTTTGTCATATCAACGGCTTTTCTGATATTCCAGTCTGATTTTTTAAGTAATGCTTCTGCAGTCTCCCGATCACATCCTTTTATATCACAAACTATATTTATCATTCTCCGGATAAGCTTAACATTTGTTGCATTCAGGTTAATCATAAGATTTTCATAAACATTATCGTTTTTTATCATAGGACAGGTGGACAGCATATTAAGTACAAGTTTTTGCGCTGTTCCCGCTTTCATTCTGGTAGAACCTGTTACAACTTCTGCACCTGTGTCTGTAATAATTGATATGTCAGCAGTTTTGTCAAGAAGTGTTCCTTTGTTGGAGGTGAGGCCTACTGTTATACATCCAATGGATTTTGCATAGTTAAGAGCACTTATAACATATTCAGCACCACCGGCGGCACTTATACCCACGACAATATCTTTACTTGTTACATTATTATTTTTTAAATCCATTACTCCTGCTTCAGCACTGTCCTCCTGATTTTCACTGGCTTTAAACATTGCTTCTTTTCCTCCTGCCAGAATACCTACAACGGTATTCGGGTCAACTCCGAAGGTAGGGGGACATTCTGTGGCATCAATAACCCCTGTTCTCCCGGAAGTTCCGGCGCCTATATAAACGAGCCTGCCTCCGTTTTTTATAGCCTCGGTAATCACATCAATTGCTTTTGCTATACTTGGCAAAGCTTCGGAAACAGCATTAACTGCGACTACATTTTCTTCCTGGATAACCTTTAACATTTCCAACGTTCCCATTTTATCAATGTGGGTTGTTTTGGGATTTCTCATTTCGGTTTTTAACATATATCAGTTCTCCTTAAAATAATATTTTTCAAAATTTTCAATTATTTTTTTAGTTTGCACACCGCACATTACGGCACAATTTATGCATGCTCCTAAGACCTGCGGAAGGGTTGGAACAATAATGTTTAAGCTTCCGTTCAGCTTTTCTTTTAAAAGTTTAAGATATATATCATTTTTGGTAATAATGCTTCCCGATAATACTATGGTGTCGCAGTTTTTAAATTCCCTGTGTGCAGTGTTTATATATTCAAAAAAGCGGGAAACATTCCTTTCAATAATTTCTATTGCATCTTTATCACCAAGCTTATAAGCTTCAAATGCTACCGGTGCAAAAGAAGCAAGGAAGGATACATCTTTTGTGTAAATATCAGTGTATTTATTGTACACATTTCCTCCCAGCTTTGCTTCACAAAGCTCAGTAATTCTGCTTTGGCATGTACCGTTTTCTCTTTGGGATAAAGCGACTCTCAGCACATCTCTCCCTATATCAAATCCACTGCCTCCATTGTCAAGTAAATATCCCCAACCACCAAATCTTTTTGCGGTGTCACCGGATGCAGAATAAACAATAACTCCCGTTCCGCATATTCCGACAAGACAGTTTGTTTCTTCGGTTGCACTTGCTACTACATTGAAAATATCACTTTTACAGCTTATCATTATATGGGGATAATACTGTTTGAGCTTTTCTTTTATCTCATTTGCGTTGTCTCCTGAACCGAAGCCTGCACAGCCAATATATATGCCGCAAGGGTTAGGGGACTGATAAAGAAGGGAATCAATTCCCGATTTCAGTATTTCTGAACACTCTTTAATTCCGTAAAAATTAGGATTGCATCCTCCCAAAAATATTTTATCCAGAATTCTTCCTTCTTCATCAAAGAGCAAAAATTCGGTCTTGCTTCCTCCGCCGTCAACAGCAATCATGGTTTTTAGCGATGATGTGCTGTTTCCTGTAAGAATATCTATGGATACACCCAGCACTGAGGAAATATCATACAAATTATAAATATCAGGAACGGAATTGCCCGTTTCCCGCACTTAAAGATATTGGTTATGTATGAGTGCCTACGCCTACTTGCATAGGCACTCATATCTTTGTTTTTACTCAATTTTGCCGATTAAGCGGTAGTAGATGTCAATATTCTGCTCACGCACCCCGTCCTCCGTGGTCGCTTCGTGAATAACGATCTTTTTAATCAGTCCATTCAGAAGCTCCGCTGTCAGTTCGGTAGGATAGGAATACTGTTTGAGAAGTGAAATCCACTTTTCCGCATCGACAGTTGTTTGTTTTTTTGTTTCAAGCTCGGCAGTCAGCTTTTCGATCTTCTCGACAAGCTCCTGCTGCTCGGTCTGATATTTCTGAGACATCATGTTGAAGTTGTACTCCGTGATACGACCGTCCGACCAGTCCTCATACAGCTTCGCAAACTTGCGGTCAATCTCTGTTCTGCGCTTTTCGGCTCTTGTAAGCTCTGCGCTTTGCCTTTTGGCATTGGCGGCAAGCTCCTGTTCGCTCCCTTTCAGCAAACGATGCAGAAGTTCCTTTTCATCCACCTGTGCCTGTCTCCACAAATCCTGTATTCTCAGCAGAACGTAGTGGTAGAGGTAGTCATAGCGGATATAGTGGGAAGAACATCGTTTTAATCCTTGTCCGTATTGACTGCAAGTGTAGTGGCTGTAAGGCTTGCTGTTCTGTCTGTTCGTACCGAAGCGCATCGACCATCCGCAGTCCGCACACTTCACCAAACCGGAAAACATCTGTGTGGTAGCGTCCTTTTGCTGTCTGCGGCGGCTGGCGATCTGTTCCTGCACCTGCTTGAAGACTTCCTTGGAGATAATGGCTTCGTGGGTATTCTCCACTCTGAACCATTCCTCCTGCGGCTTGCGTACCTTTTTCTTATTCTTGTAAGAAATGTTGGTCTGCTTGTTGTGTACGCTGTTGCCGATATAGGTTTCGTCTTTTAAGATGCTCTTGACCTGTGCCAGCGTCCATGCGTAGGACTTTTCCTCCGGTGCACCCTCGTAGATATGAGCAAATTTCCCATATCGCTGATAGTTCAGCCATCCGGCAGTAGGAACGTGTTCATCCACCAATACTCTTGTGATCTTGGCAGCACCCGCACCGTTATAGGCAAGGTCAAAGATTTTCTCGATAATCCAGCGTGTCTCTGCATCAATCATAATGGCGTTCTTGATTTCGGGATGTCGGACATATCCAAGGGGCGCATAGACAAAGGTGCGTTCACCTGCGGCAAATTTCGCATGGAGTGCGGTCTTGACCTTGCGGCTGGTGTCCTTGGCAAACCATTCGTTGAACAGATTTTTGAAAGGTACGAAATCGGACAAGCCTTTCTTGGTATCCTCGTTCTCGGACACGGCGATATATCGCACCTGCTTCTCCGGGAACTCGTATTCCAGATAGTAGCCGACCATGATGTGGTCACGCCCGAAGCGGCTGAGGTCTTTGGTGACAATGCAGTTTACTCGTCCTGCATCCACATCTGCCATCATTCGCTTGA
>SVKB01000034.1 GCA_015068665.1 Oscillospiraceae bacterium | reverse complement strand
GTTTGTCATCATATGTTCATCGTATCCATCCAATCTATTTTCAAAAAAATCGCTCATTTTTTCGAGCATACTTATCACCACCAAATTGTAGACTTGTTTGCTATATTATATCATATTTTTTAAAAAAATCAAACATCTTAGGATGTTTAGATATATAAATATACTTAATTTGTAAAGCAAATTGCACTCCTTGTGAATTGATGTTATTTGTACCCAATCCATATCAACATTTCCTCACAGGTGTTGCGTTTCACTTTGCAATTGAGGTTCAAAAAAGGGGGGTGTATGAAATGTACGATATCAGTGTATCGGATATTTGCATTAAAAACATCGTTTCGGTTTGCCATGATATACGAATGCACGATTGGACTCATGTCAATTCTAAAGAAAAAAACATTCACACAATAGATATGGTATTAAAAGGTTCCTACTCCTTAGAATGCCACGATAAAACGTTTATCGCTCGTGAAAATGATTTTTTATATGTACCGCCTAATACCACATTAAAAACTCGCTCAATTACCCTTCCTACCGACATTATAATGGTTTATTTCACAGCAGAAACAGAAAACGACTCGGATGCAAACATATTTAACAATGAGTTTATTCTCAGCAATTGTAACGACAGTATTAAGAACTCTTTTAAAAATATCAAGCACTCATTTTTATTAAAACAACCGGGTTATCCTCTTGATATCAAAAAGGATATATATAAAATATTAAGCGAAGTTGTTTCCAAAACATACACCAATAATCTCGGCAATTACAATTACTATATCATTAAGAATGCAGACAAGTATATTAAGGAAAATTATCTTAAAGAAGTTATTTCTATAGAGCATCTTGCCAATTTATGCAATATCACGCCCTCTTATTTTACAAGGATTTTTAAAAGTGTGTTCGGAATGTCGCCTAAAAAATATATATCTGACTTGAAAATGCAGGCGGCCTGTGAATACCTTACCTATACCTCAACCTCGGTAATGGATATTTCCAAAACACTCGGGTATGAGGATTTAACTTACTTTTCATCATCATTTAAAAAACACTTCGGAGTTTCCCCTGTGGAATACCGCAGAAAACATACTATACTGATAAAATAAAAAAAAGACATTTTTCAACAAAGAAAAATGTCTTTTTTATATGAGATAAACAATTCTTATCCCATTATTTAACTGCTCTTTTTAAGAAGGTTACAATATGCGCTCTTGTGCAGGTCTGATCAGGTGAAAATGTATTGGCACCTGTACCTGATGTGATGCCGTTTTTTACCGCCCAGGCAACTGCCTTTGCGTAATTTGCATTGGCGGGCACATCTGTGAACGTGTCTACAGTTCCAACATCAGGTGAGCCTGACATTTTCCACAGGTAAACGACAGTATCCGCACGGGTTACAAACTTATCTGCTTCAAATTTACCCTTTTCAACCATATTATTTTCATGCGCCCACCAGGAGGGTACAAAGTAATAATCCTTATAGTTTACATCGGCAAACGGATTGGAAGTAATTGTGTACATAGGCTCTCCCACAGCTCTCCAGATAAAGGTGATGATTTGTGCCTTCGTACAGGTGTTATCAGGAGAGAAGGTTGTAGCAGATGTACCTGAGGTAACCTTTTTGTCCACCGCCCATTTTACGGACTCTGCATACCAGGCACTTGTCAGAACATCTGTGAAGCTACCCACAATTTCCGCTTTCGGAGCTGATGCAATTGCATTTACTTCAGGGATTGTAAAGCTATCTTCGGGGATTGAGGCAAGCACCTTTCTTCCCAGGGAAGAAGAGCTTTTCCATGCACCTCCAGATACGGAATTACCGTTTGTATAGCAATTGTTTACGGTAAAGGTGCCCACAGGAAGATACACAAAGTCAAGCTTTCCCGGGACTTTCATAACGGCAATGCCTTCATCAACAGTGAGCTTACCAACATTATAACAGTTGGTAAATGAACAATTACATTTTGTTCGGCCGTAGTATGCAAGACCGGAAACGGTATTTGCGGTAAGATTACCGGAATTATAGCAATCGGTAACAGTTGAATATTCTGTATCCTTTATATCACCGTATTTCTCGGCATAGACAAACAGACCGCAGGCAACTGAATTATAACCGTTAGCCCAGTCCATTAAGGGCAGAGTAATATCTCCCGAATTGTAGCACTCGCTTATATCTGACTTCTGAATATCGGCAGCAAGGCCACCCGCTATAAGATAACCGTTATCTTTATCATTTGACTTTACCGTAATATCCGCATCGTTAAAGCATTTTGTTACTTTACAACCGGCAATTTCGGAGGCTAAGCCACCGAACATAAACTGAGTATGTATACTATCTGCTCCGGGTGCTTTACTAAGATTAAAATTAATTTTTCCGTTTGCCGTATAGCAATTTGTGATAGTGGCATCCAACGCGTGTGATGCAAAGGCCCCGGCCCAGATAAAGAGACTTTCGGAGTATGCAGAATATGTTACGTCAATGTTGAAGTTTATAAGTCCTAAGTTGCGTATGCCGGCATCATTGTTTTTAAGACCGTCCGACATATATCCCATAAGACCGAAATAACGGTCGTTGCTTTTTTCCTGCATATATGGCTTTGCTTCATTTATTTTTATGGTCATGCCCGAAATAACGTGACCGTTTCCGTCAAGCTGACCTCTGAAGGAGTCCGCCCCGTGTTGTGCTTTATTGAAAACATTATCGCCGTTACCGCCGTAGGCAGGTGTACCGCCGATAGGAATCCAGTTACCCCAGTTTGAAAGGTCAATGTCCTTTATAAGCTTAAAGTACTTGGCACTGTTTTTACGTATGGCGTTAAGCTGCTCGGGGGTTTCTATTAAGTAAGGATCTTCCTTGGTTCCGCTTCCGCCTGCAAATACATAGGGACTGTCACGAAGCACAGCAGGAGCACCCTGCCAGAAATCCGTCATAACAACATCCGAAAGGTATGCTTTTGGCACAAAGCCCAGAGCATTTCCGATATTTACTCTGCACCAATCACCCACAAGATCCGGGATTTCGTCGGCAAGATCAAAGTCAAGAATATCAATAATCTGATTCGGTTGTATTTCAAGTGAACGTGTATGCTGTGTGGGATAATTCCACAGATATGCACCGGATGCCGAAGCATTGTTACTCAGCTTTGCTGTTCCCACAACCGGCTCACCGGCACCCCTGTCAATCTTATGTCTTTCATTATATTCCTTCATAGACTGCGTAGGAGCGGTACCAAAGGGTGTAGGATCAATATATTCGTAATAAACAAGCTTTACGGTTTTTTCATCTATATAATTGATACTGTAGGTATTGATTATTCGCGAGGTTTTATTTTCAATGGAAACAGTCTTAATCGTTTTTTCCCTTTCAGGCTTTACATCCTTTGAAAAATGATAGGGCTCGTTTGCAACATAGGTTACGGTAGCGGTTACCATTGAGTAAGGCGCAGGAATTTCGGTTGTACTGTAAGCTACATCGCCAAGACATTTATAGCTATCATCGTCATAATTAAATGAGGTGATTGCTTCTCCTGTGACATAATCACACATATACGGCTTATTTACCGCAGTTGCATAAAGAAAATCTACTTCAATTTCGGTTATTTCATTGAATTTGCCTCTGTCCTGCGCTCTTTTCTGAGCAAACTTCTCATTATACGGTCTCTTAGGGTCGTTACCTTCCTTTACAAAGTTTCCGAAGACTGCTCTGGCATCATTCATATTTACATAATCTACTTCCTGATGATGCTCGTTCCAGACAGCATAATACACTGCATCGGTATCAACACCGTCAACACCAGCCTCTAAAACAGTGATTACCTCACCTGTCCTCTGACTTGAGCCATACATAGTTCTGGAGTCAGGCTCGTGATATATGGAGTATCCTCCGCTTACAAGCTCCATTGTTCCGAAATCGCCGGCTGCAAGCTTATCAACCTTTACAGCAGGTGAGATCAGGGAACCGTCTTTTTTGGGCGCAGTAGATTCCTTTGGTGCCTGTGCCGCCGCAAACTTGCAGGTAAGCTCAACTGTACGGTTACTGTTTGAAAGCTTGATTGTGGGCGGAAATCTGTTTACGCCATGATCGGCAGGTCTTGAACTGAACACCTTATTTTTTTCACTGTCACTAAGCTTCACGGTTATAACCGCTGTATATTTTTCTCCCTCTTTGAAGGAGCCGTCCGGGTTAAACTCACCATTCCACTTACAGTCTGCAATTTCCATACCGGTATCGCCCGTAACCTCTATACTTTCATCGGGCTTTTCACCTGCAACGGGATCGTCTATAAATAGCCATGCCGATACTGTTTCTGTTTTTTCGGATACAGTCGGTTTTTGAGTGGCACTGTCCGAAGTGTACGGACTTAACGCTTCATTACCTTCAGAATCGTACGCTTCAATATAGCGATAGGTTTTGTTTCCGTTTAAATACGCAACCAGCTTATGGAACTTGGTAGTTCCGTCCTCACCTGTAACGTATGCTGATGCCACCTCTACGGTAGTACCCTTTTTAACGGTACCGGCATTACTGGTTGTAACAGCTTTTTTGTGCATGATGCAATCAAAATTTGCAACTGCCTTTCTTCCCGATACAACCTTAGCTGTGGCAAAAACCGGCACGCTAACCATTCCGATAAGCATACAAACACATAAAAGTATGCTGAAGATTCTCTTTTTCATAATGCAACTCCTCCTGCTGATATAAAATTATATTTGTTACTTGTTTTCATCCGTTTTATTACGTCTTCTCCTGTTATTTTCTTAATACGGTAATCCTTCAAATACATTTATATCCCCATTTGTATCTTGAAGAATGAAACACACCATGCTATAATAATTATACATCGTACAGGTGGACGATGCAATAGTTTCCGAAAAAAATCCGAAAAAATTTCAAAGGCGGTTATATGATTATGGATAACAATAATTTATTTTCTATAGGCGAGCTTGCAAAGCTCATAGGAATTACAAGAAAGATTATATTAAATTACGAAGCAAAGGGGCTTATAACTCCTGACAAAAAGGATGGTGCTATGGGCAACAGATATTATACCATTGACACATTTACAAAAATCCGCGCTGTACGTACCCTGCAAAATTTAGGACTTTCTCTTGATGAAATTCGTGAATACTACAGCGGCGCGACGGATTTGAAGCCTATGCTTGACCGACTTGAGAAAATGAGAGATGAGCTTAATCTTACAATAGAAAAATTAAAAGAAAGAATAAGTGGTCAGGATGATAATGTCAAGCAGATAACGATTGAACCCCAGGTAATTTATCGTCGTGTACATAACGCCATTTCCATTACGGATAAAACAAACCTTTTAAGAGATACTGCCCTTGAGGCTATGAGGCTGCACGGAATAGATACAACAAAGAGAATGTATTTTACAGAGCACACAGCCGAAGATAATGAGGAGACTTCATACTGCGTTGCTGTACCGCAGGGAAGCGAGGGAGAATATATAAGCCTTATTCCCGAACTTAAAGCAATTTCTTTATTCCATCACGGAGCTTATGAAGATATTCCAAGAGTACGAAAGAGACTTGTTTCCTATGCTGAAGAAAACAATATAAAGCTGTCAGGTATTTTTCGCAACATATACCTCGAAGGGCCTCCACAGCACAAAGACAAGAGTAAATTTATTACTCAGGTAATTGCGATAGTGCAGTAAGACTTGAACACAATATGCCTTAAATCTGTTAAATTACAATCTTTTTAATTTGGCGTCTTTGTAAGGCGACAAGCCTGACTGCAGACTCCGCATCAAAAATCTTGAAAATTTCCCAAGATTTAAGGTCTGCGAGTTTTAAAATGAGAAATTTGGGGTAAGATAAAGAAATTTCAAGAATTATACTTTCGTATGTTCGCAGGGATTTCTGCCATATTACGCGAAATTTCCATTTTAAAACCATATTGGGTTCGAGTATTACTGCACTAACCAAATAAAAAAATAAGCCATCGGGGATCAGAAGTCCCCGAAGGCTTTATGTTTATCCGTTTTTTTAAAATGTAATATCACTTCGCAAAACTGAAAGTTCATAGATTTCAGTAAGAAACAATCACCAAAAGTTAAGTGTTAATCAAGAATCAGTGAAGGAGCAGTGTATACTCTTGCTGCATACTCAGCATCCAGAGAATAAAGTCCCTTTGAGTCGTTGCCGAAAAGCTCCATTTTCTTAATCATATCATCTGCATTCTTTTCTTCCTCCAGCTGTTCCTTAACAAACCAGTCCAGGAACTGCATTGTTCTGAAATCCTTAACATCGTAAGCAGCACCGTAAATATCATTTATAAGACTTGTTACATACTGCTCATGCTCAAGACCTGCCTTAAGAGGATCCATAAGAGATGAAAATACTTTATCCGGCTTATCAATTGCACCAAGCTCCACCTTTTCGCCACACATCTGTAAATACTTCAGAAAAAGCATAGCATGATCTCTTTCCTCCTGAGCCTGAATCATATACCAGTTTGCAAAGCCGTCCAGCCCCTGTGCTTCATAGTATACTGAAAAATCAAGATAAAGATATGCGGAATATAATTCCTTTGTAATTTGTTCATTAAGTAACTTTGAAACCTTTGCGTCCATAAAAAACATCCTTTCTTAAACAGGCGACCTTCTACGGTCGCCTGCAGCATAAATATTATTTGAAGTATCTCTTTAAAAGTCCCTCCAAACCTCTGCCGTGTCGGGCCTCGTCGCGCGCCATTTCATGCACGGTATCGTGGATAGCGTCAAGGCCGTTTTTCTTAGCACAGGATGCCAGATCAAATTTGCCCTGAGTTGCGCCGTATTCACAGTCAACTCTCCATCTTAAGTTATCCTTTGTAGTAGCCTTCATATTAGGTTCTAAATCCTCACCAAGAAGCTCTGCAAATTTTGCAGCGTGCTCTGCTTCTTCATAAGCTGCCTTTTCCCAGTAAAGACCGATTTCAGGATAGCCTTCTCTGTGAGCAATTCTTGCCATACATAAATACATACCAACCTCAGCGCATTCGCCGTTGAAATTAGCCATTAACTGTTCAAAGATGAACTTTTTATCTTCTTCGGAAATATCGGGATTATTTTTAACGGTTTTACCGTAAACACCGTATTCGTGTTCTGCTGCTAAAGCCGCGCCCTCAACCATTTCGTTGAATTTGGATGCAGGAACCTTACATACAGGACATTTTTCAGGTGGCTCGTTACCCTCGTGAACATATCCGCAAACTGAACATACAAATTTTTTCATAATAATTTACCTCACTTTATTTAAATTTCTTATCGATAATGATTATCGTTATTAATATTATAGCATATATAATTAATTTGTCAATAGTTTTTTTAAATATTTTTAAAAAACTGCGGTGTAAAATCCCGCAGCTTTTTACTATTTTTCAACATCAATTACGTAAGCAGTCCCATCCTTAACTCTGAAGGATATTTCATAATCGGAATAGCTGAAGGTATAAATTCTTTCAGGATCCTTATGATATGCAGGGCGTGGATCAGAGCCCAGAATCTGAATAAGGGCTTCTTTCTTTCTTTTGGGAAGCTTTCTTTCATGCTCTTCGGGGATAACAACCTTAAGCTTATTGATATCCTCAGGTGAAGAAAAGCCACCCACCGCATCATCGATTTTATCTGCATACGGTAAGTATGGTTTTATATCGTAAATTGGTGTATCATTCATAAGATCAGGTCCCTGAACATAAATAACCGGGCCGTCAGCCGTGTACAGGGAAATTTTTATAATTTTAAGAGCGGAAATGCCAATCGGATTAGGACGAAAAGGTGAACGGGTAGCAAATACTCCCACTCTTTTATTTCCGCCAAGCGCAGGCGGACGAACTGTGGGCTGCCACTCATAATCCTCGTTTTCGGAAAACTTCCAGATAACCCAGATATGTGAAAAAAGCTCCAGTCCCTTTAAAGCCTTAACATTACGAAATTCAGACTCGAATATAATCTTCCCTACCGATTCATTAACGAGCCCGCTTTGCCTTGGTACGCCGAATTTTGATTTAAAGTCTGTTTTAATATGACCTATTACTCTCATAAATTCATTACCTTTCAACAAAATAATCAAATAAACAACCCATCAAATTAATTTTATCACAGTAAAATGTTATTTGTCAATATAGTATTTTAAATAATCAGCCGACGGCTTTTAACCGTCGGCTGAAGCCTTATTCGGATATAATTGCAACCTCCTGGATATTCATCCATTTATTGACCGAATTTCCTTTACCTACTATTTTAAGGTAGCGTGCTTTTTTATTTATTGATATTTCCTCAAACTCGGTAGTTGTGCCTGACGATTTGTGCCCCATAAGAGCAGGAGTGAAGTTTACCCCGTCGTCAGATACATAAAAATCAACATTATACACTCTGGCATTTCCTGCAGAGAAGGCAATCTGAATACTTTTTATATTCTTACTGCTTCCTAAATCAAATATACCGAAGGCTCCCTCGGGATTGCTTTCATCGTAAGCAACGCCCCATTTTGTTGTATAGTCGTTATCAAAAACGTTATCAATAACTGCACCTGCACCGTCATCACCTGACTGAATAGCCTTTGAAACATCAAGCTCATTCATAAGTCCGTGACTTGCGGGGAATGCGATATTACCTATGATTACGGTTCTCTTAACTCCGTCCCATACTACCTCTTCCCCGAAGGATTCAGAGATAAATCTTACGGGAACCATAAACCGTCCGCTGTAGATTGAGGCAGGAACATCAAGGGTAATCGGATTGTCATTTAAGTATGCAACAGTCTGATTCTTGGTAATTTTAACCTGTATACCCTCTTTTGTGGCAGTTGCAGTTTCGGTTGCCCCGTCCCATAAAACATCTGCCTTAAGCGCTTCAAAAATTGCACGCATGGGAACAAGAGTTCTGCCGTTTTCGATAAACGGAGCCACATCCGATTCAAGCTGAACGCTGTTTACAATTACATTGATTTTACCTGCATTTTCTTCTCTTAATTTCTTTTCAACCTCATCAATTGTAGGTCTTTTATCATTTATCAGAAGTCTTGTTTTTTCGGGAGGATAAATACTCTGAAGATAAGAAGGATTGCCGTCTGCTTTTCCTACTATTATAAATCTGTCAGAGGTTTTAACGCCTTCGAAACCGCCTATAACCTGGGTTGCATATATTTTATGAACCCCATCCTTAAGCTCTGCGCTTACCGCGAATGAATTGTCAGATGCAACGGTTGCCGTATATTTAACATCGTCAATATATACAAAAACCTCGGTTGCGCCAAGCTGAGAAATACCCGATACGGTTACATTGCCGTCGGTAAATTCCTTATCACACTTGGGGTTTACGATTATCGGAGCATTTGCTCTTGCATTCTGAATGGTTCCTGTAAATCTTTCTGAAAGCTGAGCTTTAAATAAGGAGCGCGGTTCAACAGGAGTAAATTCTGCTTCTTTATAACAGTCTCCTACAAAAGGAGTGCCCTCTTTTGTGGCAAAGTTTTCCTCCGCATATTTTTCCTGAATACTGGTTTTATATATGGGTGTATATCTTTCAATATTGGTCTTTTTCATATTCTCCGCCGCGGAATCGGTATATATTCCCCATGTGCCTATCATAAAGTTCTGATAGGTAAGGGGTGGCTTATGACCTATAATTGTAGGAGACAAACAATTCCACGCAACTGCGGTTGCAGCTGTCCAGCCCTGGCTGGCAACCGAGCCATAAACACCGTGGTTTTTAAAGCCGATTGTTCCTTTTGTATCATTGGAAATATTATATACATTGTCAAATAACACACCGGTTGACCAGGTACCGTGAGTTTCCGTACCGGCTGTGGACTCATCCACCACATTATCTACGTAAGATATAGGTCCGGTAACGGGAGCGCTGGTTTCAAGGTCATGTCTTCCGTCCTTGGAGTAGTTTGAAATATATAACAGCTGCTGTGCAGAGGTTTTACAAGCATAGTTATATCTTCTTGAGCCTGCAACCTTGGAAACAGGTTCAATGGCAGAGCAGTTCATAACCGTAACCTGCTTTGCACGTTTATCGGCGCATACAAAGGAATTAACAAAGTGCATTCCGGTAACATCTCTTACAAATATATCTCTTGCATAGCTGATATTTATAAGGATGGTTGCATGCTTTTCATCAGTCGGGTCTCCGTTATAATAAGAGGTAACTCTTAAATTCTGAATTCCCGCATTTACAATTTTATTTGTTTCATCAATTCTGTATATGTAGCTTGCGGTCAGCTCCTTCATGTAAGGAACAAATAAACCGAAATCAAGAGTAATTTCTCCACCGTTTACAGCTGTAATTGTTCTTTCCGTCATCATATCCACATTTTTGTCACCCCAGGAGGTAACAGCATTGGAGTTGTTTGTAATAGGGTTCATATAAATTGCTTCGCCCCATTTTTTTGTGGAAGGATGATAAATAACGATTGTATCACCGGCTTTGAACTGAGCCGCATCTGATTCAGACACGTGAATAACCTTACTTCCTGCGGGAAGATAGTCATCGGTTATAAAAGCGTTTCCGCTTGTTATAACGGGAGGCTTACCTGCAATATGCACGGGAGTGTGGGCAACAGGATCTTTTGCGTAAAGAATTGTACCTGTAGGTCCCTGACCTTCACCTGACAGTACTATTCCGCTTTTCAGCTTGATACCGGTTGAATTTATATTATATGTACCTGCTTTTAATTTTAATAATTTCAAAGTGTTATCCTGTGATTCGGAATACACCTTATCAATAGCAGCCTGAATGTGAGCAGTATCATCATCGGTGCCGGTTGGAGAAATTTCCATGGCAACGGGAATTCCGGCTGTATCGGGAAGCTCATATTCTCCCTTATAATATCCCCCGTAAGAGAAGTCGGAAAGCTTATCCCCTTTATCAGTATAAGTATTGTAGACAAGCTTATTATTCACGGGAGCGACAAGCTCGGAATTAACGGGTTTAACCTGCTTTGGCGGAATAAAGGATTTATCCGGCTCGGAAATCTTAACTTTTCCTTTGTAAACCTTACAGTTATCTATATATGCCTCTCCCTGTGTTGCCAGAATTCCGCAACAGGTAACGGTAAGCTTTGTACATCCCTTGGGCGCGGTAACATTTCCCATAGAAACACCCCATCCGCCTGATGCTATATCAAAGGATACCTGGGAAAGAGTTGCTCCCTGATTATCAAAGAATTTAACATACACCTTCATTGTGCCCGAAACGCCGTATGAATCAAATAAAACGGTATACACATTTCCTTCCGAAACCGGAATATCGGGAGATTTTATACCCGGTCCAACTCCGTCACCAATGTCATTTATGTGAATAGAAACAGTATTGTTTGTACCGTATGAAGAAATCTCTTCAACATAAGTCTCTGAAGCATTGTTTGCATATCCCCAGTCGTTAAGACCGTTTTCAAAATCATAGGAGTAAATCAATTCTCCGTCCTTTACGCCGTCATCCTTTGCTTCAACCTTTGTGTCCTCGGCAACATATTTCGGAGGATTTTTCGGTATGCTTCCGTTTGGTGTTCCTGCATCGGCTTTACCTTCAGTTACTCTTAAATTATCAAGATAGCATATACCCATTGTTGCCGCATTGGTAGCCACAACAACATCGCACAAAGCTGCACCCTTTGGGGCAACATCTGTTATTGCAACTGTCTGCCATTTATCCGAAACGGGTGGCTTTTTTGAAGGAGATGACAAGCGGGTTCCGCTTTCATCATAAAATCTTAAGTTTACGGCTACAGTACCGTAAATCATGTACACGTCAATAAGAGCGGTATAGGTTGCACCTTCGGTTATGCTAACTCTTTCCGAGGAAAAGCCGCCTGCAAGGCCTGCAGAATTATCGTTAAGAAGAAATGCCTTTTCCCCTTCGGTTGCACAGTCGGAGCTTATGGAGTTAAGTGCCTTTCCGGCGTTGCTCCAATGCTTCCACGGTCCGTCCTCCGATTCAAACGAATCAAATAAAACATTCTCTGCACCCCATGCAAAAATGCCCGGACAGAGTGATAAAATTAAGGATAATGAAATAATCAGTGATAAAAATCGTTTCATAATATAAATTCCTTTCCTTTTGATAATTTAATTATATCACGGGATTTTTAAAAAGTCTACGGTTAATAACCTCTGGAGAAAAATCCCGAAGTAAGAGCATTGTGGGTTGTTGCAAACACCATATTACCGTTAAAGGGAAGTCTTTTTTCTTCAAGCTCGGGCAAGCTTTCTATTTTCCCCTCAAGATAATCCGAAACTCTTCTTTGCGCAGTCTGAACTCTTGAAATTTTAATTCCGTATCTTCCGTCTATATTTTCAAAGCCAAAGGGCTTATAGGAATGACACCATAGCTCATAATGGGAATTTTTAAGCTTCTGATAATCATCATAAAGCTTTGCTAAAAGAGAAAGAACCTCTTTTAATTTCCCGTTATCCTTTTTATAGTATTTATGCAGCTTATTGATAGCGTCAATTTTACGGTACGCAACCGTGCATACATCCTTTACATACTCATAATGCTTATCAAAATAAGCTCCTGTATTCATAAGCTTTTCATAAGAATCGGCAAGCTCTTTGTAGTGTGCCACAAGCTTTTCGTCATTTATTTCCGCATCTATAAATCCGCAGAGTATATCGCTGTATAATATTTGTTTTACGCAAAGAGCACCCTTTCCCATTTCAAACTTTTCTTTGGGATAAAGAACATCTGTCATCTTTTTAAAATCAGAAAGCTCTGCACCGAAAAGTATTTTTACTCTTTTGGAAAATGCTTCATAATCAACCTTACTGTTATACATATGTTCTCCGTAGTGAGCACATCCCACCAGACTGAAAAACGCATCGGTTTCACATCCGTCGTCTCCCCATACGGTAGCATAGACATCCTTAACAGCATTGTTTTTACACACATTAAGAGCTGCATCGGTTGTATCAAATGTAAAACGGTAATCAGGGATATGACCTCTCCATAACCATATACCCCCTGCAAAGACAATTTTATCAGTAATCTGCTTATGTTTTTTTATCATATCCTCATAAGTTTTTTCATCCTTATGGTAATAATCCCAGTATACAAGGCTTACATCCTGAGGAACAAGAGGCTTCGCCTTTGAAACATCCGATACATTTTCATCATAGTAGCCATGAGAATCCGATGCAAAACGGAAGAACATATCGCTCCATATCATAGATTCAAGACCGTATTTATCGGCAATTCTCTTAACTTTTTCTATATGCTCACAAAACAGCTCGGTTCCGTCTCTCAAACCGTTTTTTGCAAGATAATTTCCTTTGCCCATTCCCCAGGCTTCGTCCATACCTATATGAATTTTTTTAGTGGTAAAACATTCCGAAACAGTTTTTATAATTGCTTCAATAAACTGATAGGTAGCATCATCCCCTATCATAAGCACCGTATTTGTATCGGACATTTTTTTACCCTCAGTCCATTTTATATACTGCTCGTAGTGGCCAAGGGTCTGAATACACGGAATAACTTCAATATTCAGGCTCTTTCCGTACTCATCAATTTGCTTAAGCTCGTCCTTTGAGTATCTGCCCCGCATATATCCGAAATACTCATAACCCGGAACCTCGTATACATCCTCCATATAAAGCATAAGTGAATTAAGCCCCATAAGAGCCATATACTCCATATATTCTTTTAATGCATCCTTAGTCATAACACCACCGCGGGACATATCAAGCATAACGCCTGCATTGTCAAACTGCAATGCTTCTTTAATCCGGGAATTCTCTCCTTTATCTGAGAGATATACACCAAGAAGAAGGGAACGGTACATTTCCGAATCGGAGGTGTAGGATACATATACCCTGCCCTCTGAAAATGAAACTTCAAATTCATTTCCTTTTTCAAAAATATACTCACTTATATTCTCAGTTTTTTTTGCAATACGATTGTATAAATTATTAAGTGTTTTTTCTGTTTTTAAATCAATACCTGAAAATCTCATATCAAATCCTCCACTATAAAGAACGGTTATTTAATTTACTTATTTTTTCTGTAATTTCTGTAATTTCCGCAGCAGTGGGCGGAAAAATATCCTCTGCAATTTTTATTGCCTTTTCATAAGAGGAAACGGCAAGGAAAGTATCCCCTTTTGAAAGACAGCAATCCCCAATCAGGATATAAGTTTCATAAAGCTTAGGATATCCGCCCCCGAAAAAGCGTTCATAAAGCTTAGCAGTTTTTTCACCAAGAGCTATTGCCTCATCTGTCTTTCCCATTTCATAAAGAATACGGGCTTTTACATAATATGAGAAAGGCATATCGGAATTATTCTCATCTTTATAGGTATCAATAAGTATATCTATAGCCCTTTCAATTGCCTCATAAGCCTCATCATATCTGCCGCCTGCATACAATGCTTCGGCAAGATGAGTTGAGGCGCCTGCTGTTTTTACATAATGGAAATCTCCCTTTTCAAAGCTTTCGGTTGCATGTAAAAAAGCATCCCGTGCATAATCCTCCGCAAGACGAAGACATAATTCATCCCCCGCTTTATTAAAAAGAAGCAAGTTCATTTTTGAAAGACTTGTTTTTGTCATCGTATGCCTTGAAATTTCATCGCTTGTTTCCATTTTTATATTTTTAAAAAGCTTATCTGCAATAAGCATCCATTCAATTGACCTTTTTGCATAAGGAACCGTAAGGGAATTAAAGGAATATACCCAACCGCACTTAAAGGCGGCGCGGGCAGTTTTAAAGGCTTCTTCTCCGTACGTTTTTTTATGGTAATCATAAAGTCTTTCGGAAAGCTCAAGGGCTTTATTAAAGTCAACACTGTAGCATAAAAGATTCTGACCGTAATAATAGAATTCTTCGGTTGCCTTTGTTATTTCGGGGAATTTTTCCAGAATCTCATTTACGATTACAGCATATTTATTTCGCTGTGCACCGGTTGCAACCCACATTTTCTTATCGTCAATGGTTTCGGTAAAGGCTTTTAAAAAGTCCCCGCAATTTTCCTCATCGGCAGGAAGCTGATGACTTACCACCTCTCTTATAATGGGGTGAAGACATATCCCCTCCTGATTTTTTATTATCCAGCTTTTGTTTTCAAGCTGCTTTATAAGCTGAAAGGAATCAAGACCTGCCCAGCCTTTGAATTCCCTTGCATTAACTCCCGATAAGGGCATAAAAGAAAGATATCTTAATACATTCTTTTCTTCCTCACTTAAGGAAAAGACCTCAAACATTTTAAGAAGATTTTCGTATGCAGTATGCTTTTTCATATCGGGAGAGAGCACCGTTTCGTTCATTGATAAAACGCCGTTGCTTTTAAGAGCGTCTATCATCTCCTTCGGTGTCTGACCACTGTTTTCCATGTGCTGTGCAAGAAGTTCTACGGTATAGGTATGTCTGTTTACAAGCTCAATAAGGTTATCAAGCTCGGGATCATCCGCCTCCACCTCATAGCCGTCATAGTTTTTAAGAAAAATTTCCTTAACATCCTCAATGGAATCAATCGGCTCCACCTTAACGGTAGGGAAAAATTTTGAATAGTCGCATCTGGTGGTAATAAGAAGATGATATTTACCCTCAATAAGACTCTCTAATTCATCATCCGAATCGGTGTCGAAATTATCAATTACAATCAAGGTTCGCTCATCCGAAGCTTTTTTTATCTTTTCAAGCTTTCTTACAAAGAATGCATCATCACTCTCTGTTTCCCCATCTGCTGTTACAAATCTTACAAGTTCGGGCTCTAAGGTAAACGGAGCTTCCCGTATTATCATATTTTTTATGCTGCCGTTATAGGTTGCAAATATGACGGTATCGTAGTCAGCCTTATGTCTTACGGCATATTGCTTGGCTATCTGGGTTTTACCGATTCCGCCGATTCCGAAAAGAAACTGAACACGCTCACCGCTTTTAAAGCCGTCGGCAAGGTTTTTAAGAATGGAATCTCTTCCAACAAAAATCTTTTTAGGAAGAACGGGAGCTGATGAAACCAGCTTCGTGGCTTTCATTCGCTCCGACCAGGCATCTCCAAGCTCATCCGAGGATTTATCCAGAAGAGCATATATCTGCATTGCAAGCTCTTCAATTCTTTCGTCAAGAGTAGGCTTTCTTGCATCCACATGATGAATTCCTATAAGGTCATATTCAAGATCTCCGTTAAGCTCGGCATCGTCTATAACAAAAGGTATGACCGTTTTATGCTTTTCAAGGGATACTGCAATCTCCTTGGGAACCTCTCTGGAGGAAATGGAGTTTTTACTTTGAATCATAAGGACAACCTTTGCCTTATTGATAGCCTCAACAATTTCCCCTTTAAAGTGATCGCCGCCGCGAAGCTTTTCGGTACACATCCAGTAGGTTATATTATATTTTTCCAAAAGCTTTTCCGCAACCACTTCTACAAGAGCCTGATCCTTAAAGGAAAAGCTTATAAATATATCGTGATTTTTTTTATCCATAACAGTCCCCCTTTTATCTTTACTACAACACCTATTTTATCATTTTACAGTCTGATTTACAATATTTTTTTTAATAAAAAAGGACGCAATTTGATATGCACCCCAAAAGTTAGACACTTTTGGAGGTGCATATTTTTTATGGGTAAAACAGGAAGAAAAAACAAAACATACTCGCCAGAATTCAAAATGTCTGTTATAATGGATATGCGAGACCATTA
>SVKB01000033.1 GCA_015068665.1 Oscillospiraceae bacterium | reverse complement strand
AAAACCATTATAATTTCCTTTTCCGAAGTTAGCAACATAAACATAATCATCTTTCAACAAAGAGGAAACAAGTGGAGCAACTTCATTTGCCAATACCACGCTGCTACAGGTAAGTGCTAACATAAGCACCGTACATAATACTGTTCTGAATACACTAAATCTTTTCTTTTTCATAATCATCTCGAACCTCCTTTTAAGTTGTTTTTTGTTTTTAACCATATTGCTTGAAAGAGCCGGAGAAGCCTGACAAACCATAGAAAGTATCATTGTGCTGTACTGCTTTTTGTTTGTCATATCCATTTCTTTTGTTACTTGTTCATCACAGGCATATTCACACGCTTCGCCGATTAAATTCACCATAAAATATGTAATCGGGTTAAACCAACAAATTGAATTGACAATTACTGCAAAGAGCTTAAACCATGAATCGTGATGCTTGTAATGTACCATTTCGTGCTTGATTGCAAGGTTATAGTCTTCTTCGTTCATTTCAATCTCAGGAATCGCAAGTGTCGGTCTGAAGAATCCAAATACAAGTGGCGATGATATTAGGGGACTCTTAATAACTTCCAAGCCATCTATAACATCGTGTGCTTCAAATCCACAGATTTTCTTTTTGAATCTGAAATATGAAATGAAGTATCTGCACATTGAAATTATAAAACCTAAAAGCCAAACTGCAAGCAGTATTTCCTGCATTGTTATTGGATTTGACCTTCTTACTAAATTTGAGGGCTGTGGCATTGCATTATGCTGCACCTCTTGCGGAGCTTCCTGGGAAACCACCTGAGCCTGAACAGTATCGGTGTTAGTATCCGGAACTGTGGCTTCAAATTCAGTAACATTTATTGTTTGATTTACAGGCACTTTAGGAAGTGATATGTCTCCGATATTCATTGGCAGAATGAACACGAGCATTGCAATTAAGCTTATGTAATATAATGCCTTTCCTCCAAGTAGTGCCAAAATTTTATTTTTGAATATCAACAACGCAGCGCAGACAATGGAGCCTGTAAGGGTTGATGTTATTATTGACTCTAACATTATTCATCACCCTTTTCCTCTATAAACCTTTTGAGTTCGTCAATATCTTCTTTGGTAAAATCTTCATCATGGAACAAAGCTGAAATAAGACTCTTTGCACTTCCTCTGTGAATTGACCTTACAAATTCCTTTGTCTGCATTGCCTGATATTCCTGTTCCGATATAATAGCTTCATATTCGTGAACATGGCTTCGACCAATCTTTTCTGATTTTAAGCAGCCTTTATCAATAAGTCTGCCGGCAAGGGTAGAAATAGTCGTAAGCTTTTTATCAGGCATTTTCTCGGCAAGTTCACTTGTCGTTACCTTAGCGTTTTTATCCCAGATTATTCTCATAATTTCCATTTCGGTTTCTGATATTTTCATAGTAGTTTCCTCCTTCGTTTCTACATCTTGTTTTTTATTATACGCTATGTAGTAGCGAATGTCAATAGGTTTTTATAAAATTATAAAATAAAAACCGCAATACCAATCTTTCAACTGATATTACGGTTTAATGCTTTATTTAATCAAACTAAATTATAATGTACTAACAAAGCTAAGAAGATTAGCATGTTCCTTCCAAAGTGCTTGCTCAGTAATGTCGATTGCCGGTTGGAAAATGCTAAGATTTCCTTCAAAATGATTAAATTCATTTATTAAAGTTTTCTTAGAAGTTAATCTAATTCTTTTGCGAATTTGGTCTACATCGTTTTCATCAGGATATGCCGCAGAAATAATTTCCCCGAGTTGGTCGTGGATATTGGTATCTATATTAAATTTATCAACTAAACTCTTTTCAACCATTCTATATCTGTAATTCCGTTTTTAAGTATCTTTTCTCAAAATCCCAAGATAATCCTCATAAGCAAACACACGATTACGATTTGCATTATTAGTCTGCACAAGTATTCCGTATTCTTCAAGTCTTTTTACACTTGCTGAAACGGTACTGAATGCAAGAGACAATTCTTCTGATGTTTTCTTTATGTCTATAATAGGATTTTTTTCGAGATAATCAAAAATTTGTTTTGCAGTTTTTGAAGCTCTGCCCATTTGCTCTATAATTGCAATATTCTTGTCGTGCAATTCTGATAATTTGTTAATTGTTTCAACTGCATCTTCTGAGGATTCCTTGATTGCACGAAGAAAGAATTTTATCCATTGTTCGTAATTGTTTTTGTTTCTCACTTCACTCATACGGTCATAATATTCAATTCGATTATTTTTAAGGTAATAAGAAATGTAAAGCGCAGGAGTATTTAATCTCTTTTTCTCCATTAAAAACAGAGTGATTAACAATCTGCCTACACGACCATTACCATCCAAAAACGGATGTATTGTTTCAAACTGATAGTGGATTAAGGCTGCCTGAATTAACAAATCCAATTCATCATCTGAATTTATATATTTTTCTAAATCAGACATTGCCTGTTTCATATCTTCAGGATTAGGCGGAATATATCGTGCATTTTTCAATGTACTGCCTGCGCTACCTATCCAGTTTTGAGAATATCTGAATTCTCCCGGATTCTTTTCCTGACCTCGTACATCCTTCATTAAAACTTCGTGAGTTTCTTTTATAAGTCTATTGCATAGTGGGAGTGAGTTTAGCCTTTCAAGAGCAAACTCGGTTGCTTTTATATAATTAATTACATCAGCTACATTTTGATTTGTATTTTTTTCAATCAATGGGTCTAATACATCTTCCAAAGTTGCCTGTGTTCCTTCAATCTGTGATGACAGTAATGCTTCTTTACGCACATACATAGACACAAATAAATTCATATTAGGAATATAACTCGACAATGTATCTAATGTTGCTAAAGCCTTTGTTGCATCTGTAAGCAAGGAAATCATTTCTACATCCATATTTATTTCTACCGGTAGCGGTGTAGGACGAAAAGACTTGTATTCAGCCTCTCCGCTTAAATTTGTGATATATTCTCCGGCTCTTTGCATATCAACACCTTCTTATCTCAAAATTTCAAGTATATTTTAACATGATTATTTCGATTTGTCAACTCAACTCAAAATAAAACAAAGCAAGTTTTTGAAAAATGTTTTAAATCAAAATATGTCATTGATATTCTTTTGTTTATTATGAATTAAAAAATCCGACTTTACACTAAAATGTAAAATCGGATTTTGATAATTATTGAATTATAGTTGCAAGGCTTTAATCACAAGTTCTCCATCTACTTCGCCATTTTTTCTCCATTTTGGCATTTAGCTTTATACGGTGAAAATATAGGTAAAGTGGTGCTTAAGGTACAATAAGGCTTGCACTACTGATAAATATCTTTTTATTACTATATTAACTTTCCATCTCAAATGCTATTCAGGAAAGCTGATATGGTATTTATTATTGGAAAAATTTTTAAAAAACTATTGACATTTTTATGCATTTGTGATAAGTTTAGTATACATACTAAATGCATTTGGAGGTGCCGTATGATAAACAGCATTGTTAACAGGCATGGCAGGTTAACACCTTATACCGAAACGGAAATAAACATCATCCGTTCTGCGGTAAAATTATTTCTTGAAAACGGGTACACAAAAACAACCTTCAAGATGATTGAAGCTGATTCCGGAGTTAAGATTGGTAATATAACCTATTACTTTCACTCTAAGGAGGATTTGTTTAAGGTACTTGTTGAGGAGCTTATGGAATCTCACATATCAGTTATTGATGATGTATATAATGATGTTAAGGATAATGTTTATGCCTATGCAATGGAGGTTACAGCGCAGATTGCACTGTGTGAAAATGACAAAAATGCATGGGATTTATACTATTCCGCATATAGCCTCCCACATACCTTTGACCACATCAAGCTGTGGGCAGAGGAAAAGAACTACAATCTTTTTAAGGATGATCTTCCCGGATGGAGTGAGCATGATTTCAGAAATATAGAGGTTGTGGCTTCGGGAATTGAATTTGCGGCACTTAAAACCTTATGTGACAGGAGCTTTACATTAGATAAAAAGGTGTCGGTAATACTTGATTCTTTACTTATGCTTTATGAGGTATCAAAAGAAAAGAGAACTGAGGTTATTGATAAAATTCTTAAAACCGATTATGAAAAGATGGCAAAGGATATGTTTGAAAGCTTTGTAAAAAGGCTGGATGGGGTGGATAAGCCGAAAGAATAATATTTTTTGCATAACAAAAATACCCTTTTATAAAAGGCAAAATATATAATGAAAGGACGGAATTTATGAAATACAAAACCGGATTTTATAAAATAACAGCGTGGGTTTTAACCTTAACTATGCTTATCACATTTATACCGGGCTTTACGCTTTCGGTAAGTGCGGCGACAGCGAACTATCTTGGCACGTCAGAACCTTCAATTGGTAACTATGTTTTTACAGGATGCTCCTTAACCCATGTTGCCGTTTCTGAGGCTTATACAGGGAACACATTCGGTGGAATGCCCATAGTGAAGAACGTTTCTTCCACACTAACAACCTACACCGTTACCGTCAGTGATTCCATTGAAAACGGTACAGTCGAAGCAGACGTTTCCGAAGCGAAAGAGGGCGACACAGTTACTCTGACAGTTACACCTGATGCCGGGTATATTCTGGAAACTCTCACGGTAGGCGGCACGAATGTAACCGCAAATGTTACCGATAATAAATACACATTCCCGATGCCCGCGAATGCAGTAGACGTTACAGCAACCTTCAGAGTTTATCACAGGGTTGTCGCAACCTCCGGTCCCGTAACCGTTAAAAGAACAGCGGATACCGTATTTCCTGTAACAGATGGCGGAAGCTATTCCTTTACCGTGGAAATTAATCCGGGATATGAAAAGACAGCTGCCTTTACAGTTAAAGCAGGTAATATGGCTGACGATGCTGCTACCTACAGTACACTTACTCCCGATGGGGATGGCATATATACAATTACAAATATAACTGCAGATCAGAAAATCGTAGTAGAAGGTGTAGTGCTCATTAAGCCTGACGGTCCGGAGGACTTTAAGGAGGGGGGAGCTTATCCCTTTAAGCTTGTGTGCGACGGGGATTCTTCACACGATATTATTGCCCCCTATTATGACAGCGCTTACGTTACAGATATTACCTCTACCGATTCCGGTATGGTTTACGAGATTACCTTTGATATGGCGAAATATCTTTCGGATAAGCGTCCCGAACATAGAAAGGTAAGCAGTATTTCTTCCGCTATGTCATTTCGTATAAAATGGAACAGTGAGGTAAGTAAGTGGGAATATTTAGGTGAAACTAAAGAGCTTCACGTAAGCTGTGCTCCCGAAACTTACACAGTAAAAATTAACAGCACAATCTCAAACGGCACGGTTACCGCCGATAAGACTCAGGCGGCTGCCGGAGAAACTGTCGCTCTTACAGTTACTCCCGATACCGGCTATGAGCTTAGCTCTATTTCTGTTTATCAGAGCGGAACCAAAGTGGATATTAACAGTGACAATACCTTTACCATGCCTGCAGGTAACGTTACCGTAAATGCAACCTTTAAGCTTTCTCATGTTCATACGTGGACATATAAGCTATACGGTACAAACACCGTAAAAGCAACCTGTGAAGGTAGCGGTCAGTGCGACAGCACCGCAAACAAGAGTGTTACAATCGTAGCTCCCACACTTACAGAGTATGGGGGAACCGGAAGTAATGAAGCTACCGTTACCGGCGGTACCTCTATCGGTAATATCAACTCACTGCCCGATATCGTCTACTATGAGAAAATCGGCGATTACTGGAATTATCTTGGTAGTACAGCTCCAACTACTCCCGGTACATATAAAGCAGAGCTTACTGTTGACACTGTATCGGCATTCGTTGAATACACGATTGCACAACAAACTAACATTAATCCTATGACTCCGGTTACCGTATCCGACATAACCTCTGCCGGCTTTAAGGTTACTGTTGCCGAGGCGGACAGGGATAAAAAACTTGAATACCATATTAATGACAGTGAATATCGGTATGTGACACCTGATGCTGACGGCAGCTTTGTCCTTCTTCTTGACAGTTCACTTGCAGGTACAGAGATTGTATTCTATATCCGTGAGGTGGAAACTGAATATATTATGGCAGGCAATGCCTACAGTAGTAAGGTTCAGCTGCTTCCAACCTCCACCATTGAAGCACAGTGGGGAGAAGGTGCGGATAAGCTGAATAGCTCCGGTACACTGGCAGCCGCCCTTGCGGCAAAGCCTGCCTATATAAGACTACAGGCTAATGCACATCTTGCTCAGGGGAAGTCTGTTAACTTTACTACTACTATAGATCTTAACGGTTACGCCGTTAATGCTGCCACGCTTAATAATACCGGCAATCTGACGGTTACAGGCAACGGTAGCTATAATGGCCGTATAGAGAACAACGGCACACTGGTTATTGATGCGAACATCGGCGGTGATGTGGAAAGCTATAGCGGAAAGGTGACCGTAACCGACGGTAAGATACAGAGCCTGACTATCCACAATGGCTGTGTAACAGTTCTTAAGGCAGGTACCTTTAATATTCTTAAGTTTGTAATCGAGGCCGATGGGATGAGCTCGGGTCAGTTGCCGGGTAACCTTTATAAGCTTCTTGCATACGGCAAAATGTACAGCCATCATAATATAACTTCTAAAAGATACTCATATGACCCTAATGAAGGAATGAGGGAGGATTTTATGAATGGAAACATCGGTCACGTGTGGTTCGACGGTACCGTATCTGTACTGGAGGACGAACCTGTTGTTCCTGATATCAGCACTCAGCCTGCTGATGCAAGCTACCCTCATAACTATTCGGCAGCGGCTTTGAGTGTTACTGCAACCAACGGTGATGACGGAGGTATACTTAGCTACCAGTGGTACAGTGAAAATGACGGAGACGCCTCTGACGGCACTGCCATAACCGGTGCTACCGATGCTACTTATATGCCTCCTACTGACATAACAGGTATTACTTATTACTACTGTGTAGTAACAAACAGTAAGTCAGGCTATGCTCCAAAATCAGTAACTTCCAAAGCAGCAAAGGTGACTGTTGAGTCAACAGGTCACACCTGTAACCTGACCTACACAGCTACAGGTTCCACCATAACGGCTGTCTGTCAGACGGCAAATTGTCCCGAAACAGGTGCGAGAACCATAGTTATCTCTGCTTCCGATAAGGACTATGACGGCAAGGCGGCAACTGCAACCGTCACCAATAATGTTGACGGTACCGATTACAGTGCAAATATAGTTTATGAAGCAAAAACAGACTCTTTGACCGATGGAAAGGCTGTCAAAGCGGGTACATACATCGCAAAAATTACAGTTGGCGGTGCAACGGCAAGCGTAGAATTCAGTATTGCTCCTGCTCCTTATGTAGCAAGCATTGACTTTAACCGTAACAGCCCGGCTTACAATTCAGCAGAAAAAACCTTCAATGTCAGTGACGATTTCCCATTTATTCTTGAAATTACCGGTGAAAATCTCACTATGTTCAATAATTCAGGTGGACTTAAAGCACTGTTTAAGCAGGAAAAATCCGGTGGTTGGTCAATAATCAATGTAGATGTTATAAGTGATACCCTGGCACGTGTAAGCGTGGAATCATTTACTCTGACCTATATTCTTAATGATGGACTTGGCTCGACTGTGGCTACAGCTGTTATGCTTGAAAATAAAAACAACCGGATTGGTGAAACGATAAATGTCAAGCTGAAACACGCACCTTCATTCAAGCTTACAATAAACAGCAGTGCAAACGGTTATGCTGAACATAATAAAACATCAAGCTTTATAGTTAAGGATGCCAATGTAACTGTTACCGTACACCCGAATACCGGCTATAAACTTGAGAGGCTTGTTGTTGATAATACTGATGTAACTGCCTTTGTTACCAATAACAACTATACCTTTACAATGCCCGGAAAAGCTATAGAGGTTGATGTGGCTTTCAAAGCACTTCCTCATACTCACGACTGGAAGTTTTCTGCAAGCGGTAATATGATAAAGGCTACTTGCGAAGGTACATTCGGCGTTTGCCCGAATCCGACCTCAACCGTAACACTTGTTGCTCCCGATAATCTTGTTTATAACGGAAGCGAAAAGGTTGTAACAGTAAACGGCACAATCGACGGTGTTACAATGCCGGCTGTTCAGTACACAGGCGATAGAAAGAACACCGGTACATTTACCGCAAGCTTAACAGTTGATAATGTGACTGCAACCCTTGATGTTACAATTACACCAAAATCAATAAGCAGTGCAGTTATTGCTCTTGATAATAACTCAAATCTTTCCTACACATCAAATGCAATAACACCTGAAGTTATCTCTGTTACATTGGATGGAGCTACACTTATAAAAGATACCGATTATACTGTTTCGTATTCCGATAACATCAATGCAGGTCAGGCTACCGTAACAGTAACAGGTAAAGGTAATTATAAAGACACGGCAAGCACAAGCTTTATCATCACAAAGGTAAATCCTGTTGTTACCGCTCCGACTGTGAAAACAGGTCTTGTATATAACGGATCGGCTCAGGAACTGTTAAATTCCGGTACAGCAACGGGCGGTACAATGAAGTATTATATAGGAGGAACACAGGCAACCGAAACTGTATCAAAAGGAACCTCAGCAGGAGAATATAAGGTTACCTGTATTGTTGACGGTGACGAAAACCACAATGATATAGTTGTTGGGGAATATACGGTTACCATTGAAAAGTTAACAATTGACAGTGAAATTCCACTTACTGCTCCTTTAAGAAACTCAGCTCCCCAGACTGAGATAAAAGGTGACGGTTATACGGCAACAGCTGTATGGTCACCGGCAGTAACTGATAAATTCGGCTACAATACCGAATACACCGCAACAGTTACCATCACGGTTGACGAAAATCATACCGTTGAGGGTATCGCGGAAAACGGATATGTTTTTAAAGGTTCAAAAATTGTAACCAATGATGAAAATTCAAATGTTGTAACAGTTCAGTATGAAAAGACAGGAACCAAACCTTCAGGCGGAGGCGGCGGTGGGGGAATTTCAAGCTATACCGTTAAGTTTGAAGCAAATGGCGGAACAACTGTGGCAAACAGAACCGTAGCAAGAAACAGTAAGGTTTCACAGCCTGAAACTCCCGAAAAAGACGGCTTTACATTTGAAGGCTGGTACGAAGATGAGAAATTCACAATCGTATATGACTTTGATACAAAGGTTACAAAGAGCTTTACTCTTTACGCAAAGTGGAAGGAAATATCAACCGAAGCTGATGATAAGCCCAAAGAATCAGGGCATAATTGTCCGTCAGTAAAATTCAGTGACCTTGATATTACACAGTGGTATCACTTTGATACAGACTATGTGATTGAAAATGATATTTTTAAAGGTACAACCGAAACCACATTTACACCTGACGGCAATATTACAAGAGCGATGATGATTACGGTTCTTTACCGTACGGAAGGAGAACCTGAAATTTCGGAAAAAGCGACTTTTTCGGATGTTGATAAAAACGCTTATTATGCTGAGGCTGTTGCGTGGGGACAGCAGAACGGAATAATTAAAGGATATTCCAATACTGAATACGCACCCGAACAGGATATCTTAAGAGAGCAGATTGCAACTATTATGTACAGGTATGCAAAGTATAAGGGATATGATGTATCGGTAGGGGAAAACACAAACATCTTATCTTATGACGATTTTGTTAAGATTTCCGAGTATGCAATACCTTCTATGCAGTGGGCAGTTGGCAGCGGTGTGATTAAGGGCAGAACTGAAAGCACCCTTAATCCCTATGACTATGCGACGCGTGTAGAAATCGCAGCAATGCTTCACAGATTTATTAAAGCATATAAGTAAAAAATAATAATTTTTAACAAGCACCGTTCGTGAAAACGAGCGGTGCTTGTTTCGTTATATTAAATGGTTATGAGAAAAAATAAGACACACTATATATGTGGTTTGGAGTAAAAAATAGTTTCAGCAATTAAAATATGTCCGGTCTTAAAAAAATATTATACGGTATTTATACATATTTTTATGCATAAATACACATTCCATTTTTAAAAATGCCTTAAAATCAATCTTTTTGAAAATCAAAATATACATACAAATTAATTAAAATACACCTTTTAAAAAAATATTTTTTATATGCTGAAAATCCCTTGACATAACACTATATATGTTGTATAATCGGTAATGCACTCATAGATATTGTGTTTGCGAATATGTGAGAAAATACTGTCCCCGCAAGGCTTTTAAAGAGGGATGCGTCAGTATCTTTTTTGTGTGAAAAGGGCTTTTTAAAGTAATTGTATGAAAAACACCGTGAAAATGCCCTGCCTGAAAATAAAAATGATATACTTCGGGATACTGACGCATCCTGCTTATAAAAAACAAACCACATATTTAGTGTTTTGGCCGGATCGGGGAAAAGAATAAAAAGAAAGGACGAGAGTAATGGGGATTTACACAGAAGAAAACTGGTTTAAAACCGATTTGCAAAGGGATATCTGGTTAAAGAAGTATCAGAATAACAAGGAATCCTTTGACGATTTTTTTGAAAGAGTAAGTGGCGGTAACAAAAAAATCAAAGAATTTATGATGGAGAAAAAATTCTTGCCCGGGGGAAGAATTATAGCAAGCAGAGGGCTTAATAAGGAAAACAGAAAGATTACCTATTCCAACTGCTATGTTATTACACCTCCCGAGGATAATATAGAAAGCATTTTTGAATGTGCAACCAAGCTTGCAAGAACCTTTTCCTACGGCGGAGGCTGCGGTATTGATATATCCAAGCTTTCTCCTGCCGGCGCAAAAATAAACAATGCCGCAAAGGAAACCACAGGCAGCGTTTCCTTTATGGATTTATATTCACTTGTTACCGAGCTTATCGGTCAGTCGGGAAGAAGAGGCGCTCTTATGATTTCATTAAGCTGCGACCATCCTGATATTGAATCCTTTATTGATATAAAGAATGACCTTGATAAGGTAACCAAGGCTAACATTTCAATAAGAATAACCGATGGCTTTATGGAAGCTGTTAAAACCGATGATTTCTGGACTCTTTCCTATACAAGAGGGGAAACAGGTGAGGTTATTGAAAAGAAGGTAAAAGCAAGAGAATTATTCAATAAGCTTGTGCTTAACAACTGGGATATGGCAGAGCCCGGTGCCCTTTTCTGGGACAGAATTGAAAACTGGAATCTTTTAAGCGAGGATGACCGTTTCCATTTTGCAGGTGTTAACCCCTGTGCGGAAGAGCCCCTTCCCGCAGGCGGAAGCTGTCTTCTTGGAAGCCTTAACCTTGCAGCCTTCGTTGAAAATGAATATCAGGTAAATGCAGAGTTTGATTTTGAAAGCTTCGGTGAGGCTGTTGAGCAGTCGGTTATCTATTTGAATGAGGTTTTAGAAGAAGGTCTTCCTCTTCATCCTTTGAAGGAGCAAAGAGAAAGTGTTAACAACTGGCGTCAGATCGGTCTTGGTATCATGGGTCTTGGTGACTGCTTAATCAAGCTTGGTATCAAATACGGAAGCGAGGCTTCTTTAGAAATTTGTGATAAAATCGGTTTTGCAATGGCAGACCGTGCTATACTTACCAGCTCTAAGCTTGCAAAGAAATTCGGCACTTATCCTATGTATGATGAAAATGCGGTTATGAATTCTCCGTATTTTATTTCCAATACCTCCAAGGCTACCAAAAAGGCAGTTAAGGAAAACGGTTTAAGAAACAGCCAGCTTCTTACAATTGCTCCTACCGGTACAATTTCAACCATGCTTGGTATAAGCGGCGGTATTGAGCCTATCTATAACATTTCTTATGTAAGAAGAACTCAGTCTCTTTACGGTGAAGACAGATTCTATAAGGTTTATACACCTATCGTTAACGAGCTGATGGAAATCAAGGGTATCAAAGAGGAAGAAGAGCTTCCGGGTTACATTGTAACCGCTATGACCCTTAATTATAAGGAAAGAATCAATATGCAGGCTATCTGGCAGAAGCATATTGACGCATCCATAAGCTCTACCGTTAACGTTCCTGAAAGCTTTACAACTCAGGATGTATTTGATCTTTATGTAACCGCATGGGAAAAGGGTCTTAAGGGTGTAACCATTTACAGAGATAACTGCAGAAGAAGCGGAATACTGTTAAATGCGACTCCTGTTGAAGAAAAGAAGGAGGAATTCTCCTTTGACTCAGTAAGACCTATCAGCCGTGCCGCTTTGGGAAAAACCTACGGCACTACCACAAAATATAAAACTGCCTGCGGTAACTTATATGTTACAATTAACAGAGACAGAAGCGGTAACATTGTTGAATCCTTCGTTAATACCTCTAAAAACGGTATTTGTAAATCAAATATTGACGGTCTTAACAGAATGATTTCACTGTGCTTAAGAAGCGGTGTTTTAGTTGACGAAATCATCGACCAGCTGAAAAACATTACCTGTCCTGCATGTGTAAGATATAAAACGAAGGGTGAATATCTTGACGGTATTTCCTGTCCTGATATTATTGCCAAGGCATTAAAAGAAGAATATACTACCGATCTTTTCTTAGGAAGCACAGCTCAGGCTCCTGCTAATCACGAGGAAAAGGATAGGGATCAGGTTGCATTCAATCTTGATGACGATGTTTCAACCATGACCAATTGCCCCGAATGCGGTGAAAAGCTTCGCCATGAAGCCGGCTGTGTTCAGTGTGTATGCGGATGGTCCAAGTGTATGTAAAATAAGTTTTTATCTCAAAGCCGCAAGGCTTTGGGATAAAACTGTTTAATGGGAGGTTTTAAAAAATGAGAATAAGAGGCTTTATGTTGTGTAAGGGCTTTGAGGATAAGGAAATAACCCTTCCCGAAAGAAGCACTAAAAACAGTGCCGGCTATGATTTTTGTGCCGCTGAGGATACTGTTATTGAATCCTATTTCAAAAAGGTAATAAAAAGCATTACCGCTAAGGAGGAAAATCCTCTTAAGCCGACTTTAGTTAAAACAGGAATAAAATCTTATATGCCTGAGGATGAGGTTCTGTATATCTATAACCGTTCCTCAAATCCTATGAAAAAGGGAATAATCCTTGCCAATTCAGTTGGCGTAATAGACAGCGATTATTTTGAAAATCCTGATAATGACGGACATATAATGTTTGCCTTCTACAATTTCTTCCCCTTTGATGTTACCGTTAAAAAGGGGGATAAAATAGGTCAGGGCATATTCCAGAAGTATTTAAAAGCAGATAACGATAATGCCGACGGAGAGAGACTTGGCGGCTACGGAAGTACAGGGAGGTAGAATATGAAAAAAATAAGTTTGATTTTAACCTTGATATTAGCTTTAAGCCTGATTTTTACGGGCTGCGGCAAAAACACAACCTTAACCTCCGGTAACGGGGAAGGATCAGGAGATAATCCTGAAGCTTTAAGCTATCCTTTTGAAATAATAACCTCTAAGGAGCCGATTGAAGCGGATATCATTTTAGAAAACGGAAAGGTGATTGAGATTGAGCTTTATCCCGATATTGCACCTGTAACCGTTTCAAATTTTGTTTATCTTGCAAAGGATAAGTTCTATGACGGACTTATTTTTCACAGAGTAATAGAAGGCTTTATGATTCAGGGCGGATGTCCCAACGGAACAGGAACAGGCGGACCGAGTCACCGCATAAAGGGAGAATTTGCCTCTAACGGCTTTGAAAATAATCTGAAGCATACAAGAGGAGTTCTTTCAATGGCACGTGCCACTCCACCCGATTCAGCAGGCTCTCAGTTCTTTATTATGCATAAGGAAGCTTCTCATCTTGACGGTGACTATGCTGCCTTCGGAAAGGTTGTAAACGGTATGGAGGTTGTTGATGAAATCGCAACGGCTCCTACGGATGCCAATGACCGTCCTTTACAGGAGGTAAAAATAAAAACAATCAGCATAAAGGAAAATTCAGGTAAAGATAATTCCGATAAGGAAAATTCCGCTAAAGAGCCAAAGGCTGATGAAAAAAAGGAAGAAGCAAACAGTGAAATAAGTGCTTCCGACAAAGAGAAACTTGAAAAAATAGCTGAGGAAATGGGAATAGATCTTGGTGATATTCCCGTAACAACATTTGAATTAAAAGAATAGGTGAAAATATGAAATACCCCTTTGAAATAATAGAAACAAAAGAAAAGTTAAATTGTGTAATCACTCTGGAAAACGGTGAGGAAATATCTTTAGAGCTTTATCCTGATATTGCTCCCATTTCAGTATCTAACTTTAAATATCTTGCAAATAAGGGCTTTTATGACGGACTCATATTCCACAGGGTAATAGAAGGCTTTATGATTCAGGGCGGATGCCCCGAGGGCAGAGGTACAGGCGGACCCGGATATGAAATAAAGGGTGAATTCAGAGCTAACGGAGTGGAAAATAACTTAAAGCACGAGCGCGGTGTTATTTCCATGGCAAGAGCCTTTGATTTCGATTCCGCAGGCTCACAGTTTTTTATAATGCATCAGAATGCACCTCATCTTGACGGTCAGTATGCTGCCTTTGGTAAGGTTGTATCGGGAATGGATTCAGTTGACAGGATTGCATCTGAAAAAGTTGACTTTAATGACAAGCCACTTTATAATATAGTTATAAAAAATATAAAGGTTGATTAATATGAGCTATCAGGGGTTGATTTCGGATTTAAAAAGCATCGGCATAAAAAAGGGAGACGATATCCTTATTCACATGTCCTATAAATCAATGGGATATGTGGAAGGTGGCTTTGATACCTTTTTCGAGGCTCTCAAGGCTTCGGTGGGGGATAGAGGTACACTTTTGTTTCCTACCTTAAGCTACCGCTTTGTTACAGCTGAAAATCCTGTTTTTGATGTAAATACAACTGCCTCTAATGTAGGTGCCTTCTCCAATTATTTCATGAAAAGAAATAATGTTGTAAGAAGCCTTAACCCCACTCATTCTGTGGCGGCTTACGGTTTAAGGCAGGAGGAGTATACAAAAAAACATTATCTTGACAATGAGCCGGTAGGTGAAAATTCACCCTTTGCAATTTTGCCCCGTTTTGGTGGCAAGGTGCTTATGTTGGGCTGCGGTATTAAGTGCAACACCTCAATGCACGGCGTAGAGGAGTATGTCAGAGTTCCTTATGTTTTAAGTGCCGTAACAAGAAAGTATACTCTTATAGATTATCATGATAATGTAACAAGAAAAGATTATTATTACCACGATATGATAAAAGGACATAACCGTGCACAAAGATATGACCGTCTTTATGACCTTATGGAATATAAAAGGGGAAGTATCTTAAACGCCGAAGCATTTCTTATTGATGCACCCACTATGTGGCGTGTAGGTGCAGATAAAATGAAAACGGATCCATATTATTTTACAGATTATATAGAAGGAGAAATTTAAAATGGCAAAGCTTAATTTTAAAAACTATAGGGATAAGTATTTAAATACTCTTGTAAACGAGATTATGCCATACTGGCTTAAGCATTCCTATGATGAATCAGGAGCGATAAACAACTGTCTTGCAGAGGATGGAACTCTTATTTGCAAGGACCGTTATATCTGGTCACAGGGAAGAGCGTTATGGACATATTCCGCACTTTACAACAGAATTGAAAAGAAGCAGGAATATTTAGACAGAGCTCACGGCTTATTTAATTATCTTTTAAAAACAGGCAGAGATGAAACAGGCAAATGGATGTACCGTTTTGACGGTGACGGCAATATGCTTGATGACGATATCAGTATCTATGTTGACGGCTTTGTATTAATCGGTATGACTGAATATTACAGGGCAACAGGTGATGAAAGAGCAAAGCAGATAGTGTTTGAAACCTATGAAAATATGGTTGACAGAATTAATCGCCCCGGCTCTTACAGGGTTGCACCTTATGTTATTCCCGAAGGAATGAAAACTCACGGTGTAAATATGTGCTGTTCATATTTCTTCTATCAGGCAGGTAAAACCTTTGGCAGACAGGATATGTGCGATGTTGCCTACGAATATGCTCTTGAGGTAATAAATAAATTCTATTCCGAAGAGAAGGATTTTCTTGTTGAATTTATTAATGTTGACGGAAGATATACCAACACACCGGAAGAGAGAACCTGTGTTCCCGGTCACGCAATTGAATGTATGTGGTTCTTAATCACCATCTTTGAGGACAAGGGTGAAAAGGAAAATATCTTAAAATGCTGTAAAATAATTAAAAGACATATTGAGGTAGCTCATGATAAGGAAAAGGGCGGACTTATTCTTGCTCTTGATATCGAGGGAATTGAGCCTTGCTTCTGGGGTAAGCCTACATATAAACCATGGTGGGTACAGCTTGAAACGATGGTTGCATGTCTTTTTGCATACAAGCACACAAAGGATGAGTGGTTCCTTGATATTCACGAGGAAATATGCGACTTTGCATATTCTCACTATCCGAACGGTTACGGTGAATGGTATAACTGGCTGGATAACGACTGTAATGTTGGTGAAACTGCCGCTTTACCGGTTAAAGACCCGTTCCACCTGCCAAGAGCACTTATGATGATGATAGAGCAGTGCGAGCTGCTTGGCTAAAAAACAAGGTGTTTAGAGCTCATGCTGAGACAACCCCGGATTTTGTGTAAAGTCTTTACGAAGCCTCCAAGATGATATATAATAAAAATATTATTTTGGAGGTTTTTAATATGCCAAGGTACAAATTAAGTCCCGAAGAACGGGCAGCTGAA